>JARULB010000001.1:0-315610 GCA_029688905.1 Balneolales bacterium ANBcel1 | reverse complement strand
TCAGTCATGGCGGATCGGCGAACGCGGAATCACACCCGAAACCGGGTTGAAAATCAGGGAACTCGATGAGGTGCTGGAATTGTGGATGTCCGGGCGGATGCTGGCGGGTACCGGGACGGACCGCCTGATGCAACTTGCGGCAGATCGCGGCTTCGATTCGGGTTCGCTTTTGGCTTTTCCCGGAAGCGAACAGATTTCAGCTGCCGCCATATTGTCCTATCTGGGATATTATCCCGACATGTCGGCCGGGTTGGATCCGCACAGGGGAAAGGAGGAGCCGGCTGGGAGTAGCGGGGATCAAGCGGCGGGAACCGGGGATGCTGCGGATAATGATAAAGCCGGTGTTCATGAAGAAAATTCCGGCAGGGAGGAGGCGGGCGAGGAGCGCCATGACCTGCAGCTGATTCGGAGAGTCGATCCCGCCCTGTTTGAACCCGACTATTACTCCGATCTGTGAAAGGCGGGTTTTTCGCAGGCGTGAGCGGGGGAATCCGGAGGAAGTTTCTTCGGGACTGGTTCGGGACTGGTTCGGGAAGCCTTTGGATGGAAGTCGATGCGGACCCGAACCGGATCCGCACCACCTTCGGCGTGTAGTGGGACAAATCCCGAACCGGAGTCGAAGCAACTTCGGTATGTGGTCGAAGCAACTTCGGTGCGTGGTCGAAGGAACATCGGCAAGGAGTCGAAGAAACTTCGGTGCGATGCCGGCACAAACAGGCGTGATGGTGAACAGATCTCCGTTCGACTCTCGATGGTCGTTGTAAAAATTGACGGAACATGTCGCAACAGAACTTTTTACGCCTTATTATTACAGGGATTACAACACCCGGAAATAACCGGGCGATATGACCGGCAGACGGTATCATCACTTGTGTGAGAAGCATGCCGGGGTCGGGGAAAAAGAGAAACTATTGCGGTCGGACAAACAAGCCGCAGCAACACGGACGGAAGCCAAGACACATATGAGCTGGTTTGAACGCAAGGATTTAAACATTGTCACAAAATCTCCCAAGGAGATGCCGGAGGGCATCTGGGTCAAGGTTCCGGTCACCGGCGAGACCATACACCGGCGTGAGCTGGAGGAGAATTGCTGGGTGGATCCGGCCAGCGGTTACCACTTTCCGATCGGGAGCCAGGATTATTTTCAGATGCTGTTTGACGGAGAGGAGTTCGAGGAGATCGGCGGCGATATTCTGCCGGTGGATCCGCTGACGTTCAAGGATCGCAAGAAGTACCAGGATCGGCTCAGTGAAACGCAAAAGAAGACCGGCCTGAGTGATGCGGCACGCGTTGCCACCGGGAAGCTGCGCGGGATGGAAGTTGTTGTGGCATGCATGGATTTCCGGTTCATTGGAGGCAGTATGGGGTCGGTGGTTGGTGAGCGAATCGGCCTGGCCATAGACCATGCAAGAGAGAAAAAAAAGCCTCTGATCATCATCTCCCAGTCGGGCGGCGCCCGGATGATGGAGAGTGTGCTCAGTTTGATGCAGATGGCCAAAACATCGGCAAAACTGGGGCAGCTTCACGAGGCGAAGGTACCCTACATCTCGATAATGACCAATCCCACGACGGGTGGTGTTACCGCCAGTTTCGCCATGCTGGGGGATTTCAATATCGCCGAACCCGGAGCGCTCATCGGCTTTGCGGGTCCGCGTGTGATCCGGCAGACCATCGGGCGGGATTTGCCTGACGGTTTCCAGACCTCAGAGTACCTCCTGGAACACGGATTCCTTGATTTTATCGTATCGCGCAACAAGATGAAAAATCGTCTTGCCCGCCTGTTGAAGATCCTGGCCGGGAAGTACGCGAAATAGAGAGTAAAAGCGCAAAACCTGTTCATCTATTACCTGTCTGATCCCCCACCTGGCAGGTGACCGGACCCGGAGTGAAGCCGGAACTGCGGCTATGTCTGTGCGTCTCTAAAAAAAAATTAAAAATAATTAATAAATATAAATTATTGCCAAGCAGATACTTGCGGGTATTAGGGCTTTTGCGCGAGCTTATTTATTAAAAAAAATTAATAAATAACTTGCTTCATTAAGATTTTCTAATTATATATAGTTAAGAAATCTTAATAAACCATAAAGCCATGAAAACACTCGCTGGTATCCTCCTTCTGGCGCTCATTGGAGTTCAGGTGAACGCCCACTCGCCAAACGCTTCCGGAGCAACATCGGCGAGTCTCAATGTAAGTGTCACGGTCGTGGAGCCTTCCAACATCAGCCACGTTGCTCCCATGAAAGTGGAAATGAATGGAGAGCGGAGTATGACGCTTGAAGCTGGAACACCCGGATCGGGCAGGATATCCATTCCTGCTGCGCCCCACAGCGAGATGCTGGTAAGTGTCCAGGGAAACCGGCAACTCAGTGACGGCAATGGCGGAAGACTGGCATTCGAGCCCGAAATAAGAATTGGAAGAAACGTACTGCAAGAGGGGCTCATCAATCCGGACGGGACTCCGGCGGCTGTTACCTTTACCGAATCGGACAATGGCAGCTATCGGGGCATCGCCGAAATCGAGCTGCTTGGGACTCTCGACGCCGGAGAGCACAACAACGGTACATTCTCCGCGGTATATACCGTTACCACGGAGCAATTCTGAAGCAGGCGCGATTCCTGCCGTATTTCTTCTGACGCAGTGCCATTTTCAGGTCTCCTGAATTAATGCCTCCCGCACGGTTCTGATACCCCGCCTTTCATCAATTCCGCGACGAAACGCTTTTCACATCTAAGGATGCGGTACACTGCCAAGACTCGCGCCGTAAACTCAGCGAACGATAACCGCCGTGCCGTAAGCAAGGATTTCCGCCGCACCGGACATCACATAGCTCGTGGAGAAACGCACATCTACAATTGCGTTGGCTCCCAGTGATTTCGCGTCATCGATCATGCGGTCGACGGCCTGTTCCCGGGCTTCGGCCATCATTTTCGTATACCCCTGGATTTCCCCTCCAATCAGTTTGCGGAATTCAGCGACGATATCCCGGCCCAGGTGCCGAACACGGATGGTGTTTCCCCGGACAAGGCCGAGTGTCTGTTCGATTTTTAGTCCGGCTATTTCGGAAGAAGTTGTGATTTTCATCGTATGATATCTTTATAGCGTTCACGTTTATGGAGATACACTCTTTCCCGGATCAGTGAGATCATAAGGATGATGGTTCCGGCAACGGCCGCGGCTATGGCTGTCCGGACCCACCAGGCGATCTCCGGGTCGGTCAGCAGTCCCGACAGCGCCATCCATGCGCCGTACAGCAGCAGTACCAGCGCGCCGGCGGTCGGGATCCAGGCGGGCCAGTGCTTCCTGAAGCAACCGGCTCTGTTCTGCTCGCAGAATATCGGTGGAGGCATCCTCGCTGCCTGCGGGTTCGATCCATGCGGGCAGCATGCTCTGTGCCGTTTCCCTGCTTCGGTTATGGCTGCGCAGTACGTTCAGGCACAAACGTTTGAGGATGGTATAGAACCATGGGTAATACGGTCGTGCCGGATCCGTAACGCTCCGGGCGTCCCAGGCGCGGATGAACGCCTGTTGGACCACATCAACGGCGTCATCGTGGCGGCCGGTGAGTGCGAGCGCATGGTAATATGCCGGCTTCATCAGCACATCCACCAGCTCGCCATACGCCCGTGCATCACCGCTGCGCACCCGATGCACCAGGCCTGGTTCTATATCAATTCGGCTTTTCACGTCATTGTGGTTTTTACCAATCATACACCGGATTCGGTAATGTATTCATAAAAAAATGATCTATTTCATCATTCCTTCGAAAAAGTCCCGGTGGTGAATCAATTTGTCCCGGTGTGACCGACAGCGTGCAGTCACCATCCTTCCTGCGCCATTGCCGGGGTGGCTGCTCTTCACGCGGTTCGTTCATTTTGGAATTGACCGGGGGTTCCGCCTTTCGTAACGTTGAACCGTGATGAACGCGAGCAGTGAATGATTCCATTGATCTACATACTTGACCTGCTGGGCACGGCAACATTTGCTGTGACCGGCGCGCTTGCCGCCGGCCGGAAACGGATGGATGTTTTCGGTGTGGTGGTGCTGGGCTGTGTAACCGCTGTAGGGGGCGGCACGCTGCGCGATGTGATATTGGGGAATCATCCGGTATTCTGGGTTTCCGACCCGGTCTACCTGCCGGTTGCCGCGCTTGCCGCACTTGGCACCTTTCTGCTGGTGCGGTACTGGTGGATTCCGATGAAAACGCTGCTATATGCCGATGCCGGGGGACTGGCCATATTTACAATCATCGGCTTTCGGCACGGGTTTGAAGTGACCGGCTCCTACGGCATTGCCATTGTGATGGGGATGATGACCGGCGTTGTCGGCGGGATGATCCGGGATGTGCTTGCAGGTGAAATTCCGTTGATTCTGCGCCGGGAAATTTACGCGTCGGCAAGCCTATGCGGCGCCGTGCTGTTTGCCGTGCTCCACTACTTCCAGGTTCCGGGAGTCTGGGCGGTGATTCCGGCCGTTATGGCTGTTCTGATAATCCGCATTGCCGCGCTGTACTGGAACGTATCGCTGCCGCTGCTCAGGTATCCGTCAAACGAATGATGTTTTTCGGGGGGATGTGAAGAAGGGATAATCCGGGGTGTGAGGTCATGTTTGCCTGATTGTGAAGCCATCTTTTGATGGATGTTGAGCTGAGTTTACCGAGGCTGCCGTTGAATGACTTCAGGATATGTGGGTGAGCATCATTCAGCGCTATCGCTTTTATTGAGGCTGCATAATAACTATGTTTAATGACTATTTTTATTAAAGAGGTGGTTATAAATGAAGAAGACAACCATATCAGTCACGGAGTTCAAAGCCCGGTGCCTAAAAAATCTTCGAGTAATGCACGATGAGCAGGGGCGGTACATAGTCACCAGGCAGAATAAAGCGATTGCCCGGATGGAATCGCCTCAAAAAGAAGATACCGGAAAAAACTTGCTAAAGGACTCTGTTTTATACGAAGAAGATATCGTTGGTTCGGTCGGAGGTGAGTGGGAGGCCGATACATGACCGTTGTTCTGGAACCCATGTGCTGGTTTGGCGCGTTTCCGTTTCGGACAAGCTATCAGAAAATACCCGGCAGGATTAACCGGAACAGGAAGCTGCAGACTATAGCACAAATGCATAATTAAGCACATAATAGCATGAATGACTCCCGAAAAAAGCGCCTTGCAGAACTGGGTCCGGATGCCCTTTCGGACGCGCTTTTGCAACTTGCCGAACAAAATGATATTGCTAATGAGCTTGTGGAACGTTTGATTGCCACTCCCGAGGAGAATGTAAAAAAATTCAAGGCGAAACTGGCCGGACTCAAGCGCTCCCGTCGTTTCATCCGATGGGGGGAATCATACGGGTTTTCTCTCGAACTGCAGCAGCTGCTTGAAATGCTTAAAGAGGGAGCGGATGATCCGGTTACCGGCTCGAAACTGGTGGCGAAGTTTTATGAATGTGACGAAGCGACTCTGGGAAGATGCGATGACTCCAGCGGGTATATCGGGGACGTGTTCCGCTATGATGCTGCCGAGATTTTTTCGACGTATGCACAACGCTGTTCGGACAAAGAGTGGCTGGCTGATCTGGTATTTGATCTTAACAAGCATGACGGCTATGGCGTCCGTGACGCTCTGATTCATCGCGCATCGGAATACCTCCCGGAATCTGTTATTCGGTCTCTTATCCACCGGATACAACAAACGGCGGATGCGGAGTCGGACGAATATCACAAAAGACATTGGCTGCTTCTTATCGAGTCACTGGCCCGGCAAATCAGGGATCCCGAGCTGTTCCTCAAAACCCGCCAGGCTTCCTGGGATTCACTGAACGCCAATGCCTGGCTTGATATCGCCGAAGTGTATCTGGAATCAGGAGATGCGCAAAGCGCCCTGGGGTGGCTGGAAAAGATCAGCGACGAAGATGTCAATCAAGTATCCCGGCGGGACAGGTTGCTGCTTGACGTTTACGGTAAGCTCGGAAAGTCACAAAATCAGAAAGATATTGCCTGGAGACGCTTTCGCAGTTCCCGTACATTTGATGGGCTGCAGGAATTACTGGCGGTGATCGGCAAAGACCAGTATGATGCGGTCCTGCAGGAAGAGTTGCCGAAGATCCTTGCGGATAGCGAACTGTCGCCGACCCATGCCGCTTTCCTTGTTGATCTGGGCCTTATGGAGGAAGCCGGAGACTATATCCTTGAGCGGGCGGAACAACTCAACGGGGATTTTTACTCCAACCTGTTACCGTTGGCAAAAGCCCTGGAACAAGCCGGTTATCCGCTTCCGGCCACAGTTGTCTACCGATCACTGCTCGATTCCATTCTGCGACGCGGCAAATCCACCATTTATCATCATGGCGTTCGCTATCTCAAAAAGCTGGATCGGCTGGCCACCGAAGTTGATGACTGGAAGAAAGTGCACGACCATCAGGCATATGTTCGGGAGTTACGGGAGCGCCATGGCCGAAAGACGTCATTCTGGGGAAAATACGAGGGTTAGATATGATGAATATCGGTGCTAGTGCGGTTAAGTAACATCACAATAATTTTACTAAATTGGACAATGTTTTCGTTTTTCAAGGGAACCAGCTATGCAGGATATCGTTGGTCACCATGTATTCTTTCCGGAGGTGATGATTAAGCGTTGATCGAAACCTGTGAGGGAAGGATAACTGACATAGATTGTCTGAACTCTCTGGCAAATGGCCTGGTGATGAGACCGATGAAGAATTTGAGGAGATGCTCAAAGGTCTTGATTGATGGAAAAGTATATTTTTGATGCGGGAATTTTACTCCACTATGCCAGAAAGTCGCCTCTTTCCCAAGAGATAGAAAAAACTCACCAGGTGATGTCGCAAAACGCCATCCCAATAGGTAATTATCCCGCAATCAGCTTTCTTCCACTTTCCAATAAAGAAGCCGGCATCGGTTCCTCAAGTCGCCAGGTTATGTTCATTGGTTGCGCCCCTTCATGCGTCACATACCGCACAGATCCCAGAAAAACATACCCCACAGTATTACCCCATTTCGACTTTTTCCGCTCACGTACGAAAAGCAACACGTTCTTGCCTTTATCACGTTGTTGTACATATTCCTGACCTCGACCACGATCGGGTCGGGCTGAATTTTGTGATTGCCAGTGGAAGAGTTCTTCGTTGATGGCATAATCGTGGTACATGGTGGTTGGTGAGTACTCTTTTTCACTTTTTTCCAGCGTGACAAAAAGTAGCTCGGTATTGGTTTCACCAATGCGTGCTACCCCCTCTTTAACTGACTTTGATTTTCTAAAATCATTGAATCCGAAAGCTGTCAAAATCTGATCACGATGGTAACGCGCATGAACTCTAAGGGGACAAGGGTACCCCGGTCGAAATATTTTTTCTTCTAATTCGATTCGGGCGATCATCCAATCCAGTACCTGCACAATTTCAGTACACATCACAGGATGTGACCCGATATGTTCTACAGCCCGCGTCAAGGAGCTAAATCCTGCTTTAGCCGGCGGGACGCTCCATATATCGTAACAGAGCATCATAGCCATCAACGCGTGTTCTGGTTCTTTAAAATCAGAATCGTCCAGGCTAGATACCTTGTTTTGTGCGAATTTCGTCAACAGCTGCCTTATAAACCGGAAGTATCCCACACATCGATTGGGCAACCATTTCTGGAAAATAGCTTTAGTGACATTCTTTTCGAGAGATTCGGAGAATCCCGGTTTCAAGCCGGCATCGGCGCACAATCGGTGAAAATTTGTATCCCTCTTGTATATTACTTCCGGATCCAAATGGTAAAACTCCAGAAAGTTTTCAAGTGCAAGCGGCAGTGTCGACTGATGGCGAAACTGCCGGATCAGATGGCGCAGATGAGCATGGGTGCGCCGTGTGTTTCGGCGGATATTATCGACGATTCGATCTCGGGCCACTCGCTCAAGTGTAATGGAACACCCCAGTGGCAGATTCGGAAAATCACGTTCGATTTCGCGTCGTGTAGATGTGTCCGTCTTGCCTACCAATGCTCGGAACTTATGTTCGTAATCGTACTCCTTGCGGGCATTTGCGACATAATCCAACACTGTTAAACACTCCTTACCATCCGCATTGCGCAATCCACGTCCAAGTTGCTGCAGAAAGACGGTCAAACTCTCCGTGGGACGTAAAAACAGCACCGTGTCCACCTCAGGAATGTCGAGACCTTCATTAAACATATCCACCACAAAAAGGTAGTTTATATCACCTCGTGCCAACTTCAGACGCAACTCTTCTCTCCGGATGTCATTCTTGCTGGTAAGTACAGCGGCCCGGAAACCCGCAGAGGCAAAGCGTTCCGCCATAAACTCAGCATGTCGCATATCCACGCAAAAACCTAAGGCACGCACTTTGTGCTCATCGACGGTGTATTTACGAATGCTATCAATAACCTCACCGACACGTGCATCAGATGCGGTGTAGACATGGGACAATTCTTCGGTCGCGTAACCTCCGCGTCGCCAGGTCACGCCTGAAAGATCGACACTATCGGTGATGCCGAAGTACTGAAATGGACAAAGTAGTTTTCGGTTGAGTGCCTCAGGCAGACGGATTTCCGCGGCTATCCGATTGTCAAAATCACGCAGGATGTCTTCACCGTCCATGCGTTCAGGCGTGGCCGTGAGGCCAAGCAGCACCTTTGGTTTGAAATAGTCGATTATGGGACGGTAACTGGACGCAGCAATATGATGCACTTCATCAACCACAATGTAGTCGTAATAATCCTCGCTTAGCGAAAGTTGATCCCATCGGCTATTGAGAGTCTGGACGGACGCGAATACATAATCAAGATGGGCAGGTTCGTAGCGACCAGTCCATAATTCACCAAAATTCTGATCACGGAGAATACCGCGGAACGTGGCCATTGCCTGTTTGAGGATCTCCTCGCGGTGTGCTATGAATAGCAACTTTGGACGTTTGGTAGTTTTCGCTTGCCTTTGCAAATTTTCTTGTTCCTCTTCCTGATTTTTGCAAAACCTGCGATAATCGAAACCAGAGATCACCGTTTTTCCTGTACCAGTTGCAGCAACAATCAGGTTACGCCAGCTGTCATGAACCGACCGACGAGCGCTGAGTGTTTCCAGAATCCGCTGCTGAAACGGGTAAGGTCTCAGATCGAAATAAACGACAGATGGTGTGGCATCATAAGACCGACGCGCATCTCGCAGTGCACTGGAAAGCCGTTTGGCTTCATAAGGCTCGAAATCGTAATCATTCCAGTATGTTTCGAAAGTCTTGATGAACTTGTCAATAATGTGGCTGATTTCGCTGTTTGTGACCTTCAAGTTCCACTCCAACCCGCTGGTGAGAGCGGATTGCGAGATGTTGGATGAGCCGATGTAGGCAGTATGAAAACCGGTATTGCGCCGAAATAGATACGACTTGGCGTGCAACCGTTCACTGCCCGTGTTGTAGGAGACCCTGATTTCAGTATTCGGTAGTTCATCCAGAAAGCGGATGGCTTTTTCGTCTGTAGCACCCAGATATGATGTGGTAATAACACGCAGGCGTCCGCCGCGACTGGTAAACTCTCGCAATTCCTGCTCAAAAATGCGGATACCGGTCCATTTAATAAACGAAATCAGAAAGTCGATACGGTTTGATGACAGAATCTCCTTTTTGAGCTCGCTCTCCATGGTGATTCCTGCGCGACTACCAGTGAAAAGCTCGCTTTGCGTAAGGCGGGTAACCGGAGTGATGCGTTTCAGATGTTCTTTTAGGTTCGAAACCGACGAATTGTTCCGGTGAAAAACTGCCGTTAGAACCTGACCACCAGCCTCGATAAGATCTTCGGATAGATCCAGCCCTTTTGTGGATTGCTCCAGTCGCTCGATGAGATCATTGCACAATTGGATCTGACGCTTGAGTCCTTCTCGGTCGGACCGAAACTCGCCCAGGACCGATTTCATAACTCGGGAAAGATAATGGCTCAGGTAGAGGGCAGCCTCTTCCGGATCGAGAGGCTCCTTTGCGATATGGTATCGGTGTTCATCTTGACTCTCAAGCTTGCGTCGTAGAGTTTGGCTGATGAGTTGTTCGTACAGTCCGGCGGTTAATGTCATGATGAATATGGATACGGCTTAAGGACCGTAGTACATATAAAAGTTTGGATTAATATGGCCTTAAAAAATGGGCTACCCTCTATACACATTTTGCTGATGCCAGTTTAGAAATGGTACAGCTGGCTGATCCCGAGGAGATTCCGGCAGCTGCGTTAGAGGTTGGCCGTGCCATGCGTAATAAGGGTCAGTGAGTATAGTACAGCCAATTGTTGGATTCGGTTCTCCAGATTGGTTATGCTTCATCAAAATGCGACGAAATTCATCGAACGTGGCCGCCCCATTTTTTTCCCCGAATGCGTCCCAGGCCAGGGTCAATGGAAGCAAAGAATGTCGAACAAAAAAACCGCCTCCAGTAATGAAGTTATTCGGACTGTGCAACTTGAATAGAAATGGAGCACCTTCAGGAATCGCCCTGAACGTACTTTTACTTCGGGGACGCCAAAAGTTAACCTCGTCTGGTTGATGATGTGCCAGATAGTTGTACCAGGTATCGTCGGTTACTCCGATGAAGAATTGCATGTCAGGATTTATCGAATGGAAGCTGAAATTTATCAAAAAGCATATGGAAGTCAATAAATAAACCATTACAGGGTATTCACTTATCAACCAATTGTAAAAAAACAAAACATATCGGATATTCCCCGTATCCGTAATCCCCCATCACACTCATCGCCCATGCAAGAGATTATCGATGCCCTGATCACATTCCGGAATCGGCGCGACTGGGAGCAGTTCCACAATCCCAAGGACCTCGCAGTCGCCCTGAACGTCGAAGCCGGCGAACTGCTCGAACAGTTTTTGTGGAAACAGCCGGAGGATGCATCCAAGGAAAAGGTCAGAGAGGAGCTGGCTGACATTTTTGCCTACGCTTTCCTGCTGGCCGAAAAGTACGATTTCGACGTTAAGGAAATCGTCCTGGAGAAGATCAAATCCAACGACAAGAAGTACCCGGTGGATAAGGCGAAGGGCACAGCGCGAAAGTATACCGAGCTGTGAGAGTACGGTGAGCTATTGTCCCCAGGCTGCAAAAAAACATCAGTAAGGCACATTGCATCTCTGAATCAACCGGCCCGGTACCTGAAGTGGGCGAACCACCAGCAAGCCATTTTCACGCAATTCCGGGAGTCTTCCAAACACGTCAACCAATTACATCAGCATGATAATCTACAAGAACTCGGCCGAAGGGTTCCGGAAGGATGTGGATACTTTCCGAATCGTGGATCGCATCAAGGAGGCGTTTTTCGAGAAGACCGGCAAGGTCCGCTTTCATCCCGCCGAGGACATGTCCTGGCAAAATTCACTGATGTACATGGACCGGGTGCTGCAGCGGTCCGGCATCCCCGATGACTGCGGCGTGCTCATCGAGTACAAACTCCCGTCCACATCCAAACGGGTCGATTTTATCATATCCGGTCGCGACCAGGACGGCAGCAAAAAGTTCGTCATTGTTGAACTGAAGCAGTGGACCGAGGCGCAAAGTACCGATCAGAAGGACCTCGTGCAGACACCCTATTACAGACACTACGTCACGCACCCGTCCTACCAGGCCTCATCCTACAAAGGCTTTTTGTCGGATTTCAACGAAAACGTCTACACGAAAAAAATCACCCCTGTAGCCTGCGCCTATCTGCATAATTACAGCCGCAGCAACCCCGAGCCGCTTACCGATCCGGTCTACGAAGAGTCGATCGCCGATGCCCCGATCTATTTCAGGGATGATTACGAAAAGCTGGAGCAGTTCCTCCGCGATCATGTGGGCCGCGGCCGTGGTATGGATATCATGTACGATATCGAATCCGGCAACATCCGGCCGAGCAAGCAGCTGGTGGATCATGTCGTGGGACTGTTCCGGGGCAACAGGGAATTCCGCCTGATTGACGAGCAGAAGGTCACCTACGAAATGGCGCTGGAGCGCGGACTCAACGCCGACCGCAAGACGGTGATTCTGGTCAACGGCGGACCCGGCACCGGCAAGTCGGTCGTCTCGATGAGCTTGTTAGGCGGATTCTTGAAAAAGCGGAAAAATGTCTTTTTTGTCGCGCCGAATGCGGCGTTTCGCCAGGTGATGCTGGACAAACTGGCATCAGGCGGGGACGGAGCCCGGGCCAAACATCTGCTTACGGGATCCGGCAAGTATCTGGACACACCAAAGGATACGTTTGATGTCATCGTAGTCGATGAAGCGCACCGGCTCAAAAACGAGTCGGCCTTCATGTACCAGGGGGAGAATCAGGTGGATGACATAGTCAATGCGGCCAAAGTCAGCATCTTCTTTATTGATGACGATCAGGTGATTCGTCCGGAAGACATCGGTGCCGTTTCTGAGGTCCGGCGAGTCGCGGGACAACATCAGGCTGAAATCATCGATCTGGAGCTGGCCACTCAGTTCCGCTGTTCCGGGGCGGATGGGTACGTCAATTGGGTCAATGATGTGCTCGACATCCGGGATACCGGCAATTTCGACGGATGGGACAAGAACGATTTTGAGTTTCGGATTGCGGAATCGCCCAACGAAGTGCGCGACTGGGTCCGGCAGCGCGCCGATGAAGGATTTCGTGCACGTATGCTGGCAGGATATGCGTGGAAGTGGACCGCCGCGAAGGACGGGAATCCGGATGCCGAAGTGGCGGATGTGGCCATCCCGGAATTTGACTTTGCGATGCCCTGGAACTCACGGAAGCTGGGATCGACCTGGGCGATTAAGGAAGCAGGGCTGGATCAGGTGGGATGCGTACACACCGCTCAGGGGCTTGAGTTTGATTATGTCGGCGTGCTGATCGGAAGTGATCTCCGGTTCCGGTTTTTGGACGGGCAGCAGGCCGGGGAGTCGGGACTGTTGTTTGATGAGGAAGTATTTGAGCGGACGGATGCCGGATTAAACGAGATCTCTCATGCTTCTGATGACAGATTATCATACAAGGCACACACCGCCCGCCGCGGATCATTCTACAGCAACTGGAAAGAATACCGCGATGCCAAGGGCAAGTCCGGCCTCAAGGGCCAACCCGCAGAGATGTGCCGGATGATCCGCAACATCTACCGCATCCTGCTCACCCGCGGCATGAAAGGTTGCTGTGTGTATATCTCTGACAAGCCGCTGGAGCAGTATTTTCGCGAACGGCTGGAAAAGACCTCCCGGTGATGAGTTGAAATCAGAGTGATGCCTTTTCGGTTCCGGCTGTCACATGAACGCTAAGTCATGTTCATCATATGGTCATAGTCGTGCAGCAAGTTGTACCTGCGCCACCTGCAATATCATGGATCGAATAGAATGCGGTTCTGCACGGCATATGTTCAATACGACAAAATCTCGACCAGGGCCGGGTTGATGTAGTAGTGCCGGCCCCTGATCTCTCTTTTCTCCAGGATTTGTATTTTCGCCAGCTCATTCAGGTAGTTGCGGGCCGTGTTTTCGGCATAGATTCCGCGATCCACCAGATGCTGCACCTTGACATAAGGTTGGGTGAAAATCGCTTCGGCGAGATCCCCGGGCCGGCGAATGTCTGTCTGTTCCCGCAGCACATCAAGTATATCCTCCCTTGTTCCAATGATGTCATTGACCTTCCGCAGGGTAAGCTGTGAGGTCCATTCCACAGCTTTCAGCATGTAGAGCAACCAGCTCTTCCAGTCGCCGCGCTGGGATACGCCCGCGAGGTGTTCATAATAATCCTGCTTATGCTCAAGAATGTACCGGCTAAGGTAAAGAATAGGTAGTTCCAGCTGATGGTTCCGTGTGATGATGTGCAAATTCATGATGCGTCCCACCCGTCCATTACCATCCCGGAACGGATGGATCACTTCAAACTGATAGTGGGCAATGCACATTTTAAGCAGTACATCATCCGGTTGCGACTGCTCATCGTTCAGAAAGTCAATCAGATTGTCGAGTTTGGCTTCCACTACTCCCTTGCCGCGAGGCGGGGTATAGACGGGTTTTCCCGCATTCGGACCGCTTCCCCCCATCCGGATCAATGTCCTGGCAAACGGCGGACGAATGCCATCTCCGCTCTCCTTGATGGTCTGATACAGCCTGATAAAATAGTCGCGGTCGAATGCACCCTTCTTTTTCAGGTAGTGATATCCCTCCCAAAGGGCCTCCCGGTATCGAAGCACCTCTTTGGCCGGACCTGCAGCTTCTCCATCTGTTTTCGAATCACTCAGCGCCCTGTAGAGGTCGTCATCGGTGGTGAACACGTTTTCGATGGCGCTTGATACCCTGGCTTCCTGAAGGGTTATGGAGTTAATAAGCATCCCTGGATTTGGAATGGCTATACTTCGCCCTGCCAGCAACGCCAGTGCTTCCTTTGCCCGGCCGAGCTGCTCGTAGATATCTACATCCCTGTAGAGATCCGGTGCAACCGGCAAATCAGGTAATGAATTCCACGGCTGTGTACGATCCGGGTTGACGGTGTATTGTTGCTCTTTTGGCATTAAAAATCCGTTTTTTTAATGTCCGAATTCAAATCCGACCTCAAAATAAGACTTTCCGATTAAACAAACATTAAATACTTCGCTTTTTAATGTCCGCGTCCGCATCCGGCATCAAATTACGAGCTTTAAATCCCTCGACCATGGTCGCATTGATGATTATGATCTGCTTGCCATTGACTATTTCCTCTGGCCGAAGCTGCCATTTGCTTCAGACCAATCAACAGGGAGCCTGAGAATAACATCTTTGCGCGCCTTTCGGTTACCAGTGCAATAAAAATGATCGGGGAAAACTGTCCGGTTCACTGAAACGATGTGATTTTGATATATCAGGATCTTTATCGGCCCTGTCCGTGCCCGTTCGGATCCCGGTTTGGATGGGGCCGATGCCAAGGCACATAGGCATAGGGTGGCAGCGCAACTTCAGGAACGTATCGGGGAGGAGCGGCCATGGTTCGGTAGGGGAGAAGTGTACTTGGTCAGACATTGTGATTATCTGCAGGTTTTGCGTAATGATATCCTTCATCCGAAAAAGCATCCGTGCGAATCGTTTTTGACTTCTGTTAATGCCTCCGACAGGGTCGGGACGATCGGTCTCAGCCTGGATGGGTTGTACCCCTTGTTGGAGTCGGGCAGTTTTTGGCTTATTGATTTGTTAATATTTTGATCCCAAGTCCAATTAATATTAATCCACCAATCTTTTGCAAAAACTTCCCAATCATATCATTTTCTCGCAACGTTTGTGTCATGAATGATGCGGAACACGCGAGAATCAAACACCAAATCGTTCCTGTTGTCATGAAAGTTACACCCAAGATCAAAAACGGGATTGGCCCATTTGCATAATGAGGATCAATGAATTGAGGTAAAAGCGACATGAAAAACAAGGTGACTTTGGGGTTCAATAGATTTGTTAATAATCCTTGTTGATAAATTTTGAGTAAACCTGTTGTCTCAATCCGCTGAGACTTATTATCAACAAAATTATTTTTCTCAATTGTCATTCTTATACCCAGGTAAACCAGGTAAGCAACTCCAGTGTATTTGATCAAACTGAATGCAAATGCTGACTAAGCCAAAATCACTGACAATCCGAATGCTGCTAATGTTGTATGAATCAGCCCCCCTGTCGTAATCCCAAAGACTGAGTAAACACCAGCACTTCGACCTTGCGAAACAGAACGAGTCAAAACATACATTGTGTCAGCTCCGGGAGTCAGATTCAAAAGTACTCCTGCCAGTATAAATCCAAAATAATTTTCAATACCATACATAAGAATCGATTCAATAGTTTGATCCAGAAAGGATTGGCAAATTGTGCGGTAAGACCACTTTTCATTTTGGAAACAGCCTGCGTTCGGCCCCGGGCAGGAACAGTTTGAGCGGGTCTTTTCTATACCCAGGTATACAAATTCTCATCCTGCACTCCACATCATTAACATAGGTTAAAAGATGTAAGGGTGCGACCGTTTTTGTGCTTCGTATGGCACCGCAAAGGCAACATGTGCCAATTTATGCGGGAAAAGGGCTTTTACAACAGGATAATGTTGCGCGCCAAAAGGGATAAAAGGGTATATTGACCATAGTACAGGGATTGTTATGCAGTCTTGACGCTTAATTTGACAGGGTATGAATGGTTTATACCATCCACGTGCACATCTATATGTTTATATCTATGAAAAAAATTCTTTCTATTCCCCTTCTTGCGTTGTTATTAGCGGTGCCATTTAAAGACGGTTCATGCCAGGACCTGACCCTGAATGACCTGGAATATTTTGAAAGGCAGGGGGTCAATGTTCTTATCTATAGCAATCTTTTCACCGGTGGGTTTAACGATGAGAAAACCGCCGGCATCGAAATCATCCACCACGGCGTCCGGACAGCACAGGGCGGAGCCGTCAGGCTCTCAAATACCCCCGAACAGTGGGATCTTGTTCCCGATATCCCATCCCGTACGGTTCATCAGGATTCGAAAACGATTGAAGCCGACCTGGTCTACGACCATTATGATTTCAGCTCGCGGGTTGTGGCCACGGCTAAAGGAAAAAGTGTTGAAATCTCTGTCTATCTGGATGAACCCATCCCCGAAGAGCTTGAAGGGGATGCAGGGTTTAATCTCGAATTTCTGCCGTCACAGTACTGGGGAAAAGCCTATCTGATGGATGGGCGCCTTAATCGCTTCCCCCGCTATGCGGTTGGCGAAACCATCACACGGCCCAACAGCGAAAAGATCAAACAGTATAAAGGATATGTGACCGCAGACGACAGAGGCACCGGCACCTTTATTGATCCGTTGCCACTCGAAACCGGCGGAACCATCGTTCTTGCCCCCGATGACCCCGAGCGAATGGTCAAAATCACCTCGCATGACGCCGACCTGATGCTCTTTGACGGCCGGATCCTCGCACAAAATGGTTGGTACGTGGTCCGGAGCCTGCTCCCGGCCGGGAAAACCGGGAAAGTGCTGACCTGGACGATCGATGTCAACGCCATCGACGGCTGGATCCGCGAACCCAATATCGGGCTCTCGCAAGTGGGATACCTCCCTGAGCAACCCAAGGTGTCCGTGATTGAACTCGACAAGAAGGACACCCCGCTGTCCGAAGCATCCCTCTACAGAATCAACGAAGATGGAAGCAGAACCAGAGCGTTTACCGGTGACATCGAGCCCTGGGGTGATTATTTCAAGTACCACTATGTGCGCTTTGATTTTTCTTCGGTAGACACTCCCGGAATCTATTATATCCAGTATGGTGATTTCAAAACCAATAACTTCCTCATCGCCGACGATGTCTATGATAATATCACCGATGCCACCAGCGATATCTGGATCCCCATCCATATGAATCACATCTATGTGAAGGAAGCGTACAGGGTGTGGCACGGCGAGCCGTTTAAAGAGGGATACCTCCAGGCGCCGCCCGATACCGACCACTTCGATCTCCACTGGCAGGGGCCCACAACCGATACCGAGTACGAAGCCCTGGAACATATCCCGGGCCTGAATGTAGGCGGCTTTTTTGATGCCGGTGACTTTGATATCGAGACCGGCTCGAATATCAGTGTTGTGCAAAATTTTGTTCAGATTTGGGAGTATTTCCAGCCGCAACGTGACCAGACGTTTGTGGATCAGGATCAGCGCTATGTGCTGCTTCACCGCCCGGACGGTGTTCCCGACATATTGCAGTTTATCGAGCATGGAACATTGCAGCTGGTCGCCCAGGCAGAGATCATCGGCCACATGGCACAGGCGCTATCCAATTCCGTTCTCTGGAACTACCATCACCTCGGGGACGCCGCGTCACTGACCGACGGACTTCCATACAACCCGGAACTGGATCGTTATGAAATAGCGCCCGACGGCCTTTCCAGCGGACTCATGGACGACATGTGGGCCTTTACCAGCCGTAATCCGGATCTCGATCTCCGGGCTGCCGCCATGTTCGCCTCCGCAAGCCGGGCACTGAGGGGATACAATGACGACCTTGCCGACAGAGCCCTCTATCAGTCGAAGAGACTGCTTGCAGAGGCTACGGAACTGCTTGCCGACCAGCCGGAGGAGGAGAGAGAACAACGGTCATGGTGGAGAGGGATCGGCGATATTGCCACCAATCTTCAGCTCTATATCTCAACCGGAGAGCAACAGTATGCGGATATGTACGAGGAACTGCTGTGGCCTGCACTCGACCGCAATGTCACATTCGTCGTTTCTCTTGGACTGCATGGCATTCCGCATATGGACGCGTCATTCAAAGAGAGGCTTCGTCCCTATGTTGAGCAGTACAGGGAGTATATCCTCGCACTGGAAGAGGATAATCCGTACGGCGTGCCCATCGGACTCGGCAACTGGGCGGGAAGCGGAACCATCGTGAATTTCGGTACCACCATCATATTCGCCAACAAGCACTTTCCGGATATCATCGATGCCGACCATGCATTCAAGACAACCAACTGGCTGTATGGATGCCATCCTTACCACAACTACTCACTGGTGGCAACGGTAGGCGCAACACGTCCGAAGGAGGTGTTTTACGGCAACAACCGGGCCGATTTCTCCTTTATTCCCGGTAACCTTGCCCCTGGTATCCTGTTCCGTCAGCCGGATCATTTTGAGAACTACGATGACTGGCCTTTCCTCTGGGGACAAAATGAGGGTACCATTGGTGGAAATACCAGCTACTTGTTCTTTGGATCGGCGTTCAGAAATATGATCGCCAATTGATCGTTTTCCGAGCGGTCCCCTTCGGTCATGCCATTGATCGAAGGGGACATGCCTCGAACCCTGTTCATAAACCGCGGGTTGGGTGAAACCACCCTCTGTATCCAAGCATGCACAACCTGGCAGCAACAGCAATTCTGATTTTTTCACTGGCCATAAGCAGCTGCAGCGGAACCGGTGATACCGATTCCGGCGACATCGGGGGGACCGGCGATGATTACGCCTCGTACGATGGCGCCCTCTCGGGCGACTCCTGGCCGCAGGCCAAAGCACGCGGCTCCGGCACCCTGACGGCCGTCTACGTCCCGGCTCCGGGTTTTGCCTATCACGACGATGAGGGGCACCTCTCCGGCGTCACCGTGGAGTTGATGCGCGCTTTCGCCGGGTATGTCGCGGATTATCACAATGTGGAGCTCACCCTCGATTTCGTCCGTGAAGAGGACTGGCGCACGTTCTATTCCGATATCGTTGATGCCGACGACGGAGTCATCGGCATGGGCAATGTAACCATCACCGAAGAGCGTCGGGAGGAGCTGGCCTTCAGTCCGCCTTACATGACCAACATCGCATCGCTCATCACCCATCGCGACGCGCCCACCCTCACACGCCTGAAGGATCTTGAATCGGTGCTGGGCGGACGCTCCGCACTGGCCTTCGAGGGAACCCTGCACGAGGAGCGCCTTCGCACGCTCACCTCCCGCTACTATCCCGACGCGCGATTCCGCATGGCCGGCTCCAACGATGAAATCATCGAGCTGGTCGGTTCCGGCGACCGGTACTTTGCCTATATCGATCTGTACAACTATTGGCGGGCAGTGGACCAGGGGGCCGCCCTCCAGCGGCATACGTCCGGTGACGAAGCAGCCGAACAATTCGGTTACATTATGCCACTAAATACAACCTGGCAACCCGTTATCAGCGAGTTTTTTGAACATAACGGCGGCATCGTGTCCACCCGACTATACAGAGAGATCATGGAAACCCACCTGGGCACGCGGCTGGCAGCAACTCTGCTTGAAGCCCACTCCGGCACGGACCACTGATATCACGCTCCCGGCGTTCTGCCCGCGTAACTCAAACGCATTATGCTGGCCGGCCCCTCCCATAAAACCGGGCCAATCCAAAAAGGGTTCTTTCGGATACATCCGGGAAGCATACCGGACCCTCACATGTCTACCCATGGGGTATCCGGATAGCTGCGATCCCGCCCCGGGTGATTTTTATCTTGTTAATTATTATTTATTTACGGATCATTGAGAGCATTGATATCCTGAGCTTAGCAGCACCTTACATCCCGTTTCACGGCATCCAGAGGTAGAGTTTCAGTCCCGACTCCGTCGCTTGTTGCAGCCGTGCTGTTCAATCGCCCTTGTCCAAATCAGACACCGGTCTAGACATGTCCTGCTCCGTGTACATATGCGAAGACCATCAGATCGTTATTGATGGCATTCTGCGAATTCTCTCCAATTCCGGCAAATACGAGCCGGTGCAGTTCTTCAAGTCGGCGAAAGCGCTGACGGCCGCATTGAGTTACCACTCTCCGGATATCCTGCTGCTGGACTTGAACCTGCCGGATGTCAACGGCATCGATCTGATTCCCGATATCCGTTCCCGCTATCCCGATACATATATTCTTATTCTCACCATGCACCGCGACCCCATCCTCATCAGAAAGGTCAGGCAGATGGGCGCCGACGGATATCTGCTGAAGGATTTTGGCGAGAAAGAGCTTCTGGATGCCATGGATTGTATCAATCGCGGCAGGCCCTGGTTCAAAAACCTCCCGTACCTCCAGCAAGAGAGTAATCAGGATGCGAACGCCCTTTTTCTGACCGCCAGAGAAAAGGAGATCATCCACCTCACTGTAACCGGACAAACCTCCGCCGAAATAGCAAAAAAACTATTTCTGAGTCCGCATACGGTCAATACCCACCGCCGGAACATTTACAAAAAACTCAAAATATCCAACATCAAGGAGCTGATTACCTACGCTCATTCCAATGGCCTGACCTGACGCATGGCATGCTACACGATATATATCTTCTGCAATCTCCTTTTTTGGATGCATGGTTTGCCTTGTTCTGCGATTGCCGTACTTACTCCGGAAGTGGCCGAAAATCACGCTTCGGCTAACACGAGGAGTGAGATACCGGCATCTGAGTCAATGAGAGCGGGGGAGGTGCTACCTGTTTCGGAGTCTACGGATATGCATGAGAGGCTGCCAATGCCGGATTCGGAAATGAGCAGGAGGGAACCGGCATCGCCTTTGTCGGCCAATGTGATACCAGCCACTCCGTTGCAACGGGCGTTAAGCGGGTCCCTGATTACCGGGGATGCGGCAGTGGACACTTCCGCCACCCTGCTCACTCCCGGGGAGGCCTGGGCGCGTTTGCAGCAAAGCGAGACATATGGCGATCACTATTACGGATTTGCCCAGCATTTTGTCTGGATGGGCTTTACCCTGGCAAACAAGTCGGATGCGAATACCTGGTATCTGGAAGTTGCCAATAACCACATCAATCACATTCGCCTGTACTCCCGCGTGCATTCCCCATCCGGCCTGTCCGACTGGTTTGAAATTGCTTATACGGGCCGAACCAGTCCCTTTTCAACCAGGCCGGTGCCCCATTTCAACTTTGTTTTCGATTTGGACCTTGCGCAGCAAACCAGTTCGGATTTCGTGCTGCTGCTCGACAAACGGCGCTCTTCCATTAACTACCCCGTTCGCATGTGGACGATGACCGACTTTAACTCTGTTCAGCAACGCCACTACGCATATTTCGGGCTCTATTTCGGCATCTTCGGCATCGTGGTACTGACCACCCTGGTTGCTTTTCTTTTCACTCTGCAACGTATCTATTTCTGGTACCTTTGCTATGTGATGAGCGTCGGCCTGTTTGTATTTGTGGATATCGGATTGGCACATCAATACTTATACCCCGAATCATCCACCATCGGCGGGGCGTCGCGCATTGGCCTGAGCTATCTTCTGGTTTTTACTTTCAACATGTTCACCATGTCCTATTTCAGGACACGCGACAACTATCCGCTTGTACACCGGCTGTTCTGGATACTATGCGCCATAATTATTGGAATTGCCTTTACGCACGCTTTTTTTACCAGCTTTGCCCAGCAGCATGTAACCTATATCCTCTACCTGCTCTATTTTGATATCCTTGCTTCCATCAGCCTCGCGCTCTGGGTCGCGTTCAAATATTTGACGATCGAACGAAACACGGCAATCCTCTTTATCCTGGCCTTCTCCTTTATTTTTGTCGCGGGCACTATCTTTATCATGAGTGAATTCGGACTGATTCAGACACCTGACCTTCTCTTTACCCCGATTCAAATCGGATCCGTGATGGAAATTGTTTTTCTAAGTTTCGGACTGGCCTGGCAGGTCCGTTTTGTTGAAAAAAGGCAAATTGCGCTGGCCGATAAAGTCCATCGCCTGGAAAATGAAAAGCTGAGCGCCTACATCCAGGGGACGGAGAAAGAGCGCAGCCGGGTGGCCGCGGAACTGCATGACAACATCGGAAGCAAACTCGGACAGCTGCGCAGAACGATCGAATCCGGCCAAAACAACATGCGGCGAATCACCCGTGATGTTCAGGAAATTGTTCAGGATGTACGGGTTATTTCGCAGAAACTTGCGCCGCCCGGACTAAAGCTGGTCGGACTGGCACCTCAAATCGAGCGGTTGGTGCTGGAAGTCAACCAAAGCAGCACGATCAGCTATACCTTTCAATCCGTGGATGTGCCGGATGATTTGCCGGAAGATATCACCATTCAGCTTTTCCGTATTGTGCAGGAGGGGCTTCAAAACATAGAAAAGCACAGTCAGGCGGATAAAGCGGAAATCCAGCTGATATGCCACAGCGACCAGCTGGTCCTCACCATCGACGATAACGGCAAGGGATTTGACCTCGAAAACTCATCAACCAACGGGATCGGGCTGGATAATATCCGGAAGCGCGTCAGCTACATGAAAGGGGAGATCATGGTTACATCGGTTCCGGGAACCGGCACCGAAATGATGATTACCGTTCCCGTACATCCTCAAACCCGCGTGCAGGCATAGTCCGGGGCTCGCCTCAAGTATATAAAATATACTTACTTGTAAGTATTGTGACCGTGGCAGAGTGTGCTCAACTTATGGTCTCCAACTGACCTTTCTGAATGCAAACCCCAAGCTATCGCTATGAAAAACAAATACACATGCACAGGTATCGTTATCTTCTTTTTCATCAACTTATTACCGGATGTCCATGCGCAATTGCCAGGCTCCTGGGAATGGCAGAATCCATCTCCACACGGAAACCAGATCAACGCCATCACCTTTTATAACAACGACCTCGGGTGGGCCGCCACCGATGGCGGCATCATCATGAGAACCGAAGACGGAGGTACCACCTGGGAAGTATACCATACCGGTTCGACCAACCCGGTAAACGCCATTATTTTTGTGGATGAGCAGACGGGCTGGGCCGGTGGCCTTGCCGGAGAAATCCTGCATACCACCGACGGCGGCGTCACATGGGAGCATCAGGCATCCATGGCCAATGGCGGGGTGAGAGACTTCCATTTTATCGACGAACAGACAGGCTGGGCCGTGGGAAGCAATAACAGCATTTATACCACCGGCGACGCGGGCCAGACATGGACGGCCTTTGAAGGAATTGATGTTGATGTGAGTGGTTTTGCGCGAGTTTCCTATCTCTCGGTCAGTTTTGACGGAGCCGGCAACGGCATTATGGTTGCACGTATCAGTGGAAATAACAACCTCATATTCCATACCCATGACGGTGGTGATACCTGGGTGGATTCCTTTAGTATAGATACGTACTACGGTGTGCAATTTGTAGCTGAAGAAACCGCCTATATTGCCGGCGTTGACGGTCTGGTTCGTAAAACGACCGATGCCGGTGAAAACTGGACAACCCGGAGTCTGGAAGAGACACCGACACTTTGGGATTTGCACTTCATCGATGAACAGACCGGCTGGGTGACCGGATCCAGTGGAAACGTTATGAAGACGACCGACGGAGGGGAGACCTGGACCGATCAACGACCGGATGACAACCGGGAAACCAATCGTGCTGTTTTTGCACTGGACAGCGACCGGGTCTGGACCGGCGGCGGCCTGGGGCACCTCATGCACTCGGGAGATGGCGGTGAATCCTGGAGTAATTATGCGTCTTATGATGTCATTCCTCCATCCAATGTGTTCGCGATCCATTTTTCAGGTGAACATACCGGGTGGATGAGTTCCGATAGTGGATCATCATGGAGCCCGTCCCATCATTTTTTTTCAACAAACGATGGCGGTGAGACCTGGCAGGAACTGGAACTGGAGCTGGATTTCAGGATCAACAGCATAAGCTTTGCCACGGTTGATTATGGCTGGATCGCCGGCAGGAACGGAGGCATTTTGCACACCGGCGATGGCGGCGAAACCTGGCAGGAACAGGACAGCGGCACCGAGGAGCATTTGAATGCGATCTACTTCCATGATACGCAAACCGGCTGGGCTGTAGGAGATAACAGCATCGTGCTTCACACCCGGGATGGTGGCGGCACATGGGAGGAACAGTCGGCCGGAGATACCGATGATTTGAACGATATCACGTTTGTCTCCGATCAAACCGGTTGGCTGGTTGGAGATGACGGAATTATCAGAAAAACGACCGACGGAGGCGAAACATGGGAGTTTTCAAATTCCGATACCGGACTGGATTTGAATGCGGTTGATTTCATCGATGAGAGCAATGGCCTGGCTGTTGGCAGAAGCGGAATCGTTCTCAGAACATCGGACGGAGGTTCAAGCTGGGTCAATCGAAGAAATCCCAATGTGCGCATTTTCCATGACCTGCAGCTGATTGACGATCAAAGGGCATGGGCCGTTGACGCGGATGGCCGTATCCTCTATACCGATGATCTGGCCGATAGCTGGCGATGGGCGCCAACCCGGTCAGATGGTGCGCTCTACACTCTGTTTATCACCGAGTCCGGCGAAGGTTGGGCTGCCGGCCGTGATGGAGCCGTACTTCGGAATACGGATGCAAAATCAATCCCGACATCGGCAATCGTCGAAGAGCGAACCGTTCCTGAGGGAATCGGCTTGCGGCAAAACTACCCCAATCCGTTCAATCCGGCGACCAATATTACATTTGAGTTGGATCAGAGAGCAGATGTTTCACTGAGGGTATATGATATTACCGGCAGACTGGTTTCCGAGCTTGCGAGCGGCCGATACGGCCAGGGGGTGCATACCGTTTCGTTTGACGCGGCTCACCTTTCCAGCGGGGTCTACATCTATCAGCTTCGCGCCGATGGAACGACGTACTCACGGATGATGACCCTTGTAAAATAGTTTCATATGACCACACAAGGATAATACCTCCTATGGTCATATGTCTCAAACTTTAAGTGAATTAAAATGGAGCGGACTGAAAACTAAGGGGCGAAAGGCGGGAAGTTCACGGCTCGGCTTTCAGCCTCCCGCCCCGCACGGTGGCGCCGATCACCAGCGCCGCCGCAATCACCACTACATTTTTGAAGATGTACTGCCCCTCCAGGGCGAGAGCGAACGGAGCCGACTCAAACACAATGCCCGGAAGCAGCACTATGGGTGAAAAAGTACCGATCATCTGCAGATACAACATCAGGATGGTAAATCGCATGTAGCGGCGCACGAACATTCCCACCCCGATCAGACACTCCCAAACGGCAAGTATCGGCAGTCCGGTGCCGGCGCCAATCAGTCCGAATGTGAGAATTTCAATGGTTGTGCCGGCCATCTCCTCGGCCGGACTCATGCCCGGGAAAAGTTTCAATGCACCGAACCAGATAAAGATGAACCCGATGCTGATGCGCAGTAGGAAGATTCCGTTTTGCGCCATCCAGCGTGTGACGGTCCGGTCGATGTGGTCAAAGTAGGTAAACGGATTGATGTTCATTTGTGATCAAGCATTATGAGCCACTTACGATATTAAAACGCTATTAAGTACGGTTTGCAAGGTGTTCGTGCATGTTGCCCGTAATGAGCTTGCGGATAGACGGGTGAACAGGACACCGGGCAGGTGCATAGTCTTGCATCGAACGGACGCCGGCAACAGCCCTGACAAGCTCGCCGGCCTCGGGTATATGCAGGTTACTTAAACCTGCGAAAGTCCCGGAGTCGTCAACTGCCTGCTGCGGTCTATGTAACGTATTCGTATGGGCTATTTTGTTGTTTTTATTGCCGATATTTTTGAAAAAGAGTGTTTTAGTTTGTATTGTAAAGACATGTTGCCGCAAATATTATTTTCGAGGATATTTCCAAACCGGTACAGTCACCGGCCGAAACGGCTCCAAATCACAATATTTCCTGACCAGTACTGACAACCGGTACTGCTACCAACCGACTAAATCACCTGTCCATGAGTAGATTTCTTTTTCTGATCTTTAAACTTCTGTTGCTGTTAAATAGTTCTGCCTTTTCGCAGGTTCAGTACCAAACGCACGATTATCACATCGATTTTTCTGGTGAAGGAACGGAGTTTGTCAATTACTGGAACGGCACCGGCTTTACACCGGGCAGCCTGCTGTTTCGCAAAGACATGCAGCTCACGCTCGATTATCAGGCGGCCGTGCCAAACCAGGGGATGAGGTATGTCAGGCCTCACTGGCTGCTGAATCTGGTGACGGTCCAAAATCCCGGAACCGAAGAGGCCATATACCATTTTGACCGCCTTTTTGAGGCGCTGGACGAGTTTGTTTCCAGAGGGATGAAGCCCGTATTTGAGATCATGGGCTTTCCCATGATTGTCGACTCCGAGGGTGAAACGGCCGAAATGAAGTACGATGAGTTCGCTCAGGGTCAGCAAGATGCCGATAATCAGTGGGTGCCCGATTTTGAGCAGCAGGACGAGCTTATGCTGTGGTATGACTTTGTGGTTGAAATGATCTCGGAACTCGAGGATCGTTACGGCAGGGAAGAGCTGGAGAGCTGGTATTTTGAAAGCACCAACGAGCCGGACATGCCCGAGTGGTTCTGGGATCTGGGAATTCCCGCTTTGTTGAATTACTGGGATGCCACCAGCGAAGCTATTAAGGCGGTGAATGAAAACTACCTGTTCGGCGGGCCCGGAACCGCCCTGATTCTCTCTGATGAATTCAAAGCCGTGATAGAACACGCCGACCGTGGGACCAACGCGATTACCGGCGAACAGGGATCCGTACTGGATTTTATATCGGTTCACAATAAAAACCTGCCTTACGACATGGTCGAAAGCGAAATGGAGGCGATCGACTATATTCGTGAACATCACCCCGGGTTCCGTGATGTCAGTTTTTGGAACAATGAAGCCGACCCGACGTTCGGTTGGCTGAGGCCGTTCTGGTGGCGGCCCAAACCGTGGTATGCCGGTTTTATCGTTCAGTCAGTGGACGCCCACAACCGTTTAATCATGGATGCCATCGACATCAATTACGGAAAGCTGATCAATGACAAAGGTTTTCTGGGCGACTGGTATACCCGGACGGCCCTGGCACGCTTTGCCAACGAGGAGAACGAAGAGCGATTCTGGCTGATTAAAAAACCGGTGCATAATGCCATGTCACTGCTGGCACATATGCCCGGAAGGCGCTACCAGGTCCAGGGCTATGAGACGGACCATGAACTCACCACCGTCATTCCCGTCAGAAAGGACAATGGCCAGATTGTGATGCTTGTCTCCAATATGCCCGAATTCGGACCGGTACGTTCCGGAGCCGATTCCGACCAGGTGATTACGCCGGAACAGAAACGGATGCACGACGCAGCCGCGGCTTTGGTCAATCTGACGGTGGCGAATACCGGAATCCAAAACCCGGTCGTATCCCACATCCGAATCGATGATGTCCACGCCAATCCATACCAGACGTGGATTGAAATAGGCAGGCCGGAGCAACTTGATCTTGAACAGTATGAGTTTCTCACAGGGTACATGGAACCTGTCATCATGCACTCCAGGCGGCCTCTTGATGATAACCGGCTGGAGCTTGTAATGAGTCCGGCGTCGGTCAGCATGATTATTATTTCCGAAGGCGCCGAAGACGCGGCGATACCGCGCAAAGAACCTGAGATTGCCTCTGTTGCCGCTTATGAGGGATTTCACGGAGAGCGCAAGGAGTTCGTGAGGTGGGAACAGGCCACCGATGATGTCGTAGCCTATGATGTGTATGCCTCGCACGATGGCGGCGAGTACGCCCGGGTCAATCCTGTGCCGGTTTTAGATCTTGGCTTTTTACACGTAGTCCCGGATGATGTCGATTCGGTATCATACCGGATTCGCATCGTGGATTTGTGACACGCCCGGGAAACAGCGCCGAGGAGTGTTTCGGTATTCCCACCTGCCGTTGCGGCGGGAAGTGGTAAACCGGCTTGAAAACAGACGTTTTTCCATCTTCGGATGGAGGGACACAATAAAATCAGCAGTCATTATGCGGTCTCATGACGACCCTTTTCATATCATTTCAAAGCCGATTGGCGCTATCTGCAATCTCGATTGCGAATATTGCTACTATTTGGAGAAGGAGGATCTGTATCCGGGAACCCGGTCATTTAAAATGACCGAAGAGGTGCTGGATTCGTACACTCGACAGTATATCTATGCACAACCCGCCGATGCGCAGGAAGTAAACTTCACCTGGCAGGGCGGTGAGCCCACCTTGATGGGATTGCCGTTTTTCAGGAAGGCGCTGGCCCTGCAAAAAAAATACGCGCGTGCCGGCATGCGGATTACCAACTCCTTTCAGACCAACGGTACCACACTCAATGAAGACTGGGCGCAGTTTTTCCGGGACAATGAGTTCCTGGTGGGTATCAGCATTGACGGTCCGGAGGATCTTCACGACGAATTTCGTCCGGACAAGAGAGGCTACGGCTCGTTCCACGAGGTAATGGATGGACTGGAGCTGCTCAAAAAGCACGGGGTGCTTTTTAATACCTTGACCTGCATTCAGTCATCCAACTCATCCTATCCGGTAAAGATATATCGATTTCTGAAAGAAATTGGCTCAACGCATATGCAGTTTATTCCCATAGTTGAGCCGGAGCCCGGTGGAGGAGTCAGCTATCGCAGCGTACGCGCAAAGAAATACGGCTCGTTTCTCTCCGGCGTATTCAACGAATGGCTCAAGCGAAAAGATGTGGGCAGGATATTTGTCCAGGATTTTGATGTCGCACTTAGTATTCTTGCCGGCTATCCGTCACCGATTTGTATTCATGCGGAAACCTGCGGCCATGCCATGGCTATCGAGCACAACGGTGACCTCTACAGCTGTGACCATTTTGTTTTCCCGGAGTACAAGCTGGGAAATATCATGGATCAGAAGGCCAAAGCCATGCATGAAAGTGCCCGGCAGCAGCAGTTTGGCCTGGATAAAAAAGAGAAGCTCCCGGCTTTCTGCAGGCAGTGTGACTATCTGGAGGTGTGCAACGGCGGATGCCCCAAAGACCGAATCATCAATACACCCGATGGTGAGCCCGGCCTGAATTACCTTTGTGAGGGGTATAAACGATTTTATGCGCACTCCTATCCGGTTTTTAAAAAAATGGTACGATGCCTGGAGCTTGGGTATCCGCCCAGTGACTACAAAAAGGTATGACTATGAAAAACAGCGCTTCATCCCACAAGAACATGATTGGATTTGCTTGCATGGCTCTGGCCGGAACCGCAACCATGGGATCAGCAAATTCTGTTGAAGCTTCGGATGCGCACGACAGGTCCGACCTTCCCAACATCCTGTGGATCACAACGGAGGATATCGGTCCGCTGCTCAGTGTCTACGGCACTCCGGGCATCCACACACCCAATATCGACAGGCTTGCGGAAGACGGTATCCGCTATAACCACGCCTACACCACCTCCGGTGTCTGTGCGCCAAGCCGGAGCTCGATCATTACGGCTATGCACCAGGTAAGCATCGGCACGCACAACATGCGTACCGGCTCCCACTACCTTTACCGTTCCGCCGAGGAGGAGACCTACGAAACCTATCAGGGTGTGTATGATGTGACCGGCCGAAATGTGCCCGAGTATTCGGCGGTCATACCCCCGTATGTGCGGCCCTTTACGGAATATCTCAGGGAGGTAGGTTACTATACAACCAACGCCGATAAAATGGACTATCAGTTCAGCGGACCGGTTACGGCCTGGGATGAATCCAGCCCGGAGGCCCACTACAGCAACGCGCCGGAGGGCAGGCCGTTCTTTTCAATAATCAACCATCATGTGACCCATGAATCGCGGATGTGGATGAAGAAGGATGATCCACTGCTGACCCATCCCGACACGGTTCCAATTCCGGACTATTTCCCCGACATCTCTGTGGTGAGAGAAGCACAGGCCAGAAACTTTTCCAATATCATGGAACTGGACGAGCAGGTTGGTGAGATCATCGATCAGCTTAAGGAGGAAGGGATATATGACGAAACGGTGATCTTTTTCTGGAGCGATCATGGCGGACCGTTGCTGCGCGAGAAGAGAGCGGTCGGCAACACCGGATTGCACGTGCCGCTCATCGTCAAACTTCCGCATGGCGAAAAAGCCGGAACCGAGGTGGATGATCTGGTGTCGCTGATGGACCTGGGCCCGACGGTGATGTCCCTTGCAGGCATACCCGCACCCGACCATCTGCACGGCAGAGCATTCCTGGGGCCGTATGTAACCGAAACTCCGCATCCTTACATATTTGGGGCGGCTGACCGGTTTGATACCGCCAATGACATGAGCCGCTCGGTCCTGGACGGCCGTTTTGTCTATATCCGAAATTTCCGTCCCGAACTCCCGCTGATTTATCGCATCGCCTATCGGGAACAGATCGAAATGACCCGCGTGCTCATAGAAATGAACCGTTTGGGCAAACTTGAAGGCGATGCCGCTTATATTTTTATGCCCACCAAACCCCTGGAGGAACTGTATGATCTGAAGTACGATCCGTATGAAGTCAACAACGTGGCCGAAAAACCGGAATATGCTGAAAAGCTGGAAGAGCTGCGCGGTGCGCTGGCTGACTGGCAGCTCGAAGCAGGTGATATGGGGTTCATACCGGAACGCGACCTCGTCAAAATGATGTGGCCGGGCCTGATTCAGCCGGAAACGAAACCGGTCCAATTTTCCCATAGTGGCGACAAAGTTACGCTTCGTTCACCCACCGAAGGTGCGCGCATCGCCTATCAGCTTGGCGACCGCATTGACGGTGACCACTGGGAACTGTATCACAAGCCGGTATCGCTCTCCGCCGGGGAAACCATTCAGGCCAAGGCGGTACGAATCGGATACCGTCCTGCAGAGCGCGTGCGCTTCTCGGCACCCTGAGCGGCTCGATCTTGCTGCCAGCTATCTTCCTGCACTACAGGGGATACACCAGTTTTGAGTTTTTTTTTGACCTTCTGGTTGGGGTTAGGTAGCTTTAGAGATATAAAAAGCGCTTCCATAATCATTTGTAATGGCATCGCTTTAGCAGCCCAAGAGAGCAATTATTATTCTGATCTGAGCAATTTGAAAATGCAGGGGCCACTGTCGAGGCAGGTGTCAGTCTGCTGAGTTGTAACTATTAAAAAATATTTATGAAATGCTCATGACCGGGCCAAAACCCGGATATACGGGAACAAGATTAAAACCGGTCATGGATTTGCATGTGTCTACTAAACCTAAATTTTTAAATGCATGTATAAATTAAGTATTACAGGTTTTCTGTCACGTATTGTTTTTGCTCTGATGGCCTGGTTCATGTTCGTTGGCAGCACGGTCAAAGAACAGATGAATATTCTCTTTATCTCTGTGGATGACCTGAAGCCAAAACTCAATGTGTATGGCCATGACTTCATCCACTCTCCCCATATGGATCGCCTGGCCAACACGGGCATTCTGTTCACACACGCCTACTGCCAGCAAGCCATCTCGGCTCCATCGCGTGCCAGTTTGCTTACCGGATTGCGACCGGACTCGACTCGTGTCTATGACCTGAATACCGATGTCAGGGAAACGGTTCCCGATGTGGTGACCATCCCGCAGTATTTCAAGGATCACGGTTATGCTACCAGGGGATGGGGAAAACTGCAGCACTATCCTGGTCGGGGCAGGGAACATGACCTGCGTACGGACGGTAGCGGTGAATCGTATGCCTGGACGGAGGGATGGGCCAAAGGCGGACACAAAGACTACGCCAATCAGGATAATATCGATTACATGGCCATGCGTGAGAGGTGGGCGGAAGAAATCGGCCTGAAAGGTCTGGAACGCTACATATTCACCCGGGGGCCATCCGTTGAGGTTGCCGATGTGCCGGACACCTCCTACTCCGACGGGCATATGACCATGGAGCTCATTGATGCGCTAAAGGAGAAATCGGAGACCGGCGACCCGTTTTTCTACGCTATAGGCTATATTCGTCCACATCTGCCATTTTCCGCCCCAAGAGAATACTGGGAACTGTACGACCGGGACGAACTCTCGCTTCCCGGGTTTATGGAAATGCCGGAGGGCGCCCCGGATTTTGCTTTTCAGGACTCCTGGGAGCTGCGCAACTACCCCGACATACCGGAAAGAGGCGAGCCCATCCCCATGGAAAAGCAACTGGAACTGTTGCATGGCTATTACGCTTCCGTGAGTTTTGTGGATGCGCAGATTGGTTACATCCTGGATGCGTTGGAAGAAACGGGACTTGCTGACAATACGGCCATAGTACTGTTCGGCGATCACGGCTATCACCTGGGGGATCACGGCATGTGGTGCAAGCACACCAACTTTGAACAGGCCAATCACAGCGCTCTGATCTTCAGGCATCCGGAGCTGTTTTCCGGTACGGTAGTCAGTCAGCCGGTTGAACTGCTCGACATTTTCCCCACGCTTGTGGACTTCACCGGAATGGATATGCCCGAGATGATGCAGGGGCAGAGTTTTGTTCCCATCATGGAAAACCCGGAAACTGAGTGGAAGCCGTACGCGCTCAGTCAGTACCCCCGCAACATCCAGGGAGATCCTAACGGCATGGGCTATTCCATACGTACCGAGCGATACCGCTATACGGAGTGGGTCGTGAATCCGGAATGGGACGGCACCAACTATGCGCATCCGGCACCGGGCAACGAAGTAGTGGCCCGGGAGCTGTATGACTACGAGCTGGATTATGACGAGACCCGCAACTTCGTAGATGATCCCGATTATGCCGATGTGGTGGAGAAGATGCGTAATCTGATGTATAAACAAGCAGCACCGTAGCCAGGCCGCCTTCAGCAATGAATAAACACCCTGGAAAACACCGGGGAGGGTGCACGGTCTTAATGTGCCCCTTCTCTTTTATTCCGCGGCTGGCGAAAAGCTCTCATTACAATTTTTAAAAACGGAATACGGCTTGCCTCACCGGGCAAATTGCCGCTAAAACCGAACCGGACCGGTATTGTCCGGTTATTCTGAACCCACCAAAACGAACCATTATGAATCCTGGAAAAGTGACATTCGCAAAATCACTTGCGATAACAAGTACTGTGGCACTGACCGCCTTTGGCCATGACGCCGGAGCATCGGACCGGCCCAATATTGTCATCATCCACGCAGATGATTTGAACAACTGGCTGGAAGAATTTGACAGGCATCCACAAACCATCACCCCGAATTTCAACCGGCTGATGGAAGCGGGGGTTAACTTCACCAATGCTCATGCAAACAGCCCGTTATCCGGGCCCAGTCGCGCCAGTATGCTCACCGGTCTGTATGCCCATACAACCGGACTCTTCGGGTACAACCAGCAGAATAACCATTGGCGGGAATTTGACAAGCTAAGCGATGCCGTCACCATGATGGAGCATTTTTATGATAACGGATATAGTGTCTATGGAACAGGAAAAGTGTTCCATAACGGACATGAGGATTGGAGTGTCTGGCGTGGTGACGATCCGATAGGACATTTCGGGTACGAATCCAGCTTCGGCCCGTTTGCATGGGATGGCAGCTATGACAGAGGTGACTGGGATCATGCGCTTGGGCTGCCCCATCCCGATGTCCTTGAGGTCGATATTAATGAACATCCGGAATACCGGGGGCATTGGGGTCAGAGCTTCGGTCCTCTTTCTGATATCCCATCCTATCCCCCCAACCCGGAAACCGGAGCCCCCGGTTTTGACGGCTGGATTTTGTACGGGGAACCATGGCATTACGAGGATGATGACAATCGGGACCTGATGCCGGATGAGCTGAATGCGAAATATGCGGCGACCGTCCTGGAGCAGGATCATGATGATCCGTTTTTCCTTTTTGTCGGACTGAACAGGCCTCATACTCCCTTTCACGCCCCGAAAAAATACTTTGACATGTATCCGTTGGAAGATCTGAAGCTGCCCAATGTAAAAGAGAATGTTCTTGATGATGTGCCCGATATGCTCTGGAATCCCTGTCAGACGGCACACTGCAACGGGTACAATGCGTTCGAGAGAATTATCAATCATCCCAAACCCGATATGTGGCTCAAAACGGTGCAGGCCTACCTTGCCAGTGTCACTTTTGTGGATGATGTCGTAGGTGACATCATGGAGTCAATCATGGAGAGCCGCTATGCCGATAACACGGTGGTGATTATTACGAGCGACCACGGTCTGCATCTGGGAGAAAAGGAGTACCTCAGAAGTAAAATGACCGTCTGGGAGGAATCCTCGCACATTCCGTTTATTGTCTGGTCCTCGGATCTTGATCATCCGGGAGCACGTATCAACCATCCGGTATCCCTGATCGACCTGTATCCTACCATCATTGATATCGCCGGACTTCCCAAGGAGCCGAATGCTTCAGGTAACGGACTGCCGCTTGAAGGACACAGTCTGCTTCCTTTCATTGAGAACCCGGATTTTGATGCCTGGGATGGGCCTGACTTTGCCCTGATGTCGATACCAAGCGGTGAGTTCCTTGAACTTAATGAGCCCGGAATACCCGCCAGGCAGTTTCACTCCATACGAACTGAACGATACCGCTATTCACTTATGCCCAATGGTGAACAGGAACTCTATGACCATGAAAATGATCCTTTTGAATGGACCAATCTTGCCCGTGTTGAAGGGCACGAGGAGCTGCTCCGCGAATTCAGAATCAAGCTCCTGGATTTCATCAACCCGGAAAGAAATTGAGGTGTGTTGCTGCCGCCGTCTGCAATCATACATTATAAAAACTGTCTGCCATGAAAAAACACATCCTGGTAACCACAGGAATGGCCTCTCTGCTGACCCTCCCGGCCGAGGGCCTTTCAAAGAATTCGTGTCAGGACGCACCGCCCAATTTTGTTTTCATCCTCACCGATGACCTCGGCTATGGGGATATCGGCGTGTATGGGGCTCAGGATATCCACACTCCGAACATCGACAGAATGGCTGAGGAAGGCATTCTTTTTACCGATTTCTACGCAACGTCTCCGGTTTGCAGTCCTTCGAGGGCATCCCTGCTGACAGGCCGCTATGCCCAGCGAATGGGGGTGAATGCCGTTTTTTTTCCGGAGAGCCTGACCGGCATGCCAGTGGACGAACTGACTAAAGCGGAACTGCTCGCCAAACAGGATTATGCTACGGCCATAATCGGGAAGTGGCACCTTGGACATATGCATCGTTATTTGCCTTTGCAGCGTGGCTTCGATGAGTATTTCGGCATGCCCTACAGCAACGATATGGCCAGTGCGGTCTACATGAGAGGCAATGATGTGGAAAAGCACGAAGTGGATCAGAGGTACTCCACAAGAAGGTTTACCGAAGAAGCACTGGATTTCATCGAACGCAACCGGGAGCAGCCGTTTTACCTTCTGCTATCCCACACGATGCCGCATGTGCCCCTGTATGCCTCAGAGGATTTTCTGGGAACATCCGAACGCGGCCTGTATGGTGATGTTGTACAGGAGCTGGACTGGAGCGTTGGAGAGATACTGGATAAGCTGGAAGCCGAAAACCTGCACGAAAACACCCTTGTGGTTTTTACCAGTGACAATGGACCCTGGCTTGTGATGAGAGATCACGGTGGTTCCGCCGGGTCCTTGCGCGAAGGCAAGTTCTACACCTTCGAAGGGGGGATGAGGGTGCCGACCGTCGCCATGTGGCCGGGGACCATCCCTGAAAATACGGTCTATGAAGGAATGGCCAATATGATGGACTGGTTCCCGACTTTTGCCCATTTGGCGGGTGCCGAAGTGCCGGATAGTATCGTCCTCGATGGAGAAGATATTTCACCCGTTCTGTTTGATCAGGGCGAAAGGACGGGTAACGATTTTCTGTTTATGGAGTACGGGGAGCTCCAGGGCTATCGCTACGAAAACTGGAAAATCAAACTGGAATATGAGGGGTTTCCCGGAGCCTGGTACCGCCACAATGTGGCGCCGCATCCGCTGCTGCTGATCGATCTCGATACGGATCCCTCCGAGAGAATAAATCTTGCGGAAGAGTATCCGGAGCGGGTGGAGTGGATGTTGGAAAAAATGGACAGCGCATACCAGTCGCTGGGGCCGCTTCCCCCTTCGATAACTACGACGGTCAGTCCTGATGAGTCACATCTTGAGTATCTGCGTGAAGAGTACGGAGGGGATTTTTATATTATTGAGGATTGAATGAGACCACATCTGCGGTAAGATGTCTTCGGCCGCTCTATCCCTCAATATAAAACCAACAGCATATTGTACTATGAAAAAGACGGAAATCAAGCGACGTGACTTCATTAAAACCACGGCACTGGCGGGAGCCGCGATCGGACTTGCAGGGCCCTACAGCCTGGCTCGCGCTGCCAAAAGCCCGAACGAGCGGGTCAACGTAGCGATCATGGGCGGCCGCAGCCGCGCCGGCGCTCTTGCAAGGATTTTTGCAGACCTCGACAGCACCCATGTCAAATCGATTTTTGATGTGGATTATCGTCCGCTGGCAGAGCTGGCCGATGATATTTCCGAACGGCAGGGGACCCGGCCCGAGACGGGCACCGACTTCCGGAGGGCACTGGACGATCCCGATATCGATGCGCTGGTCATCGGCGCCCCCGACCACTGGCACGCGTCCGCGACCATCATGGCCCTTCAGGCCGGGAAGCATGTATATGTCGAGAAGCCGGCCAGCTATAACCCTGCAGAGGCGGAGCTGGTAGTCAGGGCAAGCCGGCGCTATGGCAAACTGGTTCAAATGGGCAACCAGCAAAGATCGGCGATTGAGACACTCCAGGCAATGCAGGATATTGCCGACGGCATGATCGGTGAACCGTATTACGCCAAAGCCTTCTACGCCAACGCCCGCAGCTCCATCGGCCACGGCAGCATCGCCCCGGTGCCCGAGTGGCTGGATTATGAGCTCTGGCAGGGTCCCGCCCCGCGAACACCCTTCCGCAGCAATGTCATCCACTATAACTGGCATTGGTTCCGGAAATGGGGAACCGGCGAGCTTCTGAATAACGGAACCCATGAATACGATATCGCACGCTGGGCGCTGGGAGTGGACCTTCCCAACCGCGTAAGCTCTTCGGGAGGAAGGTTTCACTACGACGACGACTGGGAGTTCTTTGATGTGCAGAATGTCAATTTTGAGTTTCCCGGGGGCAAGGCGATCAACTGGGAAGGCCGAAGCGCCAACGGATTCGCGTTCTATAACCGCGGAAGGGGCACCACCATCCACGGTACCAAAGGCACGATCAAGATCGACCGGAGCGGCTATATCTTGTATGACCTGGATAATGAAGAGGTCAAGCGTGTCATGGACGATGACGAGGACAGGGATCATCTGGATACCGTCGGCGGCGGAGACATGACCAATATCCATATCAATAATTTTGCCATGGCCATCCGCCAGGGAGAATCCCTGAACGCCCCCATCGAGGATGCGCAAAAGTCGGTGATGCCGCTGCATATCGGCAATATTTCCCAGTTTGTTGGGCGATCGCTTAATCTCGATCCGAAAACCGGACGGATTATCGGCGACTCGGAAGCCATGAGCTACTGGACCCGAAGATATGAACCCGGCTGGGAACCGACCATCTGACCCGGTAACCTTCAAAATTTTTTAAACGAAAATTCCTACCCATGCTGAAAATTTCCATTCTCGCAGCAGTGATACTGACACATGCGGCCGGTGCCTGCCTGGCCGTGAACCAAACCTCCTGGATGGTGCAAAGCCACGACAGGGAGCTGTTTCATGAACCTGTGCATGCCGATGTGCCTTCAGAGATGTTCCAGGAGGAGGTGATCTGCCTCTCCTCGGAGCATGGCCTGCAAACGGCACAGATTGAACGGGTGGATGACCGGACCAGCAGGGTCTGGTGGATGGTGTCGCAGCCGAAGGGATCGGCCATACAATACACCGTCGACCGTGACGCGCAGTGCGGCGCTACCCCCTTCGCATGGCGGGAAGCCGGTCCGCAGTCGGATCGCCTGCTGCTGGGAGAAAAGCCGGTACTGCAGTACGAGCACCCCGTCTACGATGCCGACGACGTGGAGCACACAAAGAAGCCGTTTCATCACGTATTTAGTCCGAGCGGCGTGCGGTTCATCACCAAAGGGCCCGGCGGACTCTTTTCCCACCACAGGGGGATTTTCCTGGGCTATTATGCCTATGTTGACGGCAGCGATGAACGCATCGACATCTGGCACGCCAGAGACGGCGAACGAAGCGAGCATAACCGGGTAATCCGCCGGATGGAAGGGCCCGTGCTTGGCGGCCACGTTGTGTCGATCGACTGGAAGGACCACAGCGGTGAGACGTTTCTGGATGAAGTCCGTGAGATCAGGACGTTTCGGCAGCCTGACGGACACCTGCTGGTGGATGTTCGCTCCGAACTGACAGCGCTGGAAAGCAGCGTGTTCCTTGGCGGTGACCGCCACCATGCCGGACTCCAGTTCCGCGCCGCGCAGGAGGTGGCCGACAACAGCGAGGCGACCCGCTTCATCCGTCCTGATGCCTGGAGCGATGTGCCCCCGGATGAGGAGCTGGAGAGCGGGGATATTCTCGACTTCCCCTGGAACGCGATGGTGTTTGAAGTGGAGGGGCGGACCTATACGGTGGCGTACATGAGTCATCCGACCAATCCCCGGGGTGCCGAAATGTCGGAACGGCTCTACGGCCGGTTCGGTGAATTTTTCGAGCAGGAACTGGCCGGCGGAGAAACCCTGGTAATGAATTACCGGTTCTGGATCAGAGGGGGAGAGGCCCCTGACCGCTCCGAGATAGAGCGCCGTTATGACAATTATGCCAATCCGCCTGAAGTGAAGGATTGACTTTTTTGTACCGTCATTGTGATCGTTGGATTGATGCATCGCGGGAGGCATTCAGCCGGAGCTGACGGTTTGAACGCTTTTGGTGAGATAATACTCCGAATGCCGTGATCCCGCCTGGTGAACGCCGTGAAGCGGCTGTGCGATTGATTTCGAATCCGTTTTGCTGAATGATTTACTGATCGACTGCGTTCGGGTTTTTAATCAACCTATTTCGCGATGCGAATATTTCTTGATGCCACCACCATATCCAGCGGGCACAGCGGTACCGGTACCTATGCACGTAATCTGCTGCATGCGCTGCCTCGCCTGTCCGGTACCGAGCATGTCCATGCGGCCGTGAGCAGGGATATCGCCCACATCCTGCCTATTCTCCCAAAAACAACACTGTCGTCCACACACCCGTCTCCGCACCGGGTTTTGAATCACCGGTTGATTGGAAACCGCGAACGCATCCCTGCCGACATCGCGCTGTTTCCCAACTACTTCATGCCTTTTTTCTGGGAAATACCTTCAGCTGTCACGGTGCACGATGTCTCGTTTCTTACTCATCCGCAATATTACTCGATCAAAATGCGGCAGTGGTATCGGCGGCGGATTCGGCACTCTATTGCCAGGGCCAGGTATATCCTCACGGTGAGCGAGGCATCCGCCCGGCAGATAAACCGGCATTTAAATGTTTCGCGCTCACGTATCCTGGTTCATCCGCCGTGCTGGCTGGAGCCAAGGGAGATTTTGCCGCCTGAAAAGCGGACCCAAACGCTGCTCTATCTTGGCAATATGGAGCCCAGGAAAAATGTACTGACCCTCATCGAGGCATTCAACAACAGCGGCCTGGATAACTACCGGCTTGAGCTGGTGGGCAAACTGCACGCTGGCAGGTCCTGGCTTCGCAGATTTCACAAGTTGACGGATAATTCTGAGAGGGTGAGGTGGATGGGCTATCTTTCAGATGATAAGGTCAAGCGTCGCATTTCTGAAGCTTCCGGACTGGTAAACCTGAGTTTTGTGGAAGGATTCGGCCTGCCCCAGGCAGAGGCCCTTTCTGCCGGTACACCCTGTCTTATATCCGATGACGCGGCCATGCAGGAGGTCGGCGGAGGCCGATCGCTGGTCACGGATCCCCATGATCCGGCTCGGATCTCACGTGACATGCGCGAACTTGCCACATTCGGTTTTGACAAATCGCGCCGGCATGCCGAGGAAATGTGGAAACGTTACTCCAGGAAAAGGTACATGGAAAGCCTGAGAGAAATTGCAGACCGTCTGGAAGCCGGAAATAACACCATCTTCCCCGTGTTGGGAGCCGCAAAACCCGGCAGTACCAAAGGGGTTCTTGCCGCGGCTTCCTATGCCGCAGTGTTCGGGGAGGCATTATCCGCTGTCAAAATGTACCAGGCTTTTCCAGTGCCTGTTTCCGGGGTGGAGCAGGTACGCCGAAAAGCGGATCGACTGACGAAGCAGTTCCCCGACCAGTTCTCGATGCACCGGGACCGGTTTCATATTTTACGGTATGCCCCCCTGAAAGAAACAAAACGGGATAATAGGGCAGATCATGCCCGGATCCGCCAGCGGCACCGCTTGCTTCTGCGTCTGCTCGGGACCCTGCCACTGATCAGGGCAGTCTACTATTCCGGCGGCACCTCTCATCAGAACAGCCTTTATGACAAGCCCGATCTCGACCTGTTTATAGTCACCAGAAAAAATACGGTCTGGATTTCCTATCTGTTTGTTCGCCTGCTGAGTATCATTATGCTCCGAAAAGAGAGTTGCTGCAGCAATTACCTGGTTGACGAGCAGGCTCAGGAGATTTTCTGGCAGCGGGATCACTACAGTGCTTTTCAGCTTTTATTTTTGAAACAGGTCTTCCGAAAGCCGGGAACAATGCATATCCGGCAGTGCAACCCCTGGATGTTGCAACTTTTTCCAAACTCTCCGGGAGCTTCTCGCCATACAGGCGAAGCCGGGAAAAATAATGCTGGAAATGCCGGACCGGTCCCTGCCGCCAAAGGGTTTCTTTTTGCAGCGAACCTTGTCGTCATGCGCCTGCTAACCTCTCGCTGGGAAAGGGTTGGAAAAAAGAATCGGGCCGGTGGACTCATGTGGGATGCATTTCGTATCAAACTGCATACGAACGACCATCGGCCATGGGTCTATCGAAGGTATGAAGATATCTTGCAGAACACGCTCGACAGTATGGTACCTCTCGGCACCGTGAAGCTTCGAAAGGTATCCCGCAACTGGTAAACACTCCTTATATGGCCTCTTCCATCGAATTATTCGGCAATACACGCCAGCCGCCGAAGGTCATGGTGATTGGAGGGAGCGGCTTTATCGGTTCGGAGGTAGTAAAAGTTCTTGCAGCAAGCGGCTGCAGGATCACGGCCTTGCAGCATCGCAGCAGGGTCAGGGTGAATGGAGTCCGGAGTATTGAGGGCGATTTGCGAACCTTTGACTGGAGCCGGCTGGAGCATGATCTTCCCGATGTGATCATCCACAGTGGTCGGATTTCGGGACGCACATGGCCGGGGCGCATTCTGGCCGGAATGCAGGGGCGGCGCGCCAATGCCCGGCTGATGAAGTGGCTCAGCAGGTTAACCAATCCTCCGTCATTGGTATATGTATCGGGCTCACTCGTGTACGGTTCACAAGGAGGCGCCGGGGTGAGTGAATCCGCTCCATTAAATCCTGCCGGGTTTCAGAAGTATTATATTCGTGCCGAGAGGCCCATTCTGGAATCAGCCGCAGATTCAAGAGTTCCCGTCTCTATTGCCCGGGTACCCTGGGTGCTCGGACCGGCTTCATGGTTTCGGCAATTTTACTGGAGGGCAGTGCGCAAACAACACGAAATCCCCTGCTTCGGGGAGGGTGAAAATCTGATGTCTGTGGTGCATTTGCGCGACTGCGCCGGCTTGATTGCCCGGATATCCGGTTTGGCCGCCGTCAAGGCGGGACAGCCGGCCACATCTCAGGGCCCGGGAGACCGCGCCGCTTCTCCGGAAATTTTCAACATAACGACGATTCCGGCAGTGACCCAGAGTGACTTCTGCCAGACGCTGTCCGCACTCACCGGTGTTCCGGTAAGGTACTATACGGAGCGGCAGCTTCGGACCCGGTATGGGCAAACGGTTACAGAGGCGCTAACTTTTTCGCTATCGCTTATATCCGAACGTGATACGGTATCAAAGTGGGAACCCGGATTTCCAACGGTCGGTGCGGCGCTTCGGGATGTGGTCCGGAATCTGGAAGACTGATGCAGCGGGTATATCGCATCCGCACAGGTGGGTCAACCGGGCTTTTGTGAAGGGCCCGAAGGCTGCATTGCATAGAGGCTGTATTCGCCGGTGTTCCAGAGCGGTGTCCGGGATATCAGCCGGTCAAGCTTCCAGAGTTTTTCGGCCATACTGCCCAATCCGGGAAGAAGGTGGGATCGGTACCAGGCAGGGTAGAAAATGCTGTATCCGCGTCGCGAAGTGATAGTAAAATGGGATCCGAAAGCCCTTTTGATGTCCCCTTGTGACAATACCCGACTAGGAATTTTTCGTACATCCGAATAGCCACGCCACTTTTCCAGGATCCGCTCGAAGGCTTTGTGGAACCTTCCCCGGGCCAGCCACAGCGGAATCTCGGTCACGTAGAAGCGGTTAACGAATGTCAGCACCAAATTGGCGTCTTCCGAGCAGAACGAGGCGATCTCCCCGGCAGCGGCTTCAAGATCAAAAACGGTATTCAATCCGCCGAAATAGACATAAACCAGGTCAAATCTCAGGCCGGGAAACAGGAGGTGGACATCCTCCACGGAACCGGTTTCAACCCTCACGTTCTCCAGTCCCATGGAACTGGCATTTTCCCGGGTAAGGCGAACCATTTCCGGAGACACGTCTATGGCATAAACCATACGATCGGGATAGCGGGCGGCAAAATGGCAGACATCAAACCCTGGACCGCATCCAATCTCCAGTGCATGGCTGAACGGGTACCGCTCGGTCTGCTTACGGAAAGAGGTTCGGATTTTCTGAAGAACCGGATTTTCCTCATACCGCTGTTCAAAGTCACGGGCATCCTCATCATAATAGGAAGCTACTTCGGCGTAATAGGTTTCCTGTTTCAGGTTTTCCATGTCGGATGTGCTGAAGGTTTCGCTGCGATCGGTGCCGGACGCAATGCATCGTCCAAAGTAAACTGAACCGGCAGTTACCTCGGATCATTCCCGCCAGCCATTTACCTGGAAGCATGAAGTAAGGGACCGCCGGACTCATGCTCGGCTGACATGAATCAAAAGTGCAGTCGTGAACTTTTCATTCGAAATGGATACCGCCATATGGTATGGACACCGGACTTCAACCGGATCCGTTGCCGTTTCCGGAAAGCTTCTCCAGGCACCTCTCGAAATCAACAAGCTGTCCGGGATATTCTGCCGGGGCATGTGCTGATTTCCACGGCTGGTGAATGTGCTCATCCGGCAGGCCGGCCAGTTCGGGCAGCCAGTGACGGACATAGGCGCCTTTTGGGTCATACTTCCGGGCCTGATTGAGGATGTTAAAAAAGCGGTCACGCGGGTCGTTGCCCACTCCGCTCACGTAAGCCCAGTTGCCCCAGTTGGAGTGAACATCATAGTCTATAAGCATCGATTCAAACCATTCCGCGCCCATCCGCCAGTCAAGCTCCAGATATTTGCTCAGAAAGGAAGCCACATTTTGTCGCCCCCGGTTGGACATGTAGCCCGTAGCTGAGAGCTCCTTCATATTGGCATCAATAAACGGAATGCCCGTTTCTCCGTCCCGCCATTTTTGAAACCGTTCCCAATCGGTTTGCCAGCTGACGGGCTCCGGCGACAATCCATCACGATGAAAAAGCCGTGCGCAGTACTTCTCCATGATGAAATGAAAATAATCACGCCAGATCAGCTCGAATATAAGCCAGTAGGTGGATACGTTTTTTTTTCGGCTGGATTCATATTGTTTGACCTGGTCGTAAATGGTTCGCGGAGACAGGCAGCCATTGGCCAGCCAGGCAGAAAACTTGGAGCTGTAATCGGGACCGAGCAGTCCGTTGCGCTTGAATTTGTATTTTTGCAGCTCGTCGGTTTTCCAGAAATAATGATCCAGTCGCGCCAGTGCCTGGTCCTCTCCGCCGCGAAAAACTATGGCAGCCCGCGGGTCCGACTCGGCATTTTCATGAGGAAAAAGAGTATCCAACGGTGGAATACCGGCGCCAATAGTGGCCAAACCCCGTTCGGCAGGTGATGTGCCGGAAGCAGACTGTCCATGATCTGCAGGTGCAGGTCCGATCAGTCGAAATCCGTTTTCAGGAGGTTCCATACCGGATGGAAGCGGCGGAAGTTCCGGTACAGGCAGCGGTGACCTGATTTCAGAGTGCTTTTCAACCTTCTTGCGAAAGTGCGTAAATACGTCCGGGGTCCCGGTGACCGGCATGGGCAGATCATCCGGATGAATCAGGGTGAATGAGCGGAAGGTCCGCAGGGGAATTCCTCGGGTCGACAGAACCTCCCTTATGGCTTGCTCCGTCTCTTTCTCCTCAGGCGCGATTTCCTCCTGAAATGCGACCAGTGTAATATCCATGGCATCGCATAAAGAAGCGATGATTTCATGAGGCCTGCCACTTGCGGTAATCAGTCCCGATCCTCTCGCTTTCAGATTGTTGTGTAAGCGGGTTACCGATTCGAGAATAAATCGCTGGCGGTGCGGGCCGGTTCTCGAAAAGCCAAAGCTGCTTTTGGCTGTCGCCCTGTCATCGAACACAAAAAGGGGAATCAAACGGCTACCGCCTCGGGCCGCATGGGACAATGCCGGATTGTCGTTGAGGCGAAGATCATTACGGAAAAAATGGAGACTTACGGCCATGCTATTACCTGTCTGCCCGGAAACAGCCTTGAGTTGCCGGATTTTTTATGGATTCACTTTGTGCTATAAGAACAGCTCTTCAGTGATTTTTTACTCGTAAAGGGAGCATTTTGCGTATTTTTTCCCTTTTTTAAAAGTAAAGTATTTAACCATCACAATCGGGGACGTAATCGGGTCGAACTATGAAAAAGTATTCTTGCTTTCCACTTCTTGTATCTGTTTGTATTGTTTTTGCCGCTCCAACCGCACCGGCACAGTTTTCCGGGGGCGACGGCTCCATGGAGCAACCCTGGCAGATTTCCAGTGCCGCCGAACTGGCCGAAATGCGATCGTATCGCGACGGACATTTTATCCAAATTGATGATATTAGCCTGGCGATCGGCCCCCTGGATCAAACCTGGATTCCTGTCGGTGATTCGGATGAACCTTTTACCGGCTCATTTGACGGTGGCGGATACCTCATCGAAGAGATGACCGTCTACGACCCTAATACAAATTATCAGGGCTTGTTCGGCTATCTGGATGGGGCCGTAATCCACAATGTCACACTTGTAGACAGCGATGTTCAGGGAAGCCGCTTTGTGGGTGCACTAGCCGGCTTCGCGGAAGACAGTTACGTGGAGAACATCTCCGTTTCTGGTGAAATACGCTCATTTGATAATTATGCCGGTGGTATCATCGGAGCTATCGATCGAAGCATCGTCCATTATGTCTCCTCATCAGTCAATGCGCTAGGAAATGACGCGGTAGGCGGCATCATAGGAAGGGCAAGATACTCCGAAGTGCGGCACGCCATGTCGAATGGACACATGGAGGGAAGGCAACAGGTGGGCGGACTGGTTGGCGGCTCCTGGGGATTTTTGATGTCCGACAGCTACAGCCATGCATCTGCAACGGCGGAAAACCGTGTAGGCGGACTGGTGGGTGCTTTGGCGGGCAGAGTCCACCGCTGTTTCAGTACCGGTCCGGTGAGCGGCGAGGAAGACCTTGTCGGAGGATTGATCGGCGCTAGCGGTACAACCGCTTCGTTTGCCTATCGCAGCTTCTGGGACACAGATCGGTCCGGCCAGCCTGAAAGTGACGGAGGCGATTTGCTCAAAGGCCTGAGCACCGCCCAGATGCAACAGCAGGAAACCTATGCCGAGTACAATTTTTACTCCGTCTGGCAGATGGACCCTGACAACGGCTACCCCTCCTTTCAACCGCTGGAAATCGGAAGCCGGCCGGAAGCAGCTCCGCTTTCTTCGCTTCCGGGGACAGGCACCGAGGAAGATCCCTATGTGATTACCAATGCCGCCGGACTCAAAGCCATGAATGAAGGATTGGATGCCCATTTTGTTCTTGCGGATGATATCGACCTGAGCCCCTCATCCGCATGGAACTATGGGGCAGGATGGACCCCGGTGGGTTCGCCGGATGACGAGGCCGCTTTTTCGGGATCTTTCAACGGAAACGGACACACCATCACCGGCCTTGCCATCAACAATCCCGCAGTAGAATATCAGGGACTTTTTGGCTTTGCCGATGGCGCACACATTGAGCAGGTCAGCATGGAATCGGTCCACCTTTTCGGCAACCGTTACAGTGGCGGCCTGGCCGGACGCCTGGACAACGGAACTGTTGAAGCCATTTCGGTCAGCGGCCAAATCGTTTCCAACGAAGATGATGTAGGAGGAGTGATCGGCTATCTGGATGAAAGCTTTGCTCATCGTCTTGATGCCGAAGTTCACCTTTTTGGATCATCCAATATCGGAGGGGTCTTCGGAAGTGCCAGAAACTCGGAAGTTCGGCATTGCTGGTCGGATGGAATCATTCAGGGAGCAAGCCTCCAAACCGCTAGAAGTGCCGGCGGACTCATAGGCAACTCCTGGGGACTCATGCTTACGGACAGCTATAGTCATGCAGAAGTGCATTCTCATGACCGGGTCGGCGGCCTCGTTGGAGGGCTCTCCGGACAGGTCTATCGCAGCTACAGCACCGGGCGGGTCAGCGCTAATGATAGCCGGGTTGGCGGACTTATAGGTTCCACCGGAACTACGGCTGCCGCAGCACACGACAGCTACTGGGACATCGAAACGTCCGGAATAACTGAAAGCGAAGGAGGAGACGGCACTGTCGGCCTCACCACTCTGGAAATGACGTATCCGCATCAAGGGGAGGTCTATGGGGCCTGGGATTTTGATGAGGTCTGGAGCGCTGATCCTGACTTTGCGGTAAATAACGGCTACCCCTATCTCAGGAATACCATGCAGCTTATAAGTACCAGTGCCGGGGAGGATGATCTTGCAGACGACATCGGGAATCCGGAACATCCGGTGGAATTCGCCCTGTCACAAAACTATCCGAATCCCTTCAATCCGGTCACCCAGATCCCGTTCACGCTTCCCGAGACTGCTGATGTGCAACTGCAGGTGTTCGATGTCACCGGCAGGCTTGTGGCCACCCTGGCAAGCGGGTATCGGCCGGCTGGCGCGCATATCGTCCAATTTGATGCCGGTGGACTTGCCAGCGGATTGTACATTGTCCGGATTCAGGCCGTATCGGTCACCGCCGATGTCTATAGTGAGTGCCGTACAATGTTGCTGATGAAGTAAGGCAGTGTAGCTATAGGGCCTTGCAGGCAGCATGATCTCTTCGGCAGAATGGCTTGGCCGGGAGTTCGTCAGCACCTGCCGGTGGAGAGATGGTTCCGGCAGAAAGGTTTTGCCGGAAAACAGGTTATGCTTGAAATTAAGCCGGCGGCAGCTTGTGTATTATGATTATTAGATTATTTTAATATAAATACTGCCTGACTCCCGCGTCCGGGGGGCGGATTCGGCTTTTGGGTCCGCCCGGCTCCATGGAAGGCCGTAACATTAAAACCGGCTAATAAACAAGGCCAAAATGAGGTTGTTTTAATGCAAAAAGCCTCATATAACCCGATATTGATTAACCCATTCTAACTGCGTAATGAGACGTTTTTTAGCTATTTTTGTGTTGATTATTGATGAAGGCGGCCGACAAGCGAATCGGGGTCGCCGGAAAGCTTCGGGCAGTTATTAAATTGGAAGCTTTTTTTCAGCAAAAATTTCCGTCAGGCACCATCAGAAACAAGCCATTGCACAAAATCAGCCACATAGAAGTCAGTAGAATAAACGCCGGGTCAGGCAAAGTGATTCCGGGCCTGCTGGCGATGCTGCTTCTGGTTCTGATTTCTCTTCCGGCGCTGGGCCCGGCCGCCCTGGCACAGACGACGACATGGAACGGCTCGGTGAGCAATGAGTGGTCTGATCCCGCTAACTGGAGCAATGGGGTGCCGGATGCAAATACTTCAGCTAACATTCAATGGTTCCCTCCAGCCAACCCCGATCCGCTAATTACTTCCAATACCAGTTTCAGTGGATTGACAATCAATAACTTTGGTCGCGAAGTACGTGTTAATGTGGCTCCCGGTGTGGAAGTTGAGATGGATAATCTTGCGGTTGCTGCTACCGAAACCCCCGGGCAAATTGCCTTTGATGTTGGCGACGGACATGTGACTGTCAATAACCCCACGTCGATTTCAGGAGCAATTTTTGTCGATGACGGGTCAATAACATTTCTTGATGATTTCTCTCTGGTTTCCAGCAGTCTTGTTACAGTACAAACGGGTACGGTAAATATCGGTCATCCTGGGCCTCCGGTCATCAATGCTGACTTAGTGATTGGAAACGATGCTACTTTCAACCTGAATAATGGCTCGCTCAATATTTACGGTAATTCTGCTTTCAATAATAGTGGCGCTTTTAACGCGGGCAGCGGAAATATTGTTTTCGATGGAAATATCAGTTTGGATGGGAATGCCGACTTTAATCCGGAGACAAGTACGGTTACCATTACCAGTAACTCAATAATTACAGTTGGTAGCAATATCGATGGTAATACAATAAACTTTTACGATCTGGAGATTGAGGAAGGGGCTAATGTTGTATCTGAGGCTAATGTTTTTGTCAACAATAACATGACAGTTGATGATGACGCCGACTACCAAAACGTAAATAACACTACGCTCAATGTGGTCGGTACGGTAACGGGTGATCCCGAAATTATTACCGAGCGCCCGTATATCGTAAGCATAGATATTCTCGGCCCCACCACCATCCGGGTGAACTTCGACAATAATAACCCGCTGGAGCAATCGAGCGCGGAGACAGCAGCTAACTACGAAGTGTTTTTGAATGTAGACAAGACAGGCAAAGTGGCGGATGCCACTTCAGCCGTTTTATCCGGTGCCAACAATAATGTGGTTACGCTGGAGCTGGCCTTTGAAGCCCCGGCAACGGGCATCGAAAGCGATGTGCAATATTATCTGTTTGTGAATAATGTTGCCAATGTGAACGGGGAACCGGTCAACGACGACCACCGCAAGCGGTTCATCGACGACTCCCCGCCCGTTTTTTACAGCATCACCACCGGCGCCTGGAACCAGACCTCGAGCTGGTCCATCCAGTCGCATACCGGCCCGGCTGCTTCCCGCGCACCCGGCCAGGCGGGCGATCAGGTCGTCATCGGCAACAGCCACACCATCACCATAAACAGCAGCGTTTCGCTCGATCCGCTCGCTTCGCTGACCGTCAACAGCACCGGCACGCTCACCGTTGGCTCCTCCGGAACCCTTACCACACTCAACAAGGCCGTGACCGGCGACGGCGCCATTGAGCTTGCTTCCGGCGGAACCCTGCAGATCGGCTCCCCCGACGGCATCGCCGCCTCGGGCAATACCGGCAACATCCGCACCGCTTCCCGCTCGTTCAGCACCGCTGCCAACTATATCTACGGCGGCACATCGGCGCAGGTGACCGGCACCGGCCTGCCGCAACAGGTCAACAACCTGAGTATCAACAATAGTGGCGGGGTCGACGCAACCTCCGACCTGTTTGTCGCCGGCACCCTGAACCTCTCCAGCGGACAGTTTACCATCCTTTCGGGCAACAGCCTGATCGCCGATACCCGCACAGGCTCCGGCACGGTGCGTTATCTGCGTAATATCACCGGCAACAAAGGGTGGCGATTGATCTCCTCGCCGGTCGGAACCACATTCGGTGACTTTCTCAGCGGACCCGGAGGAGGCTTCACCACCCAGGGTTTTTCCGGCGCCGACCTGCCCGACCAGCAGCCCAATATCCTCCATTTCGCTGAAAATACCCCCGGCGATACCGTGACCACCAACATGGCCTGGCGCTCTATCAGCTCGCTTTCCGGCTCTGTCAGCCCCGGCAGCGGCTATTTCGCCTACGCATTCGACGGCGCCGATGGTCCCGGCAGCGTACCCGCCAGAGGGGACCAGCTCCCGTTCACCATATCAGTGAGCGGTACCGAGAATACCGCCGACCCGTTTGACTTTGGTGTCACTTACACCGCACGCCAAATCTACACCGAAGATGAGGGCTGGAATCTGGTCGGTAACCCGTACGGGGCGTCGCTGGACTGGGACGATGAGGCCAACTGGAATAAAACCGATATCCATGAAACCATCTATGTGTGGGATCCGAACGCGAACGGCGGCGACGGCGCCTATCTGGAGTGGAACGGCGCAACCGGTTCGCTGGGCGGAAGCGAAATCGCCCCCTTCCAGGCATTCTGGGTGAAGGCCGAAGAACCGGGCGCCTCCCTTACGGTTTCGCCGGACGCGCGCACGCTCGGCGGACCCGGTTTCCGGGGCAAGATGGCAGGCCATGCCGCCGGAAGCGGTGCCGTGGACTCCTTCGATGAAATCGTCTTGCAGCTCCGCCATCATAACAACGACCTGGAAGCGGAAACGCGCCTGATGTTCTCCGAAGCCGGTGATGTTTCCGGCGACCGCTACGACGCCTACCGGCTCGCCTCGCTCTCCAACTCCTACCTGTCGGTCTTCACCATTCGCGACGATCGCTCACAACTTTCGATTAACAGTCTGCCGGATCGGGTCGAGCGCAAAATGTCCATCCCCCTGGAAACCTACGGTGTGATCCACGGCATGGCGCTGCAAGGGCAGTCCGAGCTGGAGTGGAACAGCCTGCACGACTTTCCGGAGGATATTTCGATTATCCTGGTGGACAAACGGACCGGCGATCAGGTGGATATGCGCAGGCACAGTTCCTACACCTTTGACCTGGCATCCGGCAGCAGCCCGTTTTTCAAAATGGCGGCCGATGCCGGAACCGATAGCCGGAAGTCCGCTGCCAAAGACGGTCCCCCCGTTGTCAGTGTCAACCAGCTCGGCGGACCCATGGTGCTCCACCAAATGGCGGCATCGTCCGATACCCGGTTTGAAATCCGCATCGACCGCAGAATACCCTCGCTTGATTACGGTCAGGCGGTTCCCGAGGAAGTGATTTTGCGGTCCAACTACCCCAACCCGTTCAACCCGTCCACCAACATCCGGTTTTCACTGCCGGAAGAGGGCCGGGTGAGGCTGGCCGTGTACGATATCCTGGGCCGCAAAGTGGCCCTGCTGGCCGACGGCATCTACACAAGAGGCCTTCATGAGGTCGTCTGGGACGCCGGATCCATGAGCAGCGGCACCTATATCTACCGGCTCGAAGCCGGCGGAGTGGTGCGCACCAGAAAGATGTCACTGGTGAAGTAAAAACCGAGTCACCGGCCGACTGGATAGCACATCAATAGGGGGGAATTTCGTGTTGCTCATTAATGCATTATAATACCCGGGCTTGTGTTTATTTACTATATTATTCACAGTCAGGCTCTGGATTAAATAGCGTCAATATCGAATCGAGTCATTAGCAAATAAGGTCTATCTGGAAGCCAATAGATGCTCACGCTGATCTTTTTACGGGGAAATAATACATGCAGTGCCGGCCGCCCATATATGTGGGTGGTATTGATTGCGGTTCTGATTGGCATCCATCTTCCCGGAGAAACCCTGGCACAGACTCCCGGACAGATTTTCAAGCCGGCAACAGGAAGCGGAAATGCCATTCTGGATCCCAATGGTGATGGTTTCGTATCCGCCGATGCCACCGGCTTCAGCCCTGCCAATATCGATTACGGTGCGGCCAGTGAAATCAACTACCATCCACTGCCGGTACTTTTCCAGGAGGAAGCCGGGGATGCTGCTACCGGGGGCGCGCACACCGACCTGGTCGGTGTCCAGGCTGGTAGCTACGAAGACCCCGGGGCGTTCATGTTCAGCGATGGCACCAACTTGCTGTTCCGCCTCAGGCTGGTGGATTACTCCAACGCTTCCAAGGGATACAGTTTTCTGTTTGACACACAGCTCAACGGAACTCCCGATTACGAGGTCATACTGCGAACCGGCGGCGGGCAGCAGGGAATTCAGATCTACGACAGCAACGGAAATACCCTGCTCTCCACCAGGCTGCCCCTTGACAGCCACTTCCAGAAAGCCTTTGCCGGCAACTTCGGCTCCGGCCAATATGCGTTTTACGACTATTATGTGCCATGGAGTATTATGCCCTTCAATTCCAGCCAGAATTTCCGAGTGGCCGCTACCACCATTACCAGCGCCAGCGGTGCGTATCTGACCGGAAGCCGCATCGGCGATATTGGCGGTGTTTCCGATGGTGATTTCGGCAGTGAGGACCTCGCGGTGCAAACAGTGCTGGGTTCCATGCCCCTGAGCAGCGGCGACAACCTCGATGAAAACGGGGGGTTTGATGATATCGTCACATCGGTTCCTTCCATAACTACGCCTCTTCTGGACGGCGACACCGAAATATCCGGAACCAGCATTGAAGCCGATGGCACAAGCATAATCGTAGAGGTCACCAATGGTGGAACCGCCACCTATAATACCACCGTGGCCGATAACACATGGACCGTTTCGCTCTCGCCAGGGTTGACGGAGAGTGAGCAGGTACGAGCCCGGGCGGACGCAACGGGAAAGAGCCAGTCCGCTTTCAGTGATCCCGTTACCGTGCTCGGCCAGGCACCGGTGTGTACCGTGCCGCCGATCAATCTCGATAACCAGGGAAATAATTTTGTCGGTGTTGTTCCTGGTTTGCCTGACGATACCCAGGAAGCAGATCTAGTGATACGCCTGTACCAGACGGATGAAAATGGCCAGCCGGTACTGTTCGCGTCCACCCTGGCGGATGAAAATCCCGATGGCGTCACCAATTATGCCGTGTTTACTCAGGATGGTGCGACCGGAGATGTTGACTTTACACTGGATAACCAACCTTTCGGAGGAAATCCCTATAACAACGAGGATTTCCTGGTAACCGCACAATGGGGAGATCAGTGTGAGTCGGATTTTGTTTTCAGGTCGGATGGAGGCACGCAGACCGATCCGCCCGTCATCACCTCACCGTCAGTTTCATCCAATGATACCAGCGTGGATGTGGATGCTCCCACAGAGAGCGCAACGGTTTTTCTCTACCTCAATTCGGATGATAACCAAATAGGCGAAAACAACGACAACAGCATCGCACGCACCGTCACGATTGACGCGGGAGTGTCCCTGACAGATGGCGACATCATCTACGCCAGAGCGTTTGATTCCGCAGAAGATGAGATGGTTTCCCTGAAATCCAACGAGGTGATCGTCGGGGAGGCCAATCTGGAGAAAACCGATCCGCCGGTTATTACCGGCACCTATCTGACCAGCCAGACCAACACCGATATCACCGGTTTTGACAACGATGGGGGAGCTTTTATCACAGTCTTTATCAATGGAGACCAGATCGGTACTACCACATCCGACGCGTTCGGAAACTGGACCTTTGAGGGCGTGGACCTGTCCGTGTACAGTACCGGTGACCAGATTACCGCAACGGCCCAGGCCGGAGGCAAACTGGTAAGCGACCCTTCGGATCCCGCCATCATCCAGAGCCAGCAAACCGCCCCGCCTCCAGTGATCGAAAACGGAGCCGCCGAGCAGCTTGTCAACGATTTTAACGATGCCATCGACATCACCGCAAATCCGGGCGATATCAACCGGTTCTTTATTGATGGCAACCTGGTGCTGGAAACATCCTCCGCCTCAGCCTCCTTTTCACAGCCGGCCATTGACGGAGGCGGACTTACCATCGGGGATCTGGTGGAGCCGGGCGTCATCATCACCGCAACCGCGCAAAATACCGGCGAAGCCGAAAGCGATATTTCCAACGAGGTGCTGGTAATCCCGACGGAGGTGTACTTCCTGTTTATTGACGCGATCTCCGAAGACCCGGTGGCACCGGACGGCCAGACTACCGTCACCTTTCTTGTTCTTGACGAAAGTTTTGATCCGGCGGAAGATGTGACCGTCGCGCTTACTCTTGTCGAAGGCGGCGGATCCATCACCCCGGCAACGCAGGCCGTCACCGGACAGGATGGCACGGTGGATGTCACCTATAACGCCGACGATACGCACGGCAGCGTGATCCGCATCCGCGGCGCCGCGCTTGACTCCAATGGCGATGAAGTGGTGTCGCTTACAACGGCGATTGACGTCGTGGGCGCCACCCGGCTGGCTTTCGCCGACCAGCCCACAGAGACGACCGTCAACCAAACCATCACCCCGCCGGTGACAGTTGAAATTCGCGATAACGCCGATCAGCTGGTGCCGAGCGCAACCCACCCGGTCACGGTCGCGCTCACAAATCCCGCTGGAGCCACTCTTTTCGGTACGCTTACCGTGAACGCGGTGAACGGAGTGGCTACGTTTGATGACCTTAGCGTGGATGAGCCCGGTACCTATACGCTGACCGCCACCGCCTCCGGACTGGATTCCGATCAAAGTGAGACTTTTGAAATCACACAAGTGGAGGCCGAGGAAGTGGCTGTGAATACGCAACCTGCCGAATCGGTCGCCGGTCAGACTGTTCAGGGTCCGCCGGCAGTGATCGTGACCGACGCGTCGGGCAATCCGGTTGAAGGGATTTCGGTCACCGTAAGTGAACAGGGCGGATACTCTTTTGATGCCGGAACACTGACTGTGAACACCAACGCCAACGGCATTGGTGTTTTCGATGATCTGGTGATCAATCAGACCGGCAGCTACACCCTTGTGTTTGACGCTGCGGGGGTCACGACTGATGCGGTGAGCGCCTCCTTTGAGGTCATCCCCGCCGATCCGGACAACATCGTTTTTACTACTCCCGAACGGGCTATTTCCCCCGGGCAGACCTCCGCCCGTATTACCGTAGCGCTTCGGGATGCGTTCGGCAACCAGGCGCTGAGCAGCGGCCAAACGGATATTACGCTGAGTTCCGCACCCGCGGGAGTCACCTTCCGCGATTTCGCAGACACTCAGGATATTACGCAGGTAACCGTTGGCGACGGGGAGTCCGCAGCCAATTTCCGGGCTACAGCGTCCCTGAGCGATACCTATTTGCTGGAAGCGGCCAACCCGTCCCTAACCAACGCCACTCAGGCTTTTACTGTGGATGAAACCGGCCAGTGTGAGCAGATCGGCGACCGCGCCATCGAGTTTGAGGATAACGGCACGGTGTACTGTGTCCAGGTTTTTGAAAGCGGCACAAACCGCACGGCAACCCTGCCGCTGGGTGTGGAGAGCGTGGATGTACTGGTGGTCGCCGGTGGCGGCGGCGGCGGGGGAACCGGCGGCGGCGGCGGTGGCGCCGGTGGAGTGGTTTTTGAGCAGGACGTGCCCGCCGCAGGGCAAATCACGGTCACAGTAGGTGCCGGTGGTGCCGCAGGCACCGGTACAAACGGCGGGGGCTCCGGCGGCAACTCCGGGTTTGAGAACGGATCGGTACTGACCGCGACCGGTGGCGGTGGAGGCGGGTCGCAGTCGGCCGGCTTGTCAGGCGGTTCGGGTGGCGGCGGTAGTGACAACGGCAACGTCGGCGGTGCCGGTGAACCGGGCCAGGGAACCGATGGCGGCGCGGGCTCAGAACAGGGGAACGTACCGACCGGCGGCGGTGGCGGGGGTGCGGGCAGTGCAGGCAGCGCTGCAAACAACCGGGACGGGGGTTCCGGTGGGACGGGCCTGGATTATTCGGCCTTTTTCGGAAGCACCGTGGGTGTTAACGGCTTCTTTGCCGGCGGCGGCGGTGGAGGGTCAAGAAGTAACGGAGCTCAGGCTGCCGGTGGACAGGGAGGCGGTGGTACCGGCGGTGGTGGTCAGGGTGGAGCGAGCCCGGTTGGTGTCACCGGAACCGTCAATACGGGCGGCGGTGGCGGCGGAGGCAGCGGAGCCGGCGGTGCAGGAGGTGCCGGCGGTACCGGTGTGGTGGTGCTGCGGTACATCGCTCCCGATGCGTTTGTCTGGGAAGGCAGTGTGGATGATGACTGGTTCAATGTGTCGAACTGGAGCACCGGAACCCTTCCCGGCACCACATCCATCATCACCATTCCCGATGGAACGGCCAACGATCCGGTGATTTCCGGTTCTCCCGCCCTGGAAGTGGAAATCGACGACGGTGGCATCCTCTCAATCAAAAACAACGCGCTTCTTACCGTTGCAGCCGGTCCGCTGTTCGCCATCCGGGATGGCGCCGAAATCTCACTTGAAGGCAACGCCAGAATTCTTCTGGAATCGGATGTCCGGTATCTTAATTTGAGTGACCAGAACCCGCTGCTGGAAATGCGCCGCCGGTTCGATGGGCAAAAAGGCTGGCGCTCCGTCACCTCTCCGCTCGCCACCGACTTCTCCGACATGTTCTCCGGCAACCTGGTCACCCAGGGCTTCAGCGGATCCGATTTCGACAACCTGCAGCCCAACCTGATGTGGTGGGACGAATCCGAAGCCGGAACCACCCAGCAGGGCTGGCGTGCCCCGGGCAGCATCAATGAGCAGGTTACGGCCGGACGCGGCTACTTTCACTATCTGTTCGATGGGGCGGGGCGGCTGAACCGGGATGGCAGCTCCTCGGGGTCGGTGTATCCCGACCAGCTGCCGGTGCACATGACTGTCTCCGGCCAGGAACATCCTTTCAACGCCGATGGCGGCAACCGCTTTGATTTCACCGGCCTGAGTGCTACCGAGAGGGAGTTTCAGGTGGACAACGGCGTTTTTGTCGATTCGGTGGGAGTCGATGAGGGCTGGAACCTGGTGGGCAACCCGACCGCTTCGGCCCTTTCATGGGACGCTGACCCCGGATGGGTGCGCAGCGGCATCGACAACACCATTTACATCTGGGACCCTGCGGCAAACGGCGGATCGGGCTATTACCGTGTCTGGAATGGAGTGGCAGGCGATCCGGAAATTGCAGGCGGACTCATAGCACCGTTTCAGGCTTTCTGGGTAAAGGCCAGTGGTGCCAGTCCCCAGCTTGGGTTTACCAACGAGGCGAAGACGGGTTCCGACCGCACCTTTTATGGCAAGGCAGGCCAGAATCTGGTTACTGCCTCGGAACATCGGCCGACGGGGGATGACGCTCCGCAGCTTCTTGCCCTCAAAGTTGTCGTAGCGGGAATGAACGCCCGCTCGTGGATCATGTTGTCCGAAGAAGGGCGCACCGGGCACGACCGCTACGACGCCTATCTGCTGGAACCGCTCAACGACACCTGGATCACCGCTGCGACATCCATGAAGCCCGGAGAAGCCGGTAAGGCCATCAACAGTCTGCCGAATAATCTGACGGGTACGCTGAATTTGCCGTTTTATGCCGGAGCCGCCGAAAACGGTCAGGCATATTCCGGGATATTCGAAATCAGTTGGGAGCGGTCGGCCAACTGGAACGAAGACTACACGCTAATCCTGATGGATCATGAGGAAAGACACGCGGTCAACATGATGGAGGAGCAGCGGTATGTCGTCAGGCACGCCACCACTGGCTCGCTTATGTCGGATCAGGTCGCCGGAAAGCGGAAAGACAGTGACGATCATAAGGAGACTGCGGAAGGTCCGGCGGATACGGCGGGACCTGACCGGAATACCTCGCCCGGCGTGGTGTTCGGACTGCCTTCCCGCATTGCCCGCACTCCTGGTCATGACGGTGCGGAACAGCCGGCGACAAAAGCCGGTCAGGGTGCCGCCGAAGATGAAAAGGCAGGTCATGACACGCGGACTGCAAAAGCGGTAGCAGGTCAGAGTCAGCCGCGTTTCAGCATTGTGATAAGCACCCGCGGCGAGATGGCGTATCTGCCGGACGAACCCGCGCTGCTTCAGAACTACCCGAATCCGTTCAATCCCTCCACATCCATCCCGTTTACACTGCCCCGCAGCGGACAGGTGCGGCTCGAGGTCTTTGACTTGTTGGGCCGGCGCCTGGCTACTCTGATCGACGGCGAGCTTTCCGCCGGCAGCCATACGGTAAGCTGGAGTGCGGAACACCACGCTTCAGGTGTCTATATCTATCGGCTGGTTACCGAAGACGGGATTTCCACACGTAAAATGACCCTGGTAAAATGACGGCCCGGGCTCGCGGGATCAGCCCCGGCAAAAACGCTTGCGATGTTAAATCCATCTAATAAAACACCTCTGGGAATTAATCCATTCTAACTGCCGTTTCGGGGGTTATTCCTTATATTTCACTCGAAAACAACCTACAAATCCATACACCTGTCCGCAGGTGCAACACGGAGAAGCTTTGAATCTTTTTTTGCCCTTTTTTCTGATTATCCGGCGCAAGCGGTCCGGCTGCTTGAACGGCTCCCTTAGTGGTGGCCTGGCGCGGCTGTTACCACCCGCCGTAATGGTCCTCGCCGTGCTGCTTTTTCTGCCGTCGGTCCCGGCCCTGGCCCAGAACGGGTTCAACGGCAATAACGATGATGTGACGGCGACGATTTCGGTTTCGGCGTCGGTGACGGCCACGACCGACATGGAGGTGGCGATGATCACCCTGCGCGATATCGTCCTCGACCGGCAGGTGACCAGGGAGGAGGAGATCGTGGTAGATCCGATGACCAGCATCAATGCCGGACAAATGCGCGCCGAGGGCGAACCCAACGCGGAGGTCCGCATCAGCTTTCTGCAGGAGCGGGAACTGACCCGCATCGGGGGCGGCGAAACCCTCACATTTTTCTATGAAGTGGCCGGCAACGACATCGACGATCAGCCTTCGTCCGAACTGCTGGAACTGGAGAACCGCGATTTCCAGCTGAACGAAGATGGCGAGTATTACTTCTGGATCGGCGGCCGCGTGGACATCCGCGGGGCGACCCAGGGCGCCTACGACGGCGAGTTTACGGTAGAAATCGAGTATCTGTAAGTACCCGCGGCCTCAGGTTCTCGTTGGCGGAGAGCCGGAAGCGCTGTATATTGACCTCCTCACACCATCTGCTGCAACCTGAATTGCCATGGCTTCAACGCACCGACATACCGCAGTGACACTGGCAGGCTTGCTCTGGCTGACGGCTGCGGTGCCGGCCGCCGCGCAGATCAATTTCGGCGACTACATCCCCGAAGATGATCCCATGGGCCACTATTCGCTGGTGCTCACCCCCCTGAGCGGCAACGATGAACTTGACTTTGGTTTTTTGATTTCGGGTGACGGGCTGGTTGAAATTGATATTAACAGCGAGGATGTGGTGATTGTCGAGATCGAGGGGGTCAGGTACCTGGATGTGTTTGTGACCCTGGACGCGCCCCCGTATCTGACACTCGGCGGGCTGCCGACGACCGAAGAGAATGAGCGGATGGAGTTTACCCTGCAGGGGGCGTATGCCAACCAGGGCAGCGGCAATACCACCCCGGCGTTCCGACAGCTGTTTACCGGCACTTCGGCCCGTTTTCCCATCTTTCGCAGGACGGGAGGGCCTCCGGGTCCGCCGCCTACCCCGCCGCACTCGGGCTATGTGCCACCCCGAGAAAGCGCCTACCTGTTTCTTGGCGGCTCCATTGAGGTGGGTGAGAGCCAGGACGCCGGGTTCTATTCGGCGGAAATCATTATCGAAGTCTCCTACGATATCTGATGGCTGTTACCATCCATAGTGCCCGCGGCTGCCGGTGCAAAGCGTTGCTCTTTGCCGCTTTGGTGGCGGTGATGCCTGCTATCGCGGAAGCGCAATTTTTGCGGCTGTCGTTCGAGATTGATTCGGAGCTGACGGCCGAGGAGATGACGCCGCTCAACTTCGGCGCGGTGGTTCCCAACTCCGGCATTATCCGGATTGAGCTGGGCGACCCGAACATGGGCACATACGCGATTACGGGTCCGCAGAACCTGATGGTGGACGTTGTACTCGAAATTCCGGAATACCTGGAGTCGGCGGAGGCGCCGGAATTCCGGGTGCCGCTTACGCTGGATGTCGGCTTCGCCAACCGCAACCAGAACAACATTGACCATCTGCAGCCGATTACCGGCGCTGCGGCCCTGTTCCCGATAAGGGAGGACGCGCCGCAGCAGGCTTCGCCGGATACTCCTGTGCCGGTTGCCACGGCGTATATTTATGTGTACGGGGAAATCGATGTCGGCGACATTCCGGCCGGTGTGTATGATGCCGAGGTGTTCATGGCCGTGGAGTACCATTGACGGGCCGGTGTGACGGCCGGATGGATGTGAGGCTGAAAAAAAAGCAGGCAATTTTGCCGAGTTCTGGCAGAACTCGATTGATTAGGATATGCAAAATCAAGTGGTTGCAGAAAATAAAAAAACCTGGATGTTTTTTCCAGATAATATTTTAGGCTTATCATTAAAAAAACCAATAAATAATGCTACAAAGCCCTGTAATATTAATAACAATTAACACTTGGGTTTTCGGTGACGGAGTGGGCATTAAAAACAGCAGAAATATTAGAGAACACTAATAATAAAGTGGCTATTGCGCTTGATTTGCGCGGTTTTCATTAATGAATAATAATTAGGATGCAGGAATTTTGCACAGTAATTTTAGGTTGAAATCTACACAAACTGAATCAAAAGTTTTTTATCACACACACGATCTTTTAACGATCACGAACTAAACGGAGAAGAAAAATGAAATATACAAGCATAATAACTTTGGTGTTTTTCCTCGTAATTTCAGCAAGTACGGTAGCTGCTCAGTCAACAGAAGTCTCTGATGATATTGTGGTAAGAGCAGGTATTAATGCTGCGCTGACACTTACTGGGGAGAGAGCTTTGGATTTTGGTAGTGACATTACTGATGGTGATTCAGATGCAGTTCTTACACCTGACAATTCAGGTGGTATTGATTCTGAAATTAATACTGGAACAGGTGCTGAAACAGGTCAGTTTGACCTTTCCGGGGTTGATGAGGCAACAGTTGTATTGACATTTGGAGATGTTACGCTTGAAGGAAATGCAACTAATCAGACAATTAATTTTGTGCCGATGATTGTACAAAACGGTGGTGGTGCAATTTTGACCACTGAGACAGCTGACTTAGATGCAGGCGGTGATGCTACATTCTGGGTTGGTGGAACATTGGAGATGGAAGATGAGGATATTGATCCGGATTTCTTCAGCGGTGAATTTACCCTGACTATCGATTACGAATTATAGTTTCATCTGTTGGTCAACTTTCGAAAGGCTCGGGTTTGAGAAGATAACTCGAGCCTTTTTTTGTGTAACGATAAACGTTGTGTGCGTTTTCCTTTGTAGTGAATTCAGAAGCATAGGTCATACATGTCATTAGAGCTATTATATGCATCAGTAAGCACCGACAACATCGATACCTTCTGAGAGTACTTTTTTTCTTAGCGTGAGTACTTTTATTCTAACGTGATAGTCGTTTCACAGTCTTACTATAACGCCTTTTCTCAAAAACAGAATTAAATCCATCCCGTTGGTTGCAACAATTCAGGTCCGTAAACGGGCCGTATTTCTAGTATTGATCCTCTTTGAGTCTCGGGTTATATGCTTTACAATTATGCCACTTTTTTAGTTGCAACATTTGTAAGCTTTGATTACGTTAGCGATATTGTAATACAACGGGTTACCCGCAACGGGAGCTCTTATTATTGGCACAAAATTGGCCCATCCATGATCCCTCTATTCAAGCGCGCTGGCACGTTTTTCTTTTTGCTTGCCGGACTACTGCTTAAATCGGCGGTGGCGCAGGTCACCATCGCCCCGACCGCCCTGTTTATCGATGACCAGACCCGCTTTGGTACGTTCCTCGTCATCAACGGCTCGGATCAGACCCAGGAGGTGGCCCTGTCGTTTGAGTTCGGCTACCCCGATACCGATGCCGACGGCAACAGCTTCATGAATTATGAGGACGAGGAGGCGAAGGAGCGCTACTCCATCGCCGAGTGGGTTCGCGGATTTCCGCGCAATTTCACCCTCCAGCCCGGTGAACGCCAGACCGTGCGGCTCACCGTGCGTCCGCCCGGCGATATCCCCGACGGCACCTACTGGACCCGTATCAAGACCGCTTCCAATCCCGCCGTGCCCGATATCGACGACGAAGTGGCTGAAGGCGTGCAGGCCCAGATCACCTTCCGCTTTGAACAGGTGACCGCCGGCTTCTACAAGAAAGGCAGTGTCACCACCGGCGTGCAGTTCCGGAACCTGACCGCCTCTCTGGAGCAGGATGACGTTGTGGTGCGCGCTGATGTGGAGCGCACCGGCAACTCCCCGTTCCTGGGCTCACTGTTCCTGACCGTCACCGATGCCAACGGCAACGTCGTCCACGAACGCCGCAGCTCGACGACCGTATACATGGACGCGGTACGTCGCGTCTCGTTTGACGCCTCCGACCTCCCCTCCGGCAGCTATACCGCCGATGTGCGCTTCGAAACCCGGCGCCCCGATGTTTCCTCAGGTGACATTGTGCAAGGCCCCCCGGTCTCCGAATCGGTCACTTTTACCATCCCGTAAGTACCAGACGCCCCGGCCACCGGGCCATGCACAGGCCCGGTACCCTGCCACTGGCTATTCATAAATCATTAGCCACACTGGCTGCATATCCATGCACAGGCCCGGTTCCCTGCTATGGTCTCACTGCCTTACACTTATCTCTTCTTCGAGAACACACCCCCGGTGTATTCCTCCCCCATTATATTTTCTTAATTCCTGGGACGCCCGATAAGCGAAAAACGGACGTTTTATCCCCGAAATCAGGGGGAATGCGCCTGAAAAGCGCACAACTTTAAGAATGGTTAATATTCGGGGCCGTTTATGTAAAAACGCATAGGCGCGGCGCCTCAAAACACCGGATCTTCATCTGCTCCAGCCCGTTTTCCAACCGTTGTCGTTAGAACAATCTAACCGCCATTCCGGTGAGATTCGGCACATTTTTTCCGATATTGCTGTTTATTGGGCAAAAGCACTGGAACAGGCTGCCAAAGGCGCCGTCTGTCTGTTTGTATGTATTGAATCAGTGCCGAAAATCCAGTCATTTTTCCATCCACCCGGTATCCCGGTACTGTTGCCATCCGGCACGTTTGGGCCGAACCCGTTTACAATGCATTATCCACCCCTGTTACTGTCACTCCTGATCGGCTTCATGCTGCTGCTCTTGGCACCCGCTGCCGGAGTGGTGACAGGCGGCACAGGCGCGGTGGTATCGATAGCGCAGACACCCGCGGAGCCCGACCGCGAAGAGGTGTTTCTCTCCTTCCGGTTTCGCGGAGTGGGAGATGTGGTCATCATCGGTATGTACTCCTACGACACAGATCGCATTTACCTGCCCACCACCGAGCTGTTTGACCTGCTCGAAATCTACTATCAGTTGGATTCGCAGAACCTTCGCCTCCACGGCCATTATCTGGAAACCGACCGCCCCTACGAAATCCACTTCCAGAACCGTACCGCCACCCTCGACGGCGAACAGACCGCCTTTACCGCGGATGACATGCTGATCGACGAGCTGGATTTCTACCTGCTGCCCGAAGTGTTTGACGAGGTATTCGGACTCGAATTCACCGTGGATATGAGCGGCCTGGTAGTACGCCTGAACACCACCGACATCATGCCGGTCGTTCGGCGGATTGAACGTGAAAGGCGCCGGGCCCGGGCCGAGCTGGGGGTCCGCGAGCGCCGGCTCTTCCCGCAGGAGTTTGAACGCGACCGTCAGCTTCTCGGCGGCGGCTTCCTCGACTATTCGCTTACCGGCAATATCACCGATCAATACAACAGCTACAGCTACACCGCCAGCATCGGGGCCGAATTCCTGGGCGGCGACGTGCAGGGCAACCTGTTCGGATCCTGGTCGGAGATGTCCAGCAGTTTTACCACCAGCGGCCTCCGCTGGCGCTACGCAATACACGACCAGCCCGCCATTACCCAGATCCGGCTCGGGCAGCACCGCACCGAAGGTCCGCAATCCCGCCAGTTCCGCGGGGTCCACCTCACCAACCAGCCTATTGAGCCGAGGCGCACGCTCGACGAATTCGTCTTTCGCGGCACCGCCCCGCCGCAATCCGAAGTGGAACTGTTCATCAACAACCGCCTGATCGATTTTGTGGAGGTGGACGAGCTGGGCAATTACCGGTTTTCCGTGCCGCTGACCTACGGAAGCAGCAATGTGCGCATCATGATTTATGAGCCCGACGGCAGGATTCGGGAAGAGGACCAACGCATCCAGGTACCGTTCACGTTTCTGCCACCAGGCGAGTTCACCTATCATCTGAGCGGCGGGCAGATGGATCAGCCGGTGTTCGGCGCCGAAGATGACTCGGGGGTGGCCTCGGCCGAGCTCGCCTACGGTGCGACCAACTGGATGACCGTGCGTCTGGGCAGCGAATACCTCACCGAAGTGCATGACGTGCGTCCGCATCTCTACGCCGGCATCTCCAGCCGTATTATGGGAAGGTATCTCGCCAACATCGACATCGCCCCCGAGGCGTACTACCGCCTGTCGGCTAGTGTGGTCTACCCCAACTCCATGAGCTGGGATGCCAGCTACACCTACTACGCCGCCGATGATGGCCTCTACAACATCGGCCGCTATGACTACGAGGCGCGCGCCAACCTGTTCATCCCGATTGAGATTGGTCCGGTGCCGTTCAACTTCCGGGTAGGCGGCGACCGCCAGGATTTCGGCACGGGCAGCACCAACCGGCTGCGCGCCGACCTCGGCATGCGTTTGGGGCGTGTCAACCTGCGCGGCGGGTTCCGCAACACCTACCGGATGCTGGGCAGCGACCTGCAGTCCACCGACGGCAGCATCCGTACCACCGCCTCCTACTCGGCGCCGCGCGCGCGCTCCATACCCGCCATCATCCGGGGCACCTACCTGCGCGGGCAGCTCGACTACAGCATGCGGCGCGACCAGTTTGAACGGCTTGATCTCCAAATCTCCCGAAATATTTTCGGCGGCGGGCGGCTCCGCTTCACCTTCTCCCGCAACCTGGTGACCGGCTTCAACACCATCGAGGGCGGCCTCTCGTTCGACCTGAACCGCACGCGCTCCACCTCGACTGCGCGCACCAGCCGCCAGGGCAGCTCCTTCCGCCAGAACTTCCGCGGGTCGATCGGCTACGACGACTACCACAACCGGCTGGTCCTCGAAAACCGCCAGCAGGTCGGGCGCTCGGCCGCGTCCATCCGCCTGTTCACCGACAACAACAACAGCGGCACCTTCGACGAAGGCGACGAGCTGATCCGCGCCAACGCAGTACGGCTCGACCGCTCCGGCCAGAGCCGGCTCCACAACGACGGCGTCATCCGCGTCACCCAGCTTCAGCAGTATTACCGGAACAACCTGATGGTCAATGTAGGGGCCATCCCCAATCCCATGCTGGTTCCGGTGATCCGCGAATTCTCGTTCGTATCCGACCCCAACCGGTTCAAGCCCATGGACATTCCGTTTTACATGAGCGGGGTGATCGAGGGCATGGTGCAGCGGCGGGAAGGGGAGACCGAGCGCGGCCTCGGCGGGGTGCGGGTGATGCTCCGGCAGGTGGACGGTGACTTCCGCGAGACGATGCGGACCTTCTCCGACGGTTCCTATTACGCCATGGAGATCCCCCCCGGGCGCTATGAGGCGTGGGTCGACACCACACAGCAGAATTTTCTGAATGCCCGCTCAGAGCCGCCGGTACTCCAATTTGAAGTGCAGGCACTCGCGCACGGCGATTTTCTGGAGGGCCTGAATATCATGCTGCTGCCGCGGGAGGCGCCGGAACCCGAACCCGAGCCAGATCCGGAGCCCGAGTGGGATGAGGAGCAGCTGGCACGGGCCCTGGCGGGGCAATCCATGGAAGCCATCCGCCTCTATGTGAGTGCGCAGGAGGCGTTCTACCGCGGTCAATTCGGCGCGTCACTGGAGCTGATCGACGCCTCGCTGGAGCGTTACGAAACCGACTACGGACTGGCGCTCAAGGGCTCGTTACTGTTTGTTCACGGACGGCGTGAGGCGGCGCAGCAGTACTGGGATCGTGCCGCCGAACGCAGCCCCGAACTGGAGATCCCCGATGTGGAGGAACTGGAAAGAATCATTCAAGCAGGTGAAAACGGAGATTTTGATTTTTCTGAAATACGAGACTGATCGTATGTATTTGTCTATGCAGCAGCATTTTCGGGCTGCCGGAGAGCAACAATTCCCTGGAAGTAATTCCGGCAGATAATAATATTCAGCCATCGAAACCATTGTCCAACCAATGATACCGAAACCATTAGTCCAAAAACGACGGTTTACAGGCGTGATTGCGATCTTGCTGGCATCCGTAACCCTGACGCCGGCTGTACAGAGCGCCGCGGGCCAGGCTCGTGTGTCGATCACCGAAACCCTGGAGCGGCATGACGGCGCCGACTTTTTCATCCATACGGTGCGGCCGGGGCAGAACTGCTTCGGCATTGCCCGGGCCTATCGGGTATCGCCGGATCGCGTGCGCGCCATCAATCCGCAGTGCGGGGAGGGCCTCGCTGCAGGCAGTACCCTTCGTATTCCGGTGACCGCCGCCAATCAGGCGCTGCTTGCCGCCGCCGATGAAGGCGACCGGACCGCAGTCCGCCGAAGCGACCTCTCCGACGGAGAGCTCACCGCCCTGGAGACCATGCAGCTGGAGCAGCAGCTCTACGAGGTGCTTACCGAGGCGATCAACCGGTTTTTCAGGCCGGAGGACTATATGCTTAGAATCGGAGTGGAAATGTCGGTGCGCACCCTGCGCCGGGAAGTGCCCGTTGCCGCGGCCCCTGAAGAGACCGCAGAACCCGAAGGACGACTTCCGGGCCTGCCGTTTGTCCCGCGTGACCTGATTCGTGAGCGCGAAACAACATCGCGGGTACAGCAGGAAGGTGTCGAGGTGGTGGAGACCCGCGTACCCGAACTGGAGCGGATGCACATCCTTGTGCGCGTTGATTCGATGCTGACCGAGCAGGATCTCGAGCTGATGCGCGAGACGGTCACCTCCCGCATCGACATAGATCCGGAGCGCGGCGACACGTTCGAGTTGGTCAGGCGGAATCTGCGCACCGAAGAGCCTGCAGTGGCCGAAGCGCCCGCCCCCGAAGGTCTTTTCGCCGATTCCAACCGCCTCTTCTACCTGATGCTGGCTGCCGCCGTATTGCTTGCGCTGCTTTTGGCACTGCTGGTCTGGTACCTGATGGTCATGCTTTCGCGAAAAAAAAAAAAAGAAGGCCGACACGCGGTAGCGGGGGGAAACGTTCATGACAGCATTGAACACGAGCAGCAAATGGCACTGGCCTCCACCGCGAGTGCCGCTTCAACCGGCTTCTCCATCCTCCACACCTTTAATTTTGTGCACTACCTGAGCGACGAACAGCTTATGGAGCTTCTCTCATCCGAAAAAGAACGGGTTAAGGCGCTGGTGCTCAGTCACCTGCCCGATGACCGCAAAAGCGGCGTGCTTAAAAAGTATGGTATGGAAGAAGCCGGCCGCATTCTGTTTTCGTTGTCGCAGGTGCGTAACCTCACTTTCTACGAATACGAGAAAATCGCGGCGCGTCTCTCAAACAGGGGATTTCAGTCAGTTGGAGGAGAGACACAGATCACCGACCGGGATGTGGAACAAATGGCGGCGATTATCGGAAGAATGCCTGAGATGGAGCGGGAAACGTATATCCGGCAGCTGGAGTCGCTGGTCACGGAACTGGGCGAAAAAGTGCGCGAGGCCCTTCGGTCATATGAAGACCGCCGACCGGAATTAGGAGAAGGCAAAACCGTGGGGAGCGAATGATTGGGTTAAAAAGAACGGCTGTTGCCGTGATGATGGTGGTGATGGCCGGCGGCGTGGTTTCGTGCACATCGACCAGCCAGGTGCCGCTTTCCATCCGGAACGCGCAGGAACGGGACGTGGCCGATACCACGCGTATGGCGAACGGGGCCGATGATCGGGATGCCGATACACCGCTGACGGAGGAGGAGCGCGAGCAGGAAGAGGCGCGCCTGGAGGAGCTGCGCCTTGCACGTGAACGCGCGGCCGAAGAGATACGCCGGCGGGAGCAGGAGCTCGAAGAAAACTATTTTGAACGGACCAACAAGTCGCTTTCACTCTACGTGAAGGCGCAGACCGCCTATTTTTCCGGGGATTTCGATACCGCCCTGGAGCTGGTTCGAGAGGGGATCGCCGTCAACGACTCGCCCGACCTGTATGCCCTGAAAGGGTCGATATACTATAGTATGGGTCAGGGTGAGCAAGCCGGGCGCTACTGGCGCCGGGCCGTCGACGCTGACGGAGAGGTCGTTTGCGATATGTACCCCGGATTGCGCTCCTGGTATGAGGAGCGTAACCGGTGAGGCTACAAATCTGCACCAAATAGCCCGGTTTGGAAACACCGTATTGCGTAACTTTGACCTGGCGTTTATAGTGGCCCACCCGATATTTGTTTTTTTATGAGATTTGCCGACTACGCGAAACTGTACCTCACCGCAGGAAGCGGCGGACCCGGAATGGCTCATTTCCGGAGGGAGAAGTATGTGCCCAAAGGAGGGCCCGACGGCGGCGACGGCGGCGACGGCGGCAACATCGTCCTGGAGGGCAATTCCCACATGAACACCCTGCTCGACCTCCGCTACCGCAAATTCCTGAAAGCCAAAAAGGGGCAGCCGGGCGGCTCTTCCCTGAAAACGGGAAAAAGGGGGGAGGATGTCGTGCTGCCCGTGCCGCTGGGTACGGTAGCCTACGAGCATGAAACGCGCCGGTTTCTCGGTGAGGTGATAAACCACGGCGACCGGCTGGTGATCGCCAAAGGCGGCAAGGGCGGCCTCGGCAATGCCAATTTCAAGACCGCCACCAACCAGACTCCGCAATACGCCCAGCCCGGTGAACCCGGTGAGGAGATCGTCGTGGAGATCGAGCTGAAACTGATCGCCGAAGTCGGCCTGGTCGGTTTTCCCAACGCGGGAAAAAGCACGCTGCTCTCCGCGGTTTCGGCGGCCCGGCCCAAAATCGCCGACTATCCGTTTACAACGCTGGAACCGAACCTGGGCGTGGTCCAAATGCCGGACCACCGCAGCTTTGTGATGGCCGACATTCCCGGTATCATCGAAAAGGCGCATGAGGGCAAGGGCCTCGGACTCACCTTCCTGAGGCACATCGAGCGCAACAACGTGCTGCTGTTCGTGATCAGCGGCGCGAACGATATCGCTGCCGAATACCGTATTCTTTGTGACGAACTTGGTGCCTACCGCAAGGACCTGCTCGACAAGCCGCGTATGGTCGCGGTCACCCACATGGACCTCTTTCCCGGTCATGAGCTGGAACAGGAGGTGTCACTGGATGTGCCTTTGATCCCGGTCTCGGCCGTGACGGGCCACCAAATGGACCGGCTGAAGGAACAGATCTGGGAGCTGCTTCATGGAAACCGAACGCCCTGACCGTCTGCCACACATTCGGGCACTGCTGGCCCTGTCGATGATTCCCTCCCTGGGCGCGGCCAAGATCGGCCGGCTGGCCCGTGCTTTTTCGCCCCTCTCATCGGTGTTCTCCATGGATCGCAAGGCGCTTACCTCGGTGCCCGGTATCGGCGGATCAATCGCCGGGGCCATCCGGGCGTTCCGGCAGTGGGGCCGCGTGGACGCGGTGCTGGAACAGGCGGAACAACAGGGCATTGAGCTGCTTGTCCCGCAGGATCCCGACTTCCCCGCGCTGCTCCGCGAGATCCCCGATCCGCCGCTGATGCTCTGGGTGAGGGGAGCCCTGGAAGCGCTGAACAGGCCGGGCCTGGCGGTTGTCGGCACAAGAAATCCGTCCACCTCCGGACGCGAAGCAACCGTCCGGTTTACCCGCGAACTGCTTGAAGCGGGCGATCTGGCCATCATCAGCGGACTGGCACGCGGTGTCGACACCCTCGCGCACCGTACCGCCCTGGAACAACAGGGATGCACCGTAGCGGTTTTGGGATCCGGAGTGAACCGTATCTATCCGGCCGATAACACCCGCCTGGCGCACAAAATCATTGAAGGAGGCGGGGCGGTTGTGAGTGAATATCCGCCGGGAAGCAAGCCCGACGCCCATCACTTTCCGGTTCGTAACCGGATCGTCAGCGGGATGGCCCTTGGAGTGCTGGTCACCGAAACCGGTCCGCGGGGCGGAAGCCGCATCACCATCGACAAGGCGCTCGACCAGGGCCGGGAGGTGTTCATTGTGCCGCATGACATACGACGGCCGTCGGGGTACGGCTGCAATGTGTTCATTCAGCGGGGATGGGGAAAGCTGGTAACCTGTGCCGCGGACATCCTTGAGGAGCTGCCGGGATACACCGGGCACACGGCCGGGCCTTTGCCGGATGATGCCGCGGGATCCGGCGGGAACCACCCTGCATTTGGTTCAAAATCCATCATGCGTACCCGTATCACGGGACCGGAGGCATGGCATCGGGCGGCCGGGGGGATGGGAGAGCGCCTCTGCCGGGAACTGGACGGCCGGGAACGGCAGATAGACGAACTGGCGGCTGCGCTGAACAGGCCGGCACCGGCACTGTTGTCGGTTTTGCTGGAACTGGAGCTGGCGGGACTCGTGGCCCAGAAGCCGGGTAAAAAATTTACAGCCGCCTGAAAGTGGGTAACTACCCATTTTTTGCTTATTTTTAAGCAGTTTCAAGGAATCCGATAACCAGACCGGTTCTTCATGTTCCAGGTGCAGCATACCATTATTTCCGATGATGTCGCCACATTCCGCTTCGCATGCGATCTGCTGCGTTGCAAGGGGGCATGCTGTGTTGTGGGCGATGCCGGCGCCCCGGTTACGCAAAATGAAATTCCGGTACTGAACAAGGCCTGGCGGACCCTCCGCGACGAAATGCGGCCCAGGGCCCGGCAAGTGGTCGATGTCCATGGCCTCATACGCAACCGTAACCGCGATCCCGAGCTCAACTGCACCGACGGGGCGGAGTGCGTATTTGTGACCTATGACTCCAACGATGTCGCCGTATGCGGCATTCAGAAGGCCTGGCAGGAAGGGCGTTTCAACTGGATGAAACCGCTCAGCTGTCATCTGTTCCCGGTGCGCGTCATGAAAGTCGGCAACCGCGAATATTTGAATATGGAGTATGTCCCCTCCATCTGCAGTCCCGCCTGCGATCGCGGCGCCGCGAAAGGCATTTACCTGGCGGATTTTTTGAAGGACGCCCTTGTCCGCGCTTACGGTGAAGCCTGGTACGAAGAATTTCGGGTCGCGTGCGAAGAGGTGCGTCAACGAATCGGAGTAGCCGTATGATACGCCCTTCACAATCCATACGACAAACGCAATCGTTGCAGCAGCGCCTGTCGCCGCAGCAGATTCAGTATATCAAGCTGCTGCAGCTGCCCACGCTGATGCTCGAGCAGCGGGTCAAGCAGGAGCTGGAGACCAACCCGGTCCTCGAAATGGAGGACGAATTTGACGAGCAGACCGGCGAGGAGCAGACCGATCATTCTGAGCAGGCCGAAGGTGCGGACACCAGCGAAGAGGAGAGCTCCGGGGATACCGGCGACGAGGACGTCGCGGCGGTTGATGAAAACGATGAGATCGACTGGGATTCTTTTTTCGCCGATGACGACCAGGAATACGTGCCCGCTTACAACAGGGAGCAGGAGGACTGGCGGGATCTCCCCAAACCCTACCGCACCAGTTTTACCGAGCAGCTGGAACGGCAGGTGGAACTGCTCAACCTGGACGAGCGGCAGCAGAAAGTTGCCGATCAGATCATCGGATCCATCGACTCGGACGGATACCTGCGCCGTGACCTCGACGCGATCATCGACGCGGTGGCGTTTAACGACGGGGAGCTGGTTACCGGTGCCGAAGCCGAACAGGTGCTTCATCAGATTCAGCGGCTCGATCCTCCCGGAGTGGCCGCGAGAAGCCTCCAGGAGTGCCTGATGATTCAGCTGCAGGTTATGGAGACTTCCCACCCCAGCCGGAAATGGGCCATGGAGATCCTGGAAAAAGCCTGGCCACTGTTTGAGAAAAAGCACTATGACAAAATCCGGCGCAAGCTGAACCTGACAGAAACGCAGTTGCGGGAAGCCAACCAGGTGATTCTGCTGCTCGATCCCAAGCCGGGCGAATCGGACGAATACCTCAATCCCGATCAGTTTATCGTACCCGATTTTGAGGTTTACTTCGAAGAGGCCCTGGATGGATCCGATACCGAGGCCGGTGAGTTTGTCATCCGTCTGAACAACCGGAACATGCCCAATATCCGCATTTCGCGTCATTACAAAGAGATGTGGGACGCCATGGGCGGTCCGCGCAGGCGGGGTGGCGAGCCCGGCAATGGCGGACGGGGCACCCGTGCGGGCGAAGTTCCGGGAAGCGGTGAGCAGGATCGAAGAGATCATCCACAGAAAAGCGGACACCCGGCAGCCGGAACACCACGGGACGCCGGTGGAAGGGAGACAAACGGCGAATACGAGTCGAGGGAGAGCAAGGAGGCGCGTGAGGCCAAGGAGGCGCGGCAGTTCATACGTGACAAGATGGAGTCGGCCCGGTGGTTTATCGATTCCATCCAGCAGCGGCGGAACACGTTGATGTCGGTGATGCGCACCATCGTCGCTCTGCAGGAGGAGTTCTTCCGGACCGGCAAGGGCATCCGTCCGATGATTCTGAAAGATGTCGCCGAACGGATTCAGATGGATATCTCGACCGTATCAAGGGTGGTCAACGGAAAGTATGTGCAGACGCCGTTCGGGGTGTATGAGTTGAAATACTTCTTCACCGAGGGGCTGGAGACCGATACCGGGGAGTCCGTGTCCAACCGGGAGATCAAGAACATATTGCTGGAACTGGTCACCAAAGAGGAAAAATCGCGGCCCCTGAGCGATCAGGCGCTGGCCGAGGCTCTTGAGCGGAAGGGGTATCCCGTGGCCCGACGGACCATCAGCAAGTACCGGGAGCAGCTCAATATTCCGGTGGCACGCCTCCGCAAAGACCTCGGATGAAAAGTAATCAGTAGGCTGCCAGGCCGGAGGCAAGCTTCCAAGCCGGCATGATGTCCATCGCGAAGACAAACCAGAACACCAGGGTACTGACGACCAGCACAAAGAGGGCGTAGGTGCCGGCCATGTACATGGGGGAGGTCGGGGTGATGCGGCGCATGTTGTAGGCGGTGAGGAAGAAGCTCGCGAAGATGTTCACCCAGAACAGCAGGAACATGGAAACCACCACGATTTCAGAGGGAACAATTCGGAGCAGGATGACGCCCGCCGAGACGATCAGGAGGTTGAGATGCTGGGCCCAGAGAACGAACGTCGCAATCTGGGAAAGATGGCTGTGTTTGTAGTTGGCAATCCGGATCCATCCGATCTGAATCGTGTTCACCAGCAGGGTGATCAGAAAGAAAAAGCCGAAGAAATGGAGTGGATGCACCCATCCGGAGGGTATGATGGGCATGTAGGTGAGCAGCGCCCCCATCGAAAGACGGTCCAGATAGATATGCGCGGTGGTGAACGCCATTAAGCCGCCGACGACACCCCACAGGATGAACAGCACAGTCGCGTCGCCGGGAAGGCGAATGCGCCGCATCAGTACATCGTTGACGAAAAAGTCGTAGTTCAGGAAGTAGCGGCTCAGCGATTTCCGGTAGATGGGGTTGAGCCGGTAGAAGGCGGTGTAGGCGGCCCAGATGAGAAACAGCATCAGAATGGAGTAGTCCAGCAGGTCGGCGTTGTCGGGAGGGGCCGGGTTGGCAAGCCGGGCATCGGGTACGCGGGCATGGAAGGCGGTGAGGCGGTCAAGGCCGGTGCCGTTGGCGATGGTGTCGCCCTGGGCATTTCGCAGGAACCATTCGCGTTCAAAAAACAGGGGCGGACGGTTGTCGCCGGACAGCAGCGCGATGGCGTTCTGGATATCGCGGATGTCCGCCTGCTGCGATTCGGGGCGGTAGAGGACGCCGCTCAGCGGAGGATCGTGCCGCAGCTGGTGCTCCAGCCGCGCTGCACTGCGTGAGTAGAGCATGACACGGTCGAACGGATCCAGGGAGGGGCCGTTGAATGGGCGGGTGTCGAGGACGAACAGACAGCGGTTTTCACGATAGGGTGCGGCCAGCGACTCCAGGCGGTCGGGAAGGGGAGCTTCTTGCCAGTCGCTGAAAGATAACATGCCGTATCCCTTGACGAACGGGTCGTGCCGGAAATAGCGCATCAGCGAATCGGCGCGTTCAAAGTACCGGCGGGAGGCCTTTGCAAGACGGGCAGGTATGGCAAACTCTTCCGGAATCAATACGTAGACCGAAAACCCGGTTTCATGGATCAGACGGCGCTGTTCGGGGGTCAGCGGTTCCCTGACCATCAGCCAGGTAAAGCCGGCGTCTTCGAGCCATTCAAGCTCATCCGCCGTAATATTTTCGGCCGCTGAGTCTTGGTAGAACATGCCGAACTGCTGGCGCGCGAAAGCTGTGTCAGGCGACAGCGCCAGAATCTCCAGCAGCAGTAACAGGGGGAGGATCCGGAGGGCAAGCTTCATGAACAATACCGGGTGCCGCGAATCAGTATTCGTTATCGATCGGGATTTCACGCGTCTGCTTGAACGAGGAAAGCACGATGTTGGAACGGGTTTTCTTGACTCCTTCCCACGATTGTATCCGCGAGAGCAGCTTTTCAAGCGAAACGGTATTGCGCGTGGCGATCTTCAGGATGTGAGATCCGTCACCTGTAATCGAATGGCACTCTTGTACTTCGGGCTCCTCGATCACCTTGTCGACAAACGGCGTGTGATAGCTGGAATTGTCCACCTCCACAAAAATAAAAGCGACGATGTCGAAATTGAATTTCTGTGGATTCAATACGGCGTGGTATCCGTCAATCAGTTTTTTCTCCTCCAGTTTGCGCATCCGTTCGGATACGGATGGAACCGAGAGGTTGACGATTTTTGCCAGCCGGTTGCGCTGGGCGCGGCCGTTCTGCTGCAGGTGCTTTAAAATGGCGATATCTGTGGCGTCGAGATGATGCATCGTGTGTCCAGAGAAAAGGGTTTCTGAAGAAATTATTATATCAAACTAATATAGCCTAAATAATTTAGGGTAGCAAGGATTTGCGGGGGATTCCGCTTCACGGGTTATTGTTGTATCTTTGGCTTCGCACCGCACCGGTAGGCCGGGTTCTTGTACCGATTACGCCGCCGGAACCGATTTCTGCAGGTTACATGGCGGTTTGTTACTGAATTTTCGACCCGATTTGAGACCCGAAACACTGACCTATGCTTGATATCCAACGTATCCGAAAGCACCCTGATGAGGTGAAACAGGCCATGAAGGCCAAAGGCGAAACCGAAACCGAAGTAGTGGACCTTGTCATTGAGGCCGACGAGAAGTGGCGCGTCACGGTTCATGAACTGGACCTGCTCCGCAAGGAGAGCAACGCCAGGGCCAAAGAGATCGGCACGCTTATGGGTCAGGGTAAAAAGGAGGAAGCGCAGGAAGTGATTCGTCAGACCGGTGAGATGAAGCAGAAGATCAAGGAGCTGGAGACCCGGGAGCGGGAGCAGCTTGCACTGCGTGATGAAATGCTGCTGAAGATACCGAATGCCGCACATGAGTCGGTGCCGGTGACCACCGACGAGTCGGGCAACCAGACCGTGCACACCTGGGGCACACCGGCAGGAATGGGCGAGGATGGCAGTGCCGCCGCGCCCGATGGCTTTAAACCGCACTGGGAGCTGGTGGCTGCCGGCGGGTGGATTGATTTTGAACGGGGCTCCAAGGTTACCGCCGCCGGTTTTCCGTTCTATTCGGGTCCGGTGGCCCGTCTGCAGCGCGGACTCATTCAGTTTTTTATCGACAAGGCCGTCGACAAGGGGTATCTGGAGCTGATGGCGCCCTATTTCGTGAATGAGGATTCCGCCCGCGGAACCGGACAGATCCCCGACAAGGAAGATATGATGTATGTGGTGCCCCGCGACGGCTATTTCATCATCCCGACCGCCGAGGTACCGGTTACCAACTACCACCGTGGCGAGGTGCTGAATGCGGCATCCCTGCCGCTGAAGTACGTCTGCTACACACCGTGCTGGCGCCGGGAGGCGGGGTCGTACGGCAGCGATGTGCGCGGACTGAACCGGCTCCACCAGTTCGACAAGGTGGAACTGGTCAAGCTGGTAACGCCCGAATCGTCCTACAACGAACTTGAGTCGCTGCGCCGCGATGCCGAAGAGCTTCTGGAGGCGCTGGAGCTTCCCTACCGCACTCTGCTGATGGGAACCGCCGACATGGGATTCACCCAGAGCAAGAAATACGACCTGGAGGTCTGGAGTCCCGGACAGCAGCGCTGGCTGGAAGTGAGCTCGTGTTCCAATTTCGAGGACTATCAGGCGCGCCGCATGAAAATCCGCCATAAAAACGAATCGGGCAATATCGAAATCCTGCATACCCTGAACGGGAGCGGACTCGCGCTGCCCAGGGTGATGGCCGCCTTTCTGGAAACTCATCAGCAGCAGGATGGTTCGCTGGCCATTCCCGAAGCGCTGCAGCCCTGGCTGCGTGCTGACAAGCTGGCGTTGTGACAGTTCTGGAAAATCGGGTGTCGGCCGGAGAATAAGAGGCTGTGCTTATGGGAGCGGATACAGCGGTGCAGGGGCTCCCGGCCGCTGGTCGGCCGGTTCAGACGGCGAGTGCGGCTAGAGCCGTTATTTCATTACGCCCGGTTAGATACCCGTTGGCCTTGATGTCACACGGGATGTCACACGGCGACCGCAGTGCCGGCGGGTTCCCTGAAGTTGAGGAGCAGCTCAAGAATATCCTCCATACGGTCCTTCTCCATGATCTCCATGCGCAGGTGTTTGCCGTTGCGGATACCCTTGATGTAGTTGCCGTAATGCTTTTTCATCATGATGACGCCGTAGCGCTCGCCGTGATGGTCTACTGAGGCGCGAAGCTGTTCGGCGCACATCCGCAGCCGCTCTTCAATGGTGGGGGCGGGGAGCTGCTTGCCGGTTTCCAGATAATGTTTGATGTCGCGGAAAATCCAGGGGTTGCCGATGGCTGCCCGGCCGACCATGATGCCGTCGACGCCGGTCTCCTCAAATAGGTACCGGGCATGTTCGGGCTCGGTGATGTCGCCGTTGGCGATGACGGGAATGTGCAGGCCGGGGGTCTCTTTGAGCATCCGGAAATAGTCCCATTGCGCTTCGCCCTTGTAGCCCTGGCTTCGGGTGCGGGCATGGACCGTAAGCGCCTTCACGCCCACCGATTGAAGCATCAGGGCCACTTCGGAGATGCGGATGGTCTTTTCGTCCCAACCCAGGCGGGTTTTGACGGTCACCGGCAGGCGGGTCGCGTCTACCACGGTGCCGGCCATCCGTTCCATCATGCCAAGGTCACGCAAACAGGCCGAACCGGCGTTTTTCTTCACCACCTTGTAGACCGGGCATCCGAAGTTGATATCCACCACATCCGGGTTGCCGGCCTCGGCCACCTTCGCCGCTCCGTGCATGGCCTCTTCCCGTCCACCGAAAATCTGGATGCCGATGGGACGTTCCGCCTCCTCAAAACCCATTTTGTGTCTGGAGGCTTCGTTCTCGCGGATGATCGCTTCCGAGCTGATGAACTCGGTGTACACCATGTCGGCGCCCTGCTGCCGGCACATCAGGCGGAACGGGGAGTCGCTGACATCCTCCATCGGGGCCAGCACAACGCACCGGCTGCCCGGTTTCAGGACGGGCGCCTCCACCGCGGGGCGGGTCGCAGGGATGCGGTTATCTGACGGGGTTCCTGGTTTCACGGTTTTACTGCTTGAATGGGCCGGCAACGGATCGCGCGTGGCGGTACCGCCGGCGTGGTATGAGGGTTCGGGTTTGGAGTTTCCGGGAACACGGGCGGATATCGCCCGGCACGCCGGATGCAGGCAATAAGCCGGGCGCCGTATTCGTACAGCACCATAAAAGTCGGACCGAAATGTCCACCACCGAATCCCTAAAATACGAAAAAAACACGAAACAGGTGACCGTCTACTGCCGATTCTTAATAGAGATTTCATACAAAAATCGTTATCTTACAGAGATATAGGAAACTGGAGAAAAAATCAGGGATTTCTTATCGATTATGACGTAGGCAGGCCATGCTACGCGCCTTTTTGAAATACTATTAACCACACCTTACCAAAGGAGGAACCTCATATGTCAATTGGAGTAAAAAAAGTGCAGGAACTGCTTGGCGCCGAAGCCGACAGCCTGCTGAACCACGAGTGTAAAACCATTTCCAAAGACCAGCTGCACCTTCCCTCGGGAGATTTTGTCGATACGATTTGGACCCACTCGGACCGCAACAACCGTGTACTGGCCAACCTTCAGCGCCTGTTTGACAACGGCCGCCTCGGCGGAACCGGCTATGTTTCCATTCTTCCGGTCGATCAGGGTATCGAGCACTCCGGCGGCGCATCTTTCGCCAAGAACCCGGCCTACTTCGATCCCGAGAACATTGTAAAACTCGCTTACGAAGGCGGATGCAACGCCGTAGCCTCCACCTATGGTGTGCTTGGCGCGGTTTCCCGCAAATACGCCCACAAAATTCCTTTCGTGGTAAAAATCAACCACAACGAGCTGATGACCTATCCGAACACCTTCGACCAGATCATGTTCGGCACCATCGACGAAGCGTACAATATGGGTGCCGCCGCCATCGGCGCAACCATCTACTTCGGATCCGATGAGTCAGCCCGACAGATTGTGGAAGTAGCCGAGGCGTTTTCCTACGCGCACGAGCTGGGCATGGCAACCATCCTGTGGTGCTACACCCGGAACAACGCCTTCAAGGTAGACGGCAAGGACTACCACGTGGCTGCCGACCTCACCGGTCAGGCCAACCACCTCGGCGTAACCATCGAGGCCGACATCATCAAACAAAAGCTTCCCGAACTGAACGGCGGTTTCAAGGCGCTTAACGCCGGCGACTCCTCCTACGGAAAGCTTGATGAAAAAATGTACACCGAACTTTCCAGCGACAACCCGATCGACATGACCCGCTACCAGGTAGCCAATTGCTACATGGGCCGCGCCGGTCTGATCAACTCCGGCGGCGCTTCCTCCGGCGAGAGCGATCTGGCAGATGCCGTCAAGACCGCCATCATCAACAAGCGTGCCGGCGGAATGGGACTCATCAGCGGCCGGAAAGCGTTCCAGCGTCCGATGAAAGAAGGTGTTGGCCTGCTCAACGCCATCCAGGATGTCTATCTCGACAAAGACATCACCATCGCCTGATGCCAGACTGCTTCTTGTAGCAGTTGCAATTAGGTAGTATTTTAGGCCCTGTGCCCGAAGCCGATTAACCGGCCGGCTGGTACAGGGCCTTTTTTTGTTTCCGGTGATTTTTAAATATTTCCGTTTTTGGCTGCCCATCACACCCATACTGTTCCCGAAACACCTCGAGACAACGGCCCAGGGCCGGATTCAGGCGTCACATCGGTCATTTCCGGCAAGTACCTGGTGCTTTCGATTCTGCTGAGCCTGACCAGTATGGGGGTGCTCATCTACCTCACCTATTCCCCCGGATTGTTCGACCGGCTGTACTGGAACCGGACCCCAGGCCTGTTTATCGCGCTTTTTGTAGTGTGCCTGCGCATATGGTTTCTGAGCATGAAAATCCGGTATCTCTCCGAGCAGCGCCTCAGCTGGGTTGCGTCCCTTCGGGTGGTGTTGTGCTGGGAGTTCACCTCGTCGATAACCCCGTCCACCATTGGCGGCGGACCCATGGCCACCTATGTGATGACCCGCGAAAAGCTCTCACTGGGCCAGTCAAGTGCCATTGTGATTTACGGCATCATGCTCGACCAGCTGCTGCTGGTGTTTATCATCCCCCTGCTGGTTCTTCTCGGCGTTTTTTTTGCCGTCATCCCGGAAAACGCGGGATGGGCCGGCCACGGCGCCATGTTCCTCATCTACATGGCCCTGCTTGGCTACGCGCTGTTCCTGACCTACGGGGTGTTCCGGGATCCCGCCCTGCTCAAACGCACGGTTAACTTCGTTTTCAGCATGCCGCTGCTGCGGAAGTACCGCTACAAGATCGCGCGGGAGGCGGAAAAGCTGGAGGAGTATTCCCACGAACTGCGCAAGAAACCGAAATCCTTTTTGTATAAGGCGTTCGGCCTGTCCACACTCGCCTGGCTCGCCAAGATGTCCCTGCCGGCGATTGTGATACTGAGTTTTGTTCCCGCCGATGTGGTGCTCTCGTTTCTTCGCAGCATGGCCATGACCCTGGCGGGGATGTTCATGCCGACACCCGGCGGCAGCGGCGGCGTGGAGGGACTGTACGCCCTGTTTATCGGTCCCCTTATGGAGCGGCGGGAATTTCTGGGCATCGCGGTATTCATGTGGCGCATCATCAGCTTCTATACCCTGGTGGGCGCCGGAATGATGGCCATGAGCTGGTACCTGAATGTGAAAATTGTAGAGACAAAGAACAACCGGAACGAAAAGCGGTCAGGTGCCGGTAACCCTTCCGCAAATACCGGTCAAGCGGATACGGACAGGCATCGCCCCGGATAAACGCTTTTCTGATACCCGAAATCCGGGACACCGGCCGAACGGCCCGGATTCGGATATCCCCGTCAAGCTGACCGACTCCGTCCGGCATAACAGACCCAATCAAAACCATGGCAAAAAAGAACCGTACCCGTTTTGTATGCACCAATTGCGGCTGGGAATCTTCCCGCTGGATGGGAAACTGCGACTCCTGCTCACAGTGGAATACGATGGAGGAGGTTCCCGACCGGGATCCGGTGGCGGACAAGCCGCACAAGGCCCGGCTGGCCCGGCCTGATGATGCGCCTGCAAGGCCGCTTGCCCTCAGTGAGATACCTGCTTCCGAGGCGAGCCGCCACCAAACCGGCATCGGGGAACTGGACCGGGTTCTCGGCGGCGGGGTGATACCGGGCTCGTTCATTCTGCTTGGCGGCGATCCCGGCATCGGAAAAAGCACCCTGGCCCTGCAGTGTTCGGTCATGCTGGATGACCAGAAAACGCTTTACGTCTCAGGCGAGGAGTCGCTGGCGCAAATTCGTCAGCGGTCGGGCCGCCTGGGACTGCACTCCGACTCGCTCCTGATTTATACCGAAACCGAAATCATGCGGGTTATCGAAACGGCGCGGAGTGAGAAGCCGGGCATCCTGGTGATCGACTCCATCCAGACCGTCTATCATTCGGGCCTGCAGAGCATGCCGGGCACCACCGCGCAGATCCGCGAATGTGCCGCGCTGCTCATGCAGTTTGCCAAACAGGAGAATACGACCGTCATCGCCATCGGCCACGTCACGAAGGAGGGCGACCTGGCGGGCCCGCGCATCCTGGAGCATATGGTGGACACCGTGTTGCAGTTCGAAGGCGACAAACAGTCGCATCATCGTATTCTCCGCACCCTCAAAAACCGGTTTGGTCCGGCGCACGAAGTGGGCATATTTGAGATGAACGACGACGGCCTGCGGGAAGTGGCCAACCCCTCGGAGCTGTTTCTGTCGGAGCTGGATCCCGCTGTGAGCGGCAACGCCGTGGTCTGTTCCATGGAGGGCACCCGGCCGCTACTGATTGAAGTGCAGGCACTCGTGGCCCCGGCATCCTACGCCATGCCCCAGCGCACCGCTTCGGGGTTTGACCAGCGCCGGCTCTCCCTGCTGCTGGCCGTGCTTGAAAAACGGTGCGGCATGGCATTTCACCAGCATGATGTGTTTCTGAATGTGGCGGGCGGGATGAAACTCTCGGAGACGGCCTGTGATCTCGGCGTGGCCTGCGCGCTGGTTTCGTCCATCTCCGGAAAGGCTACCGGAGAACCGATTGTAATCATCGGTGAAGTGGGGCTCGGGGCGGAAGTGAGAAGGGTGACCCGGCTCACCCGAAGGCTGGAAGAGGCGGGGAATATGGGGTTCTCGCGCGCGGTCGTTCCCGCCGGATCGAATCACACGCGCGAAAAAAGAGTGCGGACGAGTCCCGTAAAAAATGTAGAACAGGCGCTTCGGGAATGCGGACTGGATTGAGGCAACTTACGACATCCGCTGCCCCTGATTGGCCATTTGCCTCACCGCCACCATCGCGATGGCGACAGCATCAGCAGGCTATGAAGCCTGCTGTGCGGCAACAGCACCCGAAATCTACCGCCACTCGTCGCGGCGACGCTTGCGCTCTTCCCGGACACTCTTCTTGTGCGCTTCACGACGCTCTTCCGAAGGCTTGATAAACTGCTGGCGCTCCTTGTATTCCATCAGAACACGGGAACGGGTCATCATTTTCTTGAAACGGTTTATGGCACGATCAATGCTTTCGTTATCTTTGACTTTTACTCCGAGCATGTTGTAATAAGAATTTCAGATGGTTTTTGTGGTTGAAAAACGTATATGTACAGACTTCATAATATAACATTTTATATTTCAAATCGCCCACTTTTTGACAAGGTTTCTTTGACGTTTCAGAAGGGGGACCGGATCGGCCTTGTGGGGCCGAACGGAGCGGGAAAAACGACGCTGCTGCGCATTATGACCGGGAAACTGGAACCGGAGGAGGGGATGTGCGAATGGCCGTCCTCCACGCGCATCGGATATTTGCAGCAGGAGTCGCTGGAGGTGTCGCGGGAGCAGACGGTCAGGCAGATGGTGATGGAGGCGTTTGCCGAGTCGAACCGGCTGGAGAAGGAGATCGAGGAGTTGTCGGCCCGAATCGCCGAACTTGATTCGTTCGAGGGGGAGGAGTACACGCGCCTGCTGACGCGGCTGGAGTCGCTCCAGGATCAGTACCGCATAACCGACGGTGGCAAGCGCGAGGCGAAAGTGGAGGAGGCGCTCACCGGCCTGGGCTTCGCTCCGGCGGAGCTGGATGATCCCCTGCATACCTTCAGCGGTGGCTGGCAGATGCGTGCACTGCTGGCAAAGCTGCTGCTGGAAGCACCCGACATCCTGCTGCTTGACGAGCCCACCAACCACCTCGACATCGACAGCATCGACTGGCTGGAGCGGTACCTTCCGGGCTATCCCGGCGCCATCTGGATTGTCAGTCACGACCGCATGTTCCTCAACCGCATGGTCACCCATATCGCCGCCCTTCAACTCCGCAAAATAGCGCTCTACAAGGGCAACTACGACGATTACGAGCGACAGTACGAGCAGCAGAAGCTGCTTCAGCAGCAGGCGTATGAAAACCAGCAGAAGGAGCTGGAACAGGCCGAGCGGTACATCAACCGCTTCCGGGCCAAGGCCACAAAGGCGCGCCAGGTGCAGAGCAAGATCAAGCAGCTCGACAAAATGGAGCGCGTCGAGGCGCCCGAAGAGGAGACGGCCACCATCGATTTCCGGTTCCCCGACCCGCCCCGGTGCGGCATCACCGTGATGGCGATTCGGAACCTGGATAAAACCTACGATCCCGAAGGGCAGAAGCCGGTGCCGGTGTTCACGGAACGGCAGGATATCGAAATCGAGCGGGGCGATAAAATCGCGCTGATCGGTGCGAACGGCGCGGGGAAGTCGACGCTCGCACGCATCATCAACGGCAACGAACCGTTCGGCGGCGAGCGCGTGCCGGGCCACAACGTGATCATGACCTTCTTCGCGCAGCACCTGGCCGATGTGCTTGCCTCGGAGCGTACCGTTCTGGAGGAGATGGAGGCCTCGGCGCGTTCGCAGGAGGCCCGGACCCGTATCCGGGGGATTCTCGGGGCGTTTCTGTTTTCGGGGGATGATGTGTTCAAGCGCGTTGGTGTGCTCAGCGGCGGGGAGCGGAGCCGCCTGGCGCTGGCGAAGAGCCTGCTGGAACCGGCCAACCTGCTGATTCTTGATGAGCCGACCAACCACCTCGACATGCGCTCCAAGCAGGTGCTGCTGCGGGCGCTGGATCAGTACCAGGGCACGGTGGTGGCGGTGAGCCACGATCGCTATTTCCTGGACGGGTTTGCCAACAAGGTGTGGCGGGTCGGCGGCGGCCGGGTCTTCGAGTACCCCGGCGATTTCAGCTACTACGAGTGGAAATCCCGACAGCAGCAGGCGGGCGGCGAGGCAGGGGGAGAGAGCGGTTCCGGCACCGGATCCGGTTCGGCGGGATCCGGCCTGTCCGGGTACAGCGCGAAAGCAGTCAGGTCCGGGGGATCCGGCAATGGAGCGGGCGCGGGCGGTGACGGTGCGCCGGGACGTGCCAATGGCGGGGATGGCAGCCGTGGAAGTGGGAGCGGAAGTGCGGGCGGCAGCAACAGCGGCAGCGGACCCAAATCCAAGGAGGTCAAACGGGCCGAGGCGGAGCTGCGCAACCGTTTCAGAAGTGAAATGAAACCGTTGAAAACCAGGCTCTCCAAACTGGAGGCCGACATTGAGGGCATGGAGCAGGAGAAAACCGAAATCGAGGAGAAGCTGGCGGATCCGCAGTTTTATGAGTCGGGCGATGCCGGTGAGGTGCTGAAACGGCACAGCGACCTGGAGCGGCGCCTGGAGCGCAGCTGGGATAGCTGGGCCGAAGCGTCGGCGGACTTGGAAGCGTTGGAGCAGCGTTTTTCCGAAGCGCTCGAGGAGGTCCTGAGCGGGCGATAGCGCCGGCGGCTACACCGGTGTGTTGACCACAAACTCCTGCGGGATGGGAATGGCGTTCACACCGAGTCCGAATAGCGCGTAATCGTACCTGGCAGGATCGTCCGGATCCATTCTGCGGAGATGGCCGGTAATTTCCGCCACCGCCTTGCCGTCGTTGGCGCGGCGGGTCAGGAGTCCGAACATGCGCGAGTAGCGGGCTACATGGACATCCAGCGGAACCATCAGCTCCGAGGGCGGCATGAACGGCATGGTACCGGGATCAACACAACTGCCCTGGCGGACGGTCCACCGCAAAAAGAGCCACAACCGTTTGCAGGAGCTGTTTTTATCCGGTGAGGAGATGTGCTTGCGAACGCGGACCGGGGCGTCCGGAATCATCCCGAAAAAACGTTCATGGAACAGGGAGAGCAGGGGCCGGCCGGGACCGGAATCCCGGTAGCACCGGCGCCAGAAGGATTCGAAGGAGCCGTGCTCCCGCAAAATCAGGGAGAGGCCGCGAACGATCCAGCGGATATCTTCGGCGGTGAAGGTGCGGTGTTTGAACCCCTCGAGCCGGACCTCATCGGCCGGGGAGAGATTCCCGATGAAATCGGACGGGCTGCTGCCGAAACGCGCCAGCAGATCGGCGATCTTCGCGATCACGATATCACGCCTTCCCCAGGCGAGCAGGGCCGACAGAAAGCCGGCGAGATTCCGGTTCTCCGCGTCATCATATCGGTGCATGAATGCTACGGGATCGGCGGCGATGTATTCCGGGACTTCCACCTGTTCCACTACCGGATCCAGAAACGCCTTTAGCCGCATGGCTGCGTCTTCCGGAGCAGGATTGAGCGGGGGAAGGGGTGCCGGTGGTGTCATGCCCGGTAGGTTTCAAGTGCTTCGGTGATTTTCCGGTTAGCTTTCGGGAAAGCGTACTCGGTGAGGCGGGTACGGTCGACCCAGAGCACCGGTTCGCCGCTCTTCGATTCCGGCGGGTCGGATTCCTCCCGGAGGTTTGCGAAAAACGCGTGCAGGGTGATGGCGAAATGGCTGTAGGCATGCCGGATCACCTCAAATGGCTCGGGCTCTACGGCAACGTCGATCCCCAGCTCTTCGCGCAGCTCGCGCCGGACGGTTTCGGGGAGTGTCTCCCCCGGCTCCTGCTTGCCCCCGGGAAACTCCCAGAGTCCGCCAAGCATGGCCTTCTCCGGACGTCGGGCAATCAGCAGGCGACCCGAGCCGTCGCTGACCACACCCACGGCAATTTGATAATGCGGCCGCTTTTTGGCCGGCGACTTCCACGGGAAATCGCCCGTTCGCCCAAGCTGAAACGCCTTGCAGGAGAGCTGCAGGGGGCACGAACCGCAGTCGGGCGCGGCGGGAGTGCAGACCGTGGCTCCCAACTCCATCATTGCCTGGTTGAAATCGCCGGGCCGCTCGCGGTCCATGAGGCCATCCGCACGGCGCTGAATCTCTTTCTGAACCCCGGTGCCGCGGACATCCCCGCCGATCGCGAACAGCCGGCTCACGACACGGATCACGTTGCCGTCGACGACGGCATGCGGCTTGCCGAAAGCGATGCTCAGCACGGCCGAGGCGGTATAGGGCCCGATGCCGCTCAGGGCCAGGGCATCCTTGTACGTGTCCGGAAAACGGCCGTTGTGGCGCTCGACGATCTGCCGGGCCGCCCGGTGCAGGTTGCGCGCCCTGGAGTAGTAGCCGAGCCCTTCCCAGAGGCGCAGGACTTCGTCAATATCGGCATCCGCCAGCGCGGTAACATCGGGAAAACGCCTGGTAAACCGCCGGTAGTAGGGCAGGGCCTGGTCGACACGGGTCTGCTGCAGCATCACCTCGGAAAGCCAGATCCGGTAAGGGTCGCCGGACGCTCTCCAGGGAAGGTCGCGCCTGTTAGTGTGATACCACGAAATCAGAGCACTGATGTCGCTTGAAACCGTCATGATTCACCGCGGGCCAGATCCACAACAGTGATCCGGACGTCGGTTGATGACGCCGCGCCGTACTGGTCGGTGGCGATGACCTGAAACTCGTGCTCGCCGGTCTGGCGGCGCGTGGGTGTCCAGGTGAAATCGCCGCTGCGCTCATCCAGCGAGGCACCATCGGGAAGGTCCACGCCGATGTAGCGGATCAGGTCGGGGTCGCTGCCGTCGGGGTCGCTGGCCCTTATGGGGATAGTGAACTCCTCATCCACCGCGATGGACAGGGTTCGGAGCGGTGAGAATCTCGGCGGACTGTTAAACGGCCGGATGGTCACCTGAAACGACGTACTGTCGGTAAGGCCGTCCTGCGTGCTTGCGATCAGTGATATGATGTGCGTGCCGACATCCGATGACGAGGGCTGCCAGTAGAGTCCGTTGCCGCGAATCCGGATGCGGTCGATGTTGGAGCGCTGCTGGAAACGGACCTCTTCGGGGGAGTGATCACTTTCGAGCTCGAGGGTCATCAGAAGAGGGCGGGGGTAAGGGATGACAAGGTCGCCGATTTCCGCCAGGCGCGGCGGCTCTCCGGCTGTTGCCGAGCCGGACGGCTGCCCATCCGGTGCTCCGGTTCCGGCGGTGTCGAGCTCGGCGAAATCGCCCGAATCCAGCCAGCGGCTGAGTTCCCGGTATTCGCTGATCCAGAGTTGCTGCTTGAAGGTGGCGATGTGGTTGCCTGCGGAGGGGTCGTCGCGAAACAGAGTCGGGCGCAGTCCCTGGCGGGCGATCCGGATACGGCTGCTTTCACCGCGGATCAGGTAGTTGCCGTTCCAGAGTTTGAGGTGGGTGATCGGTTCCCCGGTTTCAAACAGCAGGTCGGCGCGACCGTCCAGGCGCACCCGGTAGACGGCTCCGCCTTCGGTGGTCAGGTACAGGCGGCTGCCGATGGTGTGCAGCCTGCCCCCGCTGCCGGACAGTTCGAACTCATCGGACAGTGCGAGTGTGCCGTCCCGGTTCTCAAACACCAGAAGTCGGTTATCGCTGTCGAGGGCCAGAAGCCGGTTGGATATGCGGGCCAGCGAAACTACCGGCCGGTTGTGCTCATGGGCGGATTCGGGTTCTCTGTCGACCGATTCGGAAGTGGCCAGGGAGAGCTTCTGGATGCCCAGGCTGCTGTCGGCCAGGAACAGGTCGTCGCCGAGGCGCACCAGATCGTTCGGATCGAAAGAGAGGCGGGTGGATGAATAAACGCCGAGCACCGAGGTGGGCTCGATTACCGTAAGCCTGCCGTCGGTTCCAAACAGGTAGGAGAACCGGATGTCGGCCACCATGCGGTCGCCGCGTCCGGAAAGCCCCGAGGAGGAGTAGAGCCACTGGAGCGAGTCGGCCGACGTGCGAAAGACCACCAGTCCTTCCCGGTCGGACAGCACATACATGTGGGATTCGCTGGCGGTAACATACCGGATTCCGGGGATTTCCATCATGGAATCCGGACTTTTGATGAGCCGAGGCGCGCCATTGTCGGCCCATACGGGTGCGGCCGCCAAAAGCGTGAGAGCAAAAAAGAAAAAGATGCGTGGTAGCTGGAAATGCATGGTGATGGGGTCGAGTCGGTTCAGAGCCAGTGGTGACGTTTGTACCAGGCGATGGTGTCTGCGATGCCGTCGCTCAGCGAGACTTTCTGCCGGAAGCCGAGCCGGCCGGAAGCCTTCCCGACCGAGCAGGTCCACTGCATGCCCAGTTCCTTCGCCTTGTCGCGGTTAATAACGGGGTAGCGGCCGATTAATGATGCGGCAAATTCTGCTGCGGCACCGATATGTTCGACAATTCGCGGTTTGATGTTCAGGGTGAAAAGTTTGTGGCCGAAGGCGGCCTGGGTGGCATGACGGATTTCATCCCAGGTGTAGTCCGTTTCGCTGGAGATAAAGTAGGTCTCGGTCCCCGCCTCTTTTTCATCGGCGGCCAGCAGAATGCCGGCGACCAGGTCATCGACATGAATCAGGGAGATGCGGGCGCTTTGTCCGTCACCGATAATCGGAAAGAGGCGCCAGGAGGCCATTTGAAAGACGCTGAAAATCTGGTCTTCCCGGGGGCCATATACGGCCGGTGGGCGAATGATGGTCACGGAAATGCGTTCGTCGGCAACATTCCGGATCATCTCCTCCATCCGTTTTTTGGATTCGCCGTAGCGGGTCACGGGCATCATCTCATCCTCTTCGTTGACCGGGCGTTTAAAACTGGGTCCGGCTGCCGCCAGCGAGGACAGCACAACCATTTTGGGAACCCTGTGCTTCATGGCAAGCCGGAGTACATTTTCGGTCGCCTCCACATTGGCCTTGTCGAACTGATCCTGGCTGGATGCCATCACCAGTCCGGCTATATGATAAACGACATCCGCGCCTGCAATGCCTTCCTCGAGGGCGTCAAGATCCTGCAGATTCCCTTTTATTCGGATGATATCCTTGTCGTGCAGCCATTTGTCCTTTGACCGCACCAGGCAACGGATCTGGTCATTCGGTTTTTTCAGGAGTTCGTCGACAAGATGACTTCCGATAAATCCGGTTCCACCGGTAACAAATGCTTTCATGAAAAATTTGTATACTTGGGGTATGTTTTTCCAATTATTTTGGATGATGATCTCATCGTTGCACATAACCGGATGGGAATGTGCGAAAACAGACGTTAAGATACAGCTGGAATATATCGCGATCCCGCAAGGGAATAAAGCGATATAATGCCGATAATACCGAGAACAACCGACCATGCGTAAGCGACGTATCGCTATTTTTACCGGGAATTACAACCACATTCGCGATGGGGTCTCAAATACTCTGAACAGACTTGTAGGCCATCTGGAGGCAAAGGAATTCGAGGTACGCGTATTCGGGCCATGGTCACCCGACCCGGTTATCGAGCATAACGGCACCTACATCCCGGTCTACGCGGTACCGGCGCCCGGCCGCCCGGAGTACCGGATCAGCATGGGTTTGCCGGAGACCGAAAAGGAGCTGCTCCGGGAGTTCAAACCCGACCTGATTCACATCGCAACCCCCGATATTCTCGGTTTCATGGCATTGCGGTTCGCGATGAAGAACGGCATACCGGCGGTAGCATCCTATCATACCCATTTCTCAAGCTATCTGAAGTATTACCGGATGGGGTTCATCGCGCCCCTGCTTACGACTTATCTCCTCTGGTTCTACAGGCATTGCGAGCATCTGTACATCCCTTCTCCCTCCATGCTGGAAGATCTCAAGAAGCTGGGTGTGGAAACCGAGCTGAAGCTTTGGAGCAGGGGGGTGGATACGGAGTTGTTCAATCCGGACAAGAAAAACGAAGCTTGGCGGGCAGAAAAAGGGTTTAAGGAGGGGCATTTTGTGGTGACATTTGTTTCACGGCTGGTCTGGGAGAAAAACCTGATGGTGGTCGCGGAAATATTTCAGGAGCTGCGCAGGCGAAACCCTGCGATCCGCACCATGATAGTGGGGGATGGTCCTGCCCGTCAGGAGTTGTCGGAAATACTGCCCGATACGGTTTTTACCGGCCATCTGGAAGGCGAGGAACTTGCAAGGTCCTACGCCTGCAGCGATCTGTTTTTCTTCCCCTCCGATACCGAGTCCTTTGGGAATGTGACCCTTGAAGCGATGGCTTCAGGTCTGCCTGCGGTAGTGGCGGAAGCCTCTGGAAGCAGGTCGCTGGTAGAAAACAATGAAAATGGATTTCGGGCGGGGTCGATGGACAAGAAAGCTTTCCTCGAACATATCCTTCATATTTCGGAAAATGAGGATATTCGAAATCATATGGCGGTAGCTTCCCGGAAAAAATCGTTACAATACGACTGGGAACGGATCATGGACTCTCTTGTCGCCTGTTATAACGAGGTGATTTAGTCTTCTGCCGGGAAGGGGAAATCTTCTGAGCTTTACCTGTTGTTTAACCACATTTTTTGTGTTATTGTACTCTGGAGGAGCGGGAAGGTCATTTTAAGCCGGAAGGTAAATTCCACCGATAATGGCTATGGAACCCGGATTCCGTGAACCAGCTATCAATTCTGTGAACCACTCATTCCGGCAAATTAATGAAACGGGGCCTGTTGACGACTCTCCGGGTAAGAAATGAGTTTTAATTGCAGGTGAACTGTTTTTTTGATTATTTTTAAAGTTTTATTGAGCCCAAAGGACACCTTGCTAAATGGCGAACAGCGACCAAAGTATTCAAAAAGCCGACATCTTTGACAAAGTCCATCAGTTTACTGCTGCTGATGAGGTCAAGGCCCAGGGCCTGTATCCCTATTTCAAACCGCTTACCGACACCGACGGAAATGTGGTTGTTATCGAGGGGCATGAGGTTATTATGGCCGGCTCCAACAACTACCTGGGACTTACCAACGACCGGCGGCTGATGGAAGCGGCACAGGGGGCTATCTCAAAGTATGGCACCGGCTGTACGGGTTCGCGGTATCTGAATGGTACGCTTGATCTGCACCTTGAGCTTGAGGACAAGCTCGCCGCATTTATGAATAAGGAAAACTGTGTCCTTTTCAGCACCGGCTATCAGACCAACGAGGGATCCATCCAGACCATCGCCGGTCGTAACGACGTGATCTTCTCCGACAAGGACAACCACGCGTGTATCGTCATCGGAACCATCATCTCCAACGCCCGTACCGTCCGTTATCATCACAATGATATGGGTCATCTTCGAAAGCTTCTGGAGCGCGAGGACGAATCCACCGGAAAAATAATCGTAAGTGACGGCGTTTTCTCCATGTCCGGGACGCTGGCAAAGGTGCCTGAACTGGTGGCACTCGGCAAGGAATTTAACGCCCGTATTTATCTGGATGACGCCCACGCGATCGGCGTGCTCGGCGAGGGCGGAAGGGGATCGGCTTCCTCGTTCGGGCTTCTGGATGATGTAGACCTGATCAGCGGCACGTTTTCCAAGTCATTCGCCTCCCTCGGCGGGTTTCTGGTGGGTGATCGCGCTGTCATCGAATATATCCGACATCACTCCCCGGCCCACATCTTCAGCGCATCCATGCCGCCCGCCAACGTGGCCACCGTACTCAAGGCGCTGGAAGTGCTTCAGGAGGAGCAGTGGCGGCTGCAGCGCCTCGAGGAGATCTCCAATTACATGCGCAGGGGGCTCAAAGAGCTGGGCTTCAACATCTGGACAAGCCAGTCACCGATTATCCCGGTAGTCATCGGCGAGATCATGGACTGTCTCGGCTTCTGGAGAGATTTGTTTGAAACAGGGGTTTATGCCAATGCGGTGGTGCCGCCGGCCGTCCCGAAAGGACAATCCCTGATACGCACCAGCTACATGGCCACACACACCGATGAACAGCTGGACGCCATCCTGGCCGCCTTCAGAAAGGTGGGGATAAAACGCGGCATTATCGACACCAACGGCCATTCCCTGATCGAGGTTTAGCCGGTGGAAAAGGTGGCGGGCAGTGAACAGGTTCGTGGTAAAGACCTTCTGGGCGTTACCCTGGTGACCACCGATGATGAGCGCAGACAGTTTCTGGAACTTCCCTACCGGCATTACGCAGATGATCCGAACTGGGTGCCCCCGCTCAGGATGCTGCAAAAGGAGCTCATCGATACACGCAAAAATCCGTTTTATAACGATGCAGAGATAGCGTTGTTCCTGGCCTACCGCAATGGGGAGGTCGCCGGCCGCATCGCCGCCATCCACAACCATGCCTATAACCGGCACAATAACGATACAGCCGGCTTTTTCGGTTTTTTTGAATCGGTGGACAACCAGATGGTGGTTGACCTGCTGTTTCGCGTGGTGCGCGACTGGCTCCGTGACCGCGGATGCACCCGGCTGCTCGGACCCATGAGCCCGGGTTTGCTGGATGAAATCGGGATCCAGATCGAAGGTTTTGATCATCGCCCCTCCATCATGATGCCGCACTCCAAACCGTGGTACGACCCGATGATCCGCAAAGCGGGCCTCGTCAAGGAGATGGACCTGCTGGCCTACAGGGTGACCGACGAAAACCTGGCTCTTAATCGCATGAACCGGGCCGTAGACATCGTCAGAAAACGGACACCCGATCTGACCATCCGCCCTGTAAATCTGCGAAAGTTCAAAAGCGAAGTGGATATCATCCACCGGCTTTTCAATGAGACCTGGAAGGATAACTGGGGGTTCTATGAGATCAACCGCGAAGTGATCGAGCATATGGCCAAAGGCCTGCGCATGATCGTCGATACCGATTTAGCCCATGTGGCCGAGGTAGGCGGCAAACCGGCAGGTTTTTCAATCGCCCTGCCCGATTACAACCAGGTGTTCAAGGATATGGACGGAACCCTGTTTCCAACCGGTATATTCAAGCTTCTCTGGAAGCGTAGAAAAATCAATGCCATACGCACGGCGCTGACCGGCGTCGCCCCCGAGTTCCAGGGACGCGGGATTGATGCCGTCTTAATTCGCGAATCCATAATTAACGGACTCCGCCGGGGGATACGGTCGTCCGAAGTGGGGTGGCTGCTCGAGAACAACACCGGCATCCTGCGAGTCGTAGAAAAGGTCGGCGCGGTTCGCGAAAAGGCCTATCGCATGTACAGCCAGCCGCTTGGCTGATTCTTGCGTTGATTTCAAAAAAATGCCCTATATTTCCGTTCGTGTAGTGGAGTGCCTCTGCAGGATTCTCTGCGTGCCGATACCGCAGGCAGAGCCGGAGACTCGCAGAAATACCACCGTGTCACTTGTAAAAGAGTGCTGTTTTGCCTTATTTAGACGTTCGATGGAATGACGGAGGAACGGCGTCACACCGATAAATCAGAGCATTATGACTGTTAAAACCCCCTCAAAGCTATCTTCCCTGGTAGAGCAGGATTCCGAGTTCAAGGTTCGCTCAACACCGATTTCATCACTGTCGAAAGAGGAGCTGCTGGCTGTTTACAGGGAGATGCTTCTGGTCAGAAGGCTCGACGAAAAGATGCTGATCCTGCTTAAGCAGGGAAGGGGCCATTTTCATGTCGGATGCTCCGGACACGAGGCGATTCAGCTGGCTTCCGCGCACGCGCTGAGAAAGAAGCAGGACTGGGCGATGCCCTATTACCGCGACCTGGCTTTTTCGGTCGGATTCGGCCTGACGTCACGTGATATCCTCTCGGCCCACCTCAGCAAGGTGACCGACCCCTCGGGCGGGCGGCAGATGCCGTCCCATTTTAACAGCAGAAAGCACCACATTGTCTCCGTTTCCAGCTCTATCGGCGCCCAGTTCCTTCCCGGCCTCGGCGTGGCGCAAGCGGCCGTAAAGGAGGGCAAGGATGATGTCGTGTATATCTCTACCGGCGAAGGCGGAACCTCGCAGGGAGTGTTTTACGAACTGCTGAACTGGGCTTCCCTGTGCAAGGCCCCGGTGGTCCTGGTGGTGCAGGACAACAAATACGCCATCAGTGTGCCTTTGGCCGAACAAACCAGCAACCAGAGTATATCAAAAACCGTCAGGGGGTTTGAAAACCTGGCCATCTATGAGGCCGATGGAACCGACTATTTTAATTCACTCGCCGCAATGAAGAAGGCGGTTGATAGGGCACGCAGCGGAGAGGGGCCTGTACTGGTTCATGCGCATGTGGTTCGGCTGGTTCCGCACTCCTCGTCTGATGACCCGACAAAATATCGTGACAGCGGAGAAATGGAGCGGGAATGGATGCATGACCCCTTGCTCAAGCTCAAACAGCGTCTGCTTGAAGCCGGAATAGCAGAAGAGGAAGAGCTGGAATCACTGAAAGAAGATGTCTTCAACCATGTTGAAAAGGACACGGAATGGTGCAACAGGCAGGATTCCCCCAAACCGGAGGAAGCGTTGCTGCATGTGGTCTCCGATAAGCCCGCCGAGCTGAATTATGAAAATGGCAAGCCGGACGGGGAACTCACGGTGATGGTGGATGCCATCAACCATGCGCTTAGCGAGGAGATGGAGCGCAACGACAAGGTGCTGGTATTTGGGCAGGATGTCGCCGGAAACAAAGGCGGGGTGTTTACCGCGACCCGGGGGCTTACCGAAAAGTTTGGTCAGGAGCGATGCTATAACAGTCCGCTTTCCGAGGCCTCTATCCTGGGAACCGCCTGTGGCCTTGCTATCCGTGGGATGAAGCCCGTGCCCGAGATCCAGTTCGGTGATTATATCTGGCCTGCCATGGAGATGGTCAAGAACCAGATTGACTCACTCCGCTACCGTTCGAACAACGAGTTCAGCGCGCCCATGGTGATCCGGGTGCCGGTAGGGGGCTACATCAACGGCGGACTTTGCCACAGCCAGAATATCGAATCGACCTTTGCCCATTTCCCCGGCCTGAAGGTGGTAATGCCGTCCAATGCCGCCGATGCCAAAGGCCTGCTGAAGTCCGCGATCCGGAGCGATGATCCGATTCTGTTTCTGGAGCACAAGGCTCTCTATCGCCAGGGATTCGCCCGGCGCCCCGAGCCCGGTCCCGATTACCTGCTGCCCATCGGAAAGGCGGCGGTGGTGCGGGAAGGGCGCGACGCGACCATCGTCACCTACGGTGCCATGGTGCAGAAAGCGTTGAATGCCGCCAAGGAGTATGCGGCCAAAGGGGTCGAACTGGAGGTGCTGGATATCCGAACCATTCAGCCGCTGGATACCGAAACCATACTGGCCTCGGCTGCCAAAACCGGACGCGTGCTTATTTTGCACGAAGATTATGAGTTCATGGGACTGGGAGCCGAAATTGCCGCCCGCATCTCTTCGGATGTGTTTGAAGCGCTTGACGCACCTATACGAAGGGTGGCCGCCAAATTCTCACCCATTCCCTACGCCTCTCAGCTGGAGGATGTCGTCCTGCCCAACGACAGTGATATACGGCAGGCTCTTGATGAGCTGATTCATTATTAATTCATCAATTTTTGCCATATTCAGGCGTAGTAAAAAAAGTTAGTAACCCCAATACAATTACGTATTTCTACCATGACAAAATTCCGTATTGAAAAGGATTCCATGGGCGAGGTGAAGGTGCCGGAAAGCGCCTTCTACGCCGCCCAGACACAGCGAGCCAAAGAGAACTTCCCCATCAGTGAAATGCGCTTCGATCGCGCCTTTATCCAGGCGGTCGGCTATGTCAAGCAGGCCTGCGCACTGGTCAACCAGGACCTCGGGCTGCTTCCCGAAAATGTAGCAAAATATGTCGTCAAGGCCTCTCAGATGGTAGTGGACGGTGGACTGGACGAGCACTTTGTCGTCGATGTATTCCAGACCGGTTCCGGTACCTCCACCAACATGAATGCCAACGAGGTTATCGCCAACCGGGCCAACTGGCTGGCCGCCCAGGACGGTGTTGAGGTGAAGATCCATCCCAACGACCATGTCAATTTTGGTCAGAGCTCCAACGACGTGTTTCCGACCGCCATCCGTGTTTCTGCGCTGCTCGCCGCTCAGAATCAGCTTATTCCGGCACTGGATTACCTCCGCAAGGCGTTTCACGAGAAAGGACAGGAGTATGCCGATGTGGTTAAAACCGGTCGTACCCACCTGATGGACGCGATGCCTCTGACCATCGCCCAGCAGTTCGGCGGTTACGAGAGGCAGCTTGAGCTGGGTGTGAAGCGACTGGAATCCGCACTCGCGCGGCTTGCGGAGCTTCCCCAGGGAGGCACGGCCATCGGAACCGGCATCAATACGCATGAGGAGTTCGGCAAGCGTTTCGCCGAAAAGATCTCGGAACTCACCGGCGCCTCTTTTGTGGAGGCCGTGGACCATTTTGAGGCACAGGCCATGATCGATGCTCCTGTGGAGACCAGCGGCCAGCTGAAGACCATTGCCGTGAGCATGATCAAGATCGCCAATGACCTGCGGTGGATGAATTCCGGCCCGAACAGCGGCCTCGGCGAGGTGCAGCTGAAGGCGCTTCAGCCCGGATCCTCCATCATGCCCGGCAAGGTGAACCCGGTGATTGAAGAGTCGGTGGCCATGGTCTGCGCACAGGTTATCGGCAACGACACAACCATCACCATCGGCGGGCAGTCGGGTAACTTCGAATTGAATGTGATGCTGCCGGTGGTCGGATACAACCTGAATCAAAGCATCGTGCTGCTGGCCAATGCGGCCCGCAACTTCGCAGATCAGTCGGTATCCGGCATTATTGTCAAGAAAGAGGCGATCGCAGATAAAATCGGAAAGAATCCGATTCTGGTGACGGCGCTCAACCCGATTATCGGGTACGACCTGGCCGCCAAAATCGCCAAAACCGCCTTCGCAGACGATCGTCCGCTGAAAGAGGTGGCCCTCGAGATGACCGACCTCAGCGAAGAGGAACTCGACAAGGCACTTGACCCGATGAAGATGACCAAAGGCGGGTTTACCGAATAAACCGATACCGCCGCAGTACGCGGATAAACGGATATCAACAGAAAGCCTCTTACCCGGCCGTTCGGCTGGGGAGAGGCTTTTTTATTTCGGAATGCGGGATGGCGCAGGCGCGCTGCTGCCGCTCGGAGAGGGTCTCAGGTTGAAAAAAGCACCAGGGTAATCGCCACGTTGCACGAGCAAGCGTGCCGTTGTTGCACGGGAAGGATGCGTGCGAAGAAAGTACTGGCAGGATGCATTGGTAGGATCCATGCGAAAGATGCACAAGAAGAGTTCGCAGGCAGGGCAGGATGTGTGCGTGAAGGGTGCCCTGCTGCAGGCTCAGAAAAAGCGGACGATCAGCAGGTCTGCAAAAATGAACACCCAGACGACCGGCAGGTAAATAAGGGACCCGTACAGCACTTTTCGGGCGTTGCCGATCGATCGGCTCCACTGAAAGCGCAGGCCGGTATAGAGGAAAAAGAGTCCGGATGCGAGAGCTCCTGCAAGATAGGTGATGCCGGTCATGTCAAAGGTGTAAAGCATAAAGCTCACGGGCAGGATAAGGATCAGGCACAGGGTGATGGTCAGGGCCGAAATCAACCCGGAGCTGTCGCTTTTGGGGAGCATGTAGAAACCGGCCGCCACATAGTCGTCGTTGCAAAGCCAGGCGATGGCGACCACGTGGGGAACCTGCCACAGGAAAACGATGGCAAAGAGAATCCACGGGACAGGATCGGCAAGTGCTCCGGAAGCGGCCACCCAGCCACCGACCGGGGGCAGGGCGCCGGGAACGGCTCCGACCATCACATTTACGAAGCTGAGCCGTTTCAGGGGGGTGTAAAAAGCGAGGTAAAGTACCGAAGTGAGCGCCGAGATGAGTCCGGTGAGCGGATTGACCAGCAAGAGCAGGTACAGAAAGCCTATCCCCATCAGAGATAGAGAGAACACGAGTGCATTTCCCGGCGGGATCTTGCGGGCCGGAAGGGGGCGTTTCACCGTTCGCACCATCTGTTTGTCGAGGTCCCGCTCGATGTACTGGTTATGCGCGGCGGTGCCCCCGGCTATCAGCATGGTGCCGAAAAACGCATGGAGAAACAACACGAGAGAGGGTTCGCTTCCCGATGCGAGAAAAAAACCGACACTCATGCTCACCAGTACCAGCAATGTGATACCGGGCTTGGTAAGGGTAAGATAATCGGAAAAGGTGCTTCGGATGTTCTGCAGATCGAGCGGGGAGATGGTAGCCAACGTGTTATAGAGGGTATGGACAGGGTTCTACGTGCAGCAATCAAAACTGGTTCATATTATACAAAAAAATGCGCTATTTTTTGGTCTCAATTAACCATGATAATACATGAAATGATCATGACCGGGCTGGAATCAGGACACACAGGCGAATGATCATATCCATGGATGCTGCATGTGACATTATGAAAAAAAAACTTAAACACATGATAACATGACCTGGAGCACACTGTTCAGCAGGCTGAATGTATTTCAAAAAACCGCACTGATAACCATAGCCGTAACGTTTCTGCTGATTTTTATCGGTGGACTGGTGCGTGCCACGGGGGCGGGCCTGGGTTGTCCCGACTGGCCCAAATGCTTCGGCCTGTGGATTCCTCCGCTTTCGGCCGCCGACCTCCCGGCTCCCTACGACCCGGCCGAGTTCAATGTGTTTAAAACCTGGATGGAGTATGTCAATCGCCTTGTTGGGGTGGTGGTCGGTTTTCTGATACTGCTCACGTTTCTGTTTTCATTTCGGTACCTATCCCGCAGTACCCCGGTTTTCCTCGGCGCACTGCTCGCGTTCGTGCTGGTTCTGTTCCAGGGATGGCTTGGCGGCAGGGTCGTGCTCAGCGGACTCGAAGGCTACATGATTACTTTGCACATGGTGACCGCGCTGGTGATTTTAAATGTGCTGGTATGGACCTACTACCGCTCTGTCCGCGACAGGATTACGTTTACACTTGAAGCGCCGGTACGCAGAAAACTGACCGTGGTGCTGGTACTGTTTCTTCTGGTCATGTTCATTCAGATTGTATTGGGAACACAGGTCAGAGAGGGACTGGAGGCCGTCAAAGCGGCCTATCCCGGACTGGAAAGGGGCAGCTGGATCGACCGGGTCGGATGGGTGGATGATGTGCACCGCAGCTTTTCGTGGGTCGTCCTGATATTGGCATTCCTGTTCCAGCTGCTGGTTCGCAGATTTAACGCCGAACCGTATCTTCGGCTGCTTGCACTGCTCACAACCGCATCGGTTGTACTTCAGATTGCTGTCGGCGCAGGTCTTGTTTATCTTGCCATCCCACCGGCATTTCAGGTACTGCACCTGTGGATAGCCGCGTTTTCAACCGTTGTGCTGTTTGTTGCACTTTTACTGGTTGCAGATGCTTCCAAACGCAAAACCGTTTAAGCAAGGGCACCCGGCCGGCCGCTGCACAATAATTTGACACTATGACGATATCAGAATTCAGCAATCGGCGCGATCTCTTCAACCGTCTGGAGAAGGCGGCAAAGGGCAAGGCCAACAAGCCGTTGACTGTAATACTGCCTGACGGGCAGGGTGAGTGGGAGGTTTACCCAAAATCCATCAGGAAATCGGCCAGGGGAGGGCTATTTGTCGCGGGCAACTACAACCGCAGGAATGCCCTCTTTATCGTGGGCGATGCCGGTCTCAAGGTGATGGAGCGTTATGCCGGCCGAAAGATTGCCAGAATTCCGGATGCCATCATAAAAAAATGCAGGCTTACCAGGAACATTATGCGGCAGCTCCGTGAGGATTTTCCACACTGCGCTCCCACAGGCAGGCAAAATGGCAATCTCAGCATCGCGTTTGGGGATGTGCTTGGTATGGCCGGAAAGGCGCAGATGCTCGCTTTTTCAGGAACCGCCGATCTGATCTTTTCCAGGCAGTGCGTGCATCAGCTGTCCCGGCTGGAACTCGACCCGGAAGACGCGCTTGATGCGGTCACCTGGTCGGTTTTTCAGGAGGGATACGATGGCGGATATGCCGCCGAGGCGTGTCAGGTTACCACCCCGGAAGATCTTGAGAAGATGCTGGATGCCGGCTTCACCCGGTTCTCGGTCGAACCCGCAAATCCGTGCCTTTTTTCGCTGAGAGAAGAGTCCAAGCGCAATTTGCTTGAGCGGATGTTTCAGCTACCCTGGATTGAGCTGCGCGACAAATTTGAGCTCATGTTCAACCGCTATATCAACAGGCGAATCGATTTGCCTGAGCCGGAAAAGGCCGCCTGGCCGGGGGATGAAACGGAACGGGATCCGCTGGTTATCATCCCATCCGAAAAGGAAGTACTGGCGGCAATGGGGATTTATGCAGAGACCATATGTCAGGTTACGGCCATGGAGCAGGTTCTGGTGCGCCGCAAATGCCGCAGCAAAGTAACCCTGGAGGTATCCTTTTCACGAGCCGGCGGCAATCTGACTCCCTTTGAGCACTTTTTTGTGATCAATGAACTGTTCCGCCGGGATGTGCACCCCGACTATTTTGCTCCCGGCGAGATAACGCTCGAACATCAGCTGGTAGCCTGGCTCAACAAAGGGTATGGACTGACCGGAGAAGCCGGCCAGGTCCTTGATACCATACATGAGGAGTTTCCACTTACCATGCATGGCATCTACCCGGATATCAGTTACCGGACAGCTCTGCATTGTATTGTGCAAAAAAAACCGGACTTGTTTCGGAAGATCTGGGAGACCTCGCGAAACAGGTTTCAGGATGTCGGAGGTGAATCGCTTACCTCACTGAAAATTCACCACATCCCTTCGGTTAAGGATTATTCGGACCATAACCTGGCGGAAATTCTGGAGACTCCAAACACCGATGACTTTTTGAAAGTCTCCCTTCTGGTGGTTATGACGGACCGCGATGAGACCGGAAACCGGTACCTCAGACAGAAGCTGATGGCCTTTCTGCAGGCTCATGAGATGCTGTATACCGAAGCATTGCTTGAGACCTATCGGCTCTGGACCGGAGAAGGCCGGGAGGAGGAATAGTTCGCAGACCGCGGGAGAGTTTTTCTTTTCGGTGATATTCATATATTGAACCAGGCTTTTTTTAAAAAAAAAGCCTGAACTCCGGTCAAAGAGATTCAGGCTTGCTATGTTACAGGGACATGTATAATTGGGATCCAATCGGATCAATGGATGGCTCCGTGAGAAAAATGTGCCGGCGGGTACAACCGGTACAGACTGTGAAAACTCCCGGACTTCATCCAAACGCTGTGTAGCAATAACCGTTGCAGTTCAGCCATTGCATTGCCGTTTTGAACCGGTTGGGCAAAATGCCCTTCCAGAGTACATACGGATGTCGTTTGCAACGGTTACTGAAAATGTGCTTGTTTCTTTATTTTTTACATATGACGCAACGGCCTAACGAATTGCGTGACAATAGCTGTTTTATCTAAAAAACTTGAAGGGCGGCGGTATTGCCAGAAATTATCTGAAAGATGGCCCCGCAGCCGGACTTCTATGACGGTTTTCGGAGACAGTTAGATAGAAGCGATCCGAGTGTTCTCCCGCCATAATCGTGTAGTATCCGCTTTCCGCAACCATCTCTCCGGTGTGATCCGGATAAAAAAGATGCTTTTCGGGGTAGATGCGGAAGGAGAGCGTTACGGTTTCTCCGGGCTCCAATTCCACTTTTTCGAAATGTTTCAGCTGTTTAACCGGACGCGTTATCAGGCTGACTTCATTTCTGAGAAACCAGAGTAAGTTCTTTTGTCCGGCAACCGGTCCCTGGTTGGTGACATCAATCGTTGCCGTGATAGTCTCGTTCTCGTTGATCTTGTCGGAGTCGATCCGCAGATTATCTACGGAGAATTCTGAATAGCTTAACCCGTGGCCGAACTCCCATGCGGCGGTTGTGCGGTTGGTCGGCTTGTGATCATAGGTGGCAAAATGACTCGGCTCGGCCGGATAGGTAAATGAAAGCCTTCCGCTTGGGTTGAAGTTGCCTGAAATGACATCGGCAAACGCTTCTCCTCCTTTGAATCCTGGCAGACCCGCAAATATAACCGTTTCGCTGTCACGTGCGGTATCTGAAAGGACACGCGGCCTTCCGCCAACAATCACAAGGACAACAGGCGTGCCGGTTTCAGCCACAAGCTCCGCCATCTCGAGCTGGTCACGGTAGAGGGTAAGGTCTTCCAGATCACCAACATACTCGGTATAGGGCTCTTCGCCGAGTGCCATCACAATCACATCCGCTCTCTCGGCGGAAGCCAGGAACCGGTCATGCTGCGATTCACCCGGCCTGCCGATTTGCTCCATCAACGTGACCTCAGAGCTGTTGAACTGCTCCTGAAGGCCGGAAAAGATGGTGTGGATATCATCCGGATACATCTCCTCGGGACCGCCCTGCCACTCCAGAGTCCATCCGCCACTCAAATCCCGTTTTGAATCGGCTCTAGGTCCGACTACCAGAATGTTTCCGGTCTCGGCGGGATCGAGCGGAAGCAGGTTATCCCGGTTTTCAAGCAGAACCAGCGACTCCCTGGCGGCCTGCAATGCTTTTTCCTTGTGCTCCTCGGCACCGATCAAATCGATAAACTCGGTTGTGGGGTAGGGGTGTTCAAACAGGCCCAGATCAAACTTGAGCCGAAGTATCCGTCGAACCGACTCGTCGATGCGGCTTTCGGTCAGAAGTCCTTCCTCAACCAGTTCTTTCATATAGTACACAAAATCGAACGACTGTGGAGTCATGCTCATGTCGATACCGGCGGAGATGGCCATCCTGGTGGCCTCCTTCTCGGTCTCGGCGATATGGTGATAGTGCTGCTGCTGGTATCCGATCACATCGTAGGTGGTCAGTTTGATGATGTCGGCCCAGTCGGTCAGAATAACGCCTTCGAAGCCCATTTGTCCACGCAACAGGTCGGTGAGCAGGGGCTTGGAGGCGTGCACCGGAACACCGTTGACTTCACCGCTGTTGATCATGACCGTTTTGATTCCCGCGTCAACGACAGCCTGGAACGGCGGACGGTGAATCTCCTGAAGCGCTTGCTGCGAGATTTCGGCGGGGGACCGGTCCCAGCCCGAATGGGGCGTCGAGTATCCGATAAAGTGTTTGGCCGTTCCCGCCATTTTGTAAGGCATAACTGATGTTTCACCTTCCAGCCCTTCCGTATAGGCGCGGCCGAGCACGGATGCCAGGTAGGGGTCCTCTCCGAACGTTTCGTAGAACCGGGCCCAGCGCGGGTCCCTGCCGATGTCCATGACCGGCGCGAAATTCCAGTGATGGCCCAGAGGTGCCGATTCAATGGTTGTAATTTCGCCCATGGCTCTGGCCATATCCACATTAAAACTGTTGGCCATATTGATGTTGTGCGGAAAGATGGTGCTACCGAGCAGGTAACTTGCCCCGTGCATGTGGTCGATGCCGTAGATCATCGGTATCCCCAGACGGGATTCTTCGATGATGATGGTCTGCAACTCGTGGATGAAAGCGTGCCAGTCCTCCGCCGGATAGGCGAAACCGTTGAGAAATGAACCGATTTGATAGGTGGATGCCACATGCCTTGCTCTGTCCGGATCAAGCTCCACTTTGTGCTGTTCATCCGTGTTAATTTCCGAGATATTAATCTGGGTCATCTGCCCGATTTTCTCCTCGAGGGTCATTCGGGAGAGCAGATCCTCCACTCTTTGTTCAACGGGTACATCCGGATTCAGGTAGTCGGGTTCATCCTCGACTGCCGATGAGCAGGCGGAAGCGAGGGCAATCAGTGGTATCAAAACAAAGATCGCGAGGACGTTTTTCAGGGATATTTCGAGGGGATGATTTTTCATGATATTGGTGGTAGACAGGTTGGTTTAGGCTATGATTTTGAAATCTTTCTTCAGTTCGGCGACCCGGACACTGTACGAACCTTTTTCGAGTATCATCTCTCCGTTTTCATCTGGATAGGATAACTGATCCGGGGTAATGACAAATGTGAGTGCAGCCGATGCGCCCGGCTTCAGAGTAGTCCGCTCGAAGTGTTTCAACTCTTTTACAGGGCGGGTAATACGCCCCGTATGGGTAGAAATGAACCAGAGAACCGTCTCTTTGCCTTCCGCCCGTCCGGTATTGGTGACGGTTACGGTGGCCTCTATACTGCCGTTTTCGTCCATGGAATCCGCACTGAGTTTCAGGTCGGAATATTCGAACGTGGTATAGCTAAGGCCGAATCCGAACGGGAACGTGGAAGTCGTAAGTTCTCCCTGGATGATCTGATTTGCCCGGGCCGGATCAAAAAAGTAGAGATTGCTTTTTTTATGATTGTATGGCAGAAAGTGATTCGGTTCCATTGGATAGGTGACCGGCATTTTGCCACTCGGGTTGACCTTCCCGCTGATGACATCGGCGATGGCACGGGCTCCCTCAAATCCGGGTAACCCGGCGTAGAGGATGGCGTCTGTACTCTCCAGAATGTCACTGATTCGGCGCGGCCGGCCCTGGATCAGTACCAGGATGACCGGTGTCTCAGACTGTGCCAGCATCCCCAGCTCATCAATCTGTTTCTGTGGGAGATTGATGTCGTTGATATTGCCTGCGAACTCACAGTACGGTTTTTCGCCACCTGCGTAGATTACCGCGTCCAGCCCGTCCACTTTGTCGAGGAAAGACTTGCGGTCCGAATCCGATGCATTCCCGGCATCAGGGATGTCATCCCGCCCAAACAGCACGATTTCGGCATCCGGGTACGAATCTTTCAAAGCGCTGTACACGGTGCGCATCTCTTCCGGATACTGTGATTCATGGCCTCCCTGCCAGGCTATGGTCCAGCCACCGGACAGGTTTCTTTTGCTGTCGGCGGATGGTCCCATGACACCGATTTTTGCCGGGCGGCACAACGGCAGCAGTTCATTATCGTTTTTCAGCAGGATGATGGACTCCCGGGCGGCATCAAGCGCTTTTTGCCGGTTATCCGCATGACCGATTCGGTCGAAACGGTCGTTGCGCGGTAAGGGGTGCTCAAAAAGGCCCAGTTCAAACTTCAGCCTGAGGATTCTTCGCACGGATTCGTCGATCCGCTCTTCCGGAATTTGCCCTTCCTCCACAAGTTCCAGCAGGGATGTGTTGAAATCGAGGTGAAGCGGGGTCATACTCATGTCGATGCCTGCCATGACCGACTGGCGGGTTGCTTCCTTGAAACTATCGGCCGTGTAATGGAAGTCTGTCAGCTTGCCGATATCGTCCCAGTCTGTTACGATTACGCCGTCAAAACCCATTTTTTCGCGAAGAAGCACGGTCAGCAGCTCGTGCGATGCCGGAACCGGGATACCATTCACCTCGCCGCTGTTGGTCATTATGGTTTTTAGTCCGGCATCAACAGCTTTCTGGAAGGCCGGGCGGTGAAATTCATGTATCTGCTGCATGGGCAGATGAGCAGGAGTGCGATCCCATCCCGACCGCGGGTCGGAATAACCGAGAAAATGCTTGCCGGTGGCAGCCTGTTTGAAGGGAGCGGTGTCGTCGTTGTCTTGCAGTCCGGTGACATATGCGGCGCCCATCACACCGGCCAAATACGGATCTTCTCCAAACGTTTCCCACAGACGCGGCCAGAGCGGATTTACACCAAGGTCAAGCACAGGTGCGAATATCCAGTGATGTCCCAGATCGGCTGATTCCAGCGCGGTGATCTTGCCGGTGTTCTGGGCATGCTCGGGGTTGAATGTTGCTGCAAGATTAAGGCTCTGAGGAAAATATGTGGCTCCTTCCAGATAACTTGCCCCATGTATATGGTCAATGCCGTAAATAATGGGTATGCCCAGGCGGCTTTCCTCCACAGCGATACGGGCAAGCTCCTTCATGAACTCATACCAGGCCCCGGCCGAAACCGCTTCCCCATTTAAGAACGAGCCGATGTGATGGTTCAGGATAAAGTCCCGAGCTTTCTCAGGATCAAGCTCCACATCCCTCTGTTCCCCGGTGGTGTTGATCAGGGTGATGTCAAGCTGAGTCATCTGACCGATCTTCTCGTACAGCGTCATTCGTGACAGGAGGTCTTCAACCCGCTCACTGACCGGCAGAGACGCATTTCTGTAGGGTACGGTTTTGTGATGCTCCCCGTCCCGCTTCGTTCCGGGATCCGTTTTTGACTCCGAATGTCTCATGTCTGCTGTTGATATAATAATGTGAAGCCCCGGGCATCCTTCCTCCGCCGGATCGGGGAGAGCAGGACATGCAGGCAACAGGTTTGTTTTCGTATTATTCCGGCTTCATGTTTTTCGCTTCTGCAAAAATGGAAAATATTTTGCTTTTATTCCACTGAATTTGTACGCTTTTCCGGCCGAGGTATTGCTTCCTCTATTGTGTGGTCTGAAGGATGAAAGAGAAACGGTGTGGAGGCCTGTGTGAATTGAGTACAGTGCTTTTTTCGGTTTATAACGGCTAAGTTGTACCGAATGAAGAACTCCGGGGGTTCCTGCAGAGAGAGGGGAGCGGCACGCCGGCATGATCATTCAGCCATACGCCTTAGGGAGCGCGGAGAGAAAAATCAACAATAAATTTTCATTATTAGTAAAAATTATTTGCATTGTTTGCGGGCGGGATATACCTTTCATATGCCTCCATATCTCATATTTTCAGCCGGCAGCAGGGTGGGGGCGGTACACAATTATTGGCTGGTGATGAGGCATTTCATGATTCATCGAATACCCAGGCACTATGGATCCGGGGAGTACCCGTTGTCGCGATCTGCCCGGATCTGCTTCCGGGTGGTGTAATCCCGCGAATATGAGTGAAATACAGATATGATGAAAAGAGTAGCCAAAGTTTTGATATTCTGTTTCATGTGTGTGCTTCCGGCTTCCCCGGGATTTGCCGGGCAGGTCGTGGAGGTTTCCGAAGGTCCGGATGGATGGGTTTTGCTGGTGGACAACAAGCCCCTGATGGTAAACGGCATGAACTGGGACTACTTCCCGATTGGCACCAACTATGAGTATGTGGTGTGGGACGAGTCCGATGACTTCATCAAAAAAGCCCTCGATCATGAGATGGGATTGCTGCAAGACATTGGTGTGAACGCCATTCGTGTTTACAAGGGTATCCCGCCCCGATGGATTACCTATATATACGACAACTTCGGTATCTACACCATGCTGAACCACTCCTTTGGCCGGTACGGGTTAACCATTGAAGACGAGTGGGTTGCAGACACGGACTACTCGGATCAACGAGTTATAGACATGCTGATGCAGGAAGTGGCCGATCTGGCTGAGGAGTTCAGGGGAACACGCGGCCTGCTGCTGTACCTGCTTGGCAACGAGAATAACTATGGACTCTTCTGGAGTGGTGCCGAAACGGAGGATATTCCGGAGGAAGATCCCGTGGCGCGGGAGAGGGCCCGGCATATGTACCGCCTGTTTAACAAGGCAGCCGTTGCCATGAAGGAGATCGATCCAAACCGGCCGGTCGCCATGGCAAACGGGGATCTGCTGTTTCTGGATATCATCGCGGAGGAAGTCCCGGACATGGATATCTTCGGGGCCAATGTTTACCGCGGAGTCTCCTTTACCTATTTGTACGACCGTGTGAAAGAAAAATATGATAAACCGGTGCTGCTTACGGAATTCGGCGCCGATGCGTACAACGCGAAAACAGAGGAGGAAGACCAACTTTGCCAGGCCTACTATGTACACGGTAACTGGCAGGAGGTCTATGAATATGCCGCTGGAATGGGGAAAACCGGCAACTCTGTCGGTGGGTTCACCTTTCAGTTCAGTGACGGCTGGTGGAAGCATGGCCAGACCTACGATCTGGACGTGCACAACACCGAAGCGACATGGGCCAACGCCGCCTATGAATGTGACTATGTGGAAGGCGAGAACAATATGAACGAAGAGTGGTTCGGAGTCATGGCCAAAGGCCCGACAGACTCCCTGGGGCACTATCCACTTTACCCCAGAGCCGCCTATTATGTGCTCAAAGAGGCCCACTTATTCGACCCCTATGCGCCGGATGCAACACCGGAAATGCTCGAAGAGCATTTTGATAACATCTCCCTGAAGGACGCCTGGCGAAGAGCCAAACAGACAAGAAATTAAATCATAATACATTAATCCCGAGTCGACTTGGATATCAAAACGATTAACCTCGATAAAGAGACCTGGTTCAAGATCACCAACAGTGACGCGATGCGTCCGTTTTTCATGAACGTGGTCAGCGAATCCAACCACTGGATGTTCATCTCAAGCAATGGCGGACTATCCGCCGGACGGAAAAACAGTGAGTATGCCCTCTTTCCGTATTATACGGATGACAAAATCACGGAATCTGCGGATATAACAGGCAGCAAGACGGTTTTTCAGGTTCGCTCAGACGATCAGGTTCATGTCTGGGAACCTTTTTCCGATCGAAACAGGGACGCATATGACATCCAGCGGAACCTTTACAAGAACTTCCATGGGAACAAGGTCCTGTTTGAAGAGGTCAACCGGGACCTGGGGCTGGTGTTCCGTTACCAGTGGAATTCGAGTAACATGTATGGTTTTGTCCGCAAAGCGGAACTTGAGAATGTTTCCGGAAAAGAGTACGACATTACTTTGCTGGATGGTATTCAGAACCTTTTACCGTACGGGATCGGACCGGACATGCAAAATGCCTACAGCAACCTGGTCGACGCCTATAAAAGAAATGAATTGATTGAGGAAGCCGGACTGGGTATTTATGCGCTTAGCGCGATCATAGTTGACAAGGCGGAGCCCAGCGAAGCGTTGAAAGCCAATGTCGCCTGGTCACTCGGTTTTGACCGCCCCGGTCGTTTGGTCTCGTCGCTGCAGCTGGACAGCTTTCGGAAAGGGGAGTCAGTGCACAATGAAAACGATATCAAAGGTGAAAAGGGAGCCTATTTCGTACACACGGATATTAAATTGGGCAACAACGAGTCACAGAGCTGGAAAATCATTGCCAATGTGAACCAGAACCATGCCGGCGTCGTTGAGCTGATCCAGGCCATCAAAGAGAACGATGATCTCGACCGGCTAGTCGAGCAGGATATCGAAAGAGGTACCGTAAAACTGACCGAGCTTACATCCGGCGCCGATGCTGCACGACTGACCGCAGATCCGGCAAAAGACGCCCGCCACTACTCAAATGTGCTGTTCAATATCATGCGCGGTGGTACCCCGGACCGGAACTACCGGATCGAAAAACAGGATCTGGTTTCTTATCTCTCCAATGCAAGCCGGGAGGTTGTCGAAAGAAGCCGGAGTTTCCTGGATGATTTACCGGAGATATTTGATGCACAGGAGCTCTATAGCCGTCTGGCCGGATCCGATGATGCTGATCTGTACCGGCTTTGCAAAGAGTACCTGCCATTAAAGTTCAGCCGGCGGCATGGAGATCCCAGCCGTCCCTGGAATCAGTTCTCCATCAACACCCACAGTGAACTGGATGGCTCGAAGATACTGGATTATCAGGGCAACTGGCGGGACCTGTTCCAGAACTGGGAAGCACTCGTCCAATCCTACCCGGATTTCATCGAAGGGATGATTTTCAAGTTTTTGAATGCCACTACATTCGATGGATACAATCCCTACCGTGTCACAAAAGGGGGCTTCGACTGGGAGACCATCGAGCCGGACAATCCCTGGTCCTACATCGGCTACTGGGGGGATCATCAGATTATTTATCTGCTCAAGTTTCTGGAGTTTTACAACAGGTATCAACCGGAGGCACTTGAAAAGCTGTTTGACAGCGAATACTTCGTGTACGCAAACGTGCCCTATCGCATCAAGCCCTATGAAGATATCGCCAGGGATCCGAAAAACACGATTGATTTTGACGCCGCACTGGACAAGGCGATCCGCGAGAATGTTGCCGCAAAAGGCGCTGACGCCTCATTGATCGGCAGCCAGGCAAGTGATATTCACCATGTCAACTTCATGGAAAAAATCCTTGCAACGATGCTTTCCAAGCTATCCAATTATATTCCGGAAGGCGGAATATGGATGAATACCCAGCGGCCGGAATGGAATGATGCTAACAACGCGCTGGTGGGCAATGGTGTCTCGATGGTCACCCTGTACTATCTCAGGCGTTTACTCACATTCTTCAAAGATCTGATCCGGAATACAAAGGTTGATGAAATTCAGGCATCGATAGAGCTTGTAGAGCTTTTTGACCAATTGGCCGGTGTATTTGAAAGGTATGAGGATGTACTTGGCGGCCGTATCGACGATCCGGACCGGAAACGGATAACCGATGCGCTTGGTCAGGCCGGTGGCGCGTATCGCACCAAAATTTATGATCACGGATTCAGTGGTGACAAGGCAAGTCTGAAGATGGACCAACTGGCCGGTTTCATCGACTCGGCTCTGAAACACCTTGAACACACCATTGAAGTCAACCGCCGGCCGGATCACCTGTATCATGCTTATAACATCATGAGTATGAACAAAGACGGCATATCCATCGAATACTTAAGTGAGATGCTGGAGGGCCAGGTTGCGGTACTGAGCTCGGGTTATCCCGGGCCCGAGGAAGCGGTGCAAATACTGGATGCACTGAGGAACAGCGCTCTGTACCGGGAAGATCAAAACAGCTACATACTCTATCCCGAAAAAGAGCTGCCGCGCTTTCTTGAGAAAAACAATATTTCGGAGAGCTCGGTAAACAAGTCCCGGCTGCTGCAATTGCTCCTGGAAAAAGGAGATACCAGTCTGATCAACCGGGATGTAACCGGAGGATACCATTTCAACGGGAATTTCCGGAATTCCGGTGATGTGCGGACAGCACTGATGCAGTTGAAGGAGAAGGGCTTTGGACAGCTGGTAGAGCAGGAAACGGAGCTGGTGCTTTCCATTTTCGAGGAAGTGTTCAACCACAAAGCCTTCACGGGACGGTCCGGCACATTTTTCGCCTATGAAGGCCTCGGATCCATCTACTGGCACATGGTATCAAAACTCCATCTTGCCGTTCAGGAGATTTTTGAGAAGGCCTACCAGGAAAATGAACAGGAGCCTGTTATTAGTGGCCTGATTTCCCATTTCCATGAGATCGGCGAAGGTATCGGAATTCACAAATCTCCGGATGAGTACGGGGCGTTCCCGACGGATCCCTACTCCCACACACCCAGCCACCGGGGAGCGCAGCAACCGGGTATGACCGGACAGGTGAAGGAGGATATTCTGGTAAGTATCGGTGAGCTTGGCGTTTCCATCAACCACGGCAGACTTGCCTTCCGCCCCGGACTGCTGAAAAAGAGCGAGTTTCTAACCGATGGCGGCAGCCTGGAATTCGTGAATGTCAAACAGGAAACGCAGCAAATTGATCTGCCGGAAAATGCACTCTGCTTCTCATACTGCCAGGTTCCGGTGATATATCATATCGGTGAAGAGGAAGCGGTAGAGGTGCGGTACTTTGACAAGGAACCCGGGAAGGTCAGCGGAAGTCAGCTTGACGATGAGACGAGCAGGCACGTTTTCCGAAGATCGGGTGAAATCAGCGAAATCAGAGTCTCGCTGCCGGATTCGATTTTTATTAACCAGGATTGATATACGCTATGACTCCCATCAACAAGAAACCATATTTGCTGCTGATCCCTTTTCTGGCAGCCGTGCTTGTGTTCTCCTGTACCCGGCAGGATGTTCACGACTTCTCTTCTATCCAGGTTACGGCTGAGGATATCCTCGGCGACCCTGAGTATCAGGCCATATCCTTCGGCGCCTACCGCGACACCACGCGGGACGTCCAGCCTACGCTTCCTCAGTTGAGGGAGGATGTGAAGCTGCTGCATGCCATGGGCGTACGGCTGCTCCGAACGTACAATGTGCATTATGATGAAGCGGAGAATCTGCTGAAAGTGATTCGTGAGTTGATGGATGAGGATCCGGAGTTTGAAATGTACCTGATGCTGGGCGCCTGGATCGACTGCAAAAATGCCTGGACGGATGAGCCCGACCGCATCCGGGATGAAGAGAGTGAGCGAAACGCTGAAGAAATCGCCCGTGCCGTTGAGCTGGCGCAGCAATATCCGGAAATCGTCAAGATCATTGCCGTAGGAAATGAGGCCATGGTGCACTGGGCATGGGAGTATTATGTAGAACCGGCGATCATCCTGCGATGGGTTAATTATCTGCAGGATTTGAAGCGGCAGGGGGAGTTACCCGAAACACTCTGGATCACCAGCTCCGATAATTTCGCCTCCTGGGGCGGCGGGGGTGAGGAATATCACAACGAGGACCTGAACGAGCTGATTCGTGCTGTGGATTTCATCTCCATGCACACCTACCCGATGCACGATACACATTATAACCCGGAGTTCTGGGGGGTTCCCGAAGAGGAAGAGCACCTGGGCGATTTGGAAAAGATTCACGCGGCAATGGAGCGATCCCGGGAATATGCCATCTCGCAATATGAGAGTGTTGTCGACTATATGGAAGGGCTTGGTGTGGACAAGCCGGTGCATGTCGGTGAGACCGGATGGGCAACGGTTTCAACAGACGGATACGGAGTGGATGGGTCCCGCGCTGCGGATGAGTACAAGTCCGGGCTCTATTATCACCATATCAGAGACTGGTCCAATCGCGAAGGGATCTCGGTATTCTATTTCGAAGCATTCGATGAGCCATGGAAAGATGCCGGAAACCCGCTCGGCTCCGAAAATCATTTCGGGCTGATCAATCTGGATGCAGAGGCCAAATACCCGATTTGGGATCTGGTGGATCAGGGTGTTTTTGACGGATTGACCCGTGACGGTATGCCCATCACAAAAACGTATGGTGGCGATCTGGACTCGTTGATGCAGGATGTGCTGGTACCACCAACCATGGCCGAAATTATGGAAGCAGGTGATTCCGAATAATTATTAAAACAGAGAATTATGTCAGACCAAACGACTCCCCAAAAGTATAAAATACCTATCCTCGAAAAGGCTGCATTTGGTGCAGGCCATCTCGTCAATAACTTGTTGCCGGGGGCTCTTGGTGTTTTTCAATTCTTTCTGCTTACGGCGTTTGGTATTGACCCGTTTCTGGCCGGTTTGCTTGGCGGCTTGCCCAGGCTGTGGGATGCCATCACGGATCCGATCATGGGATATATCACCGATAACACGCAATCCCGGTTCGGACGAAGGAAGCCGTATATTTTCGTGGGCGCTATCCTGGCCGGTATTATGTTTATTTTGCTTTGGCAGCTCGATCCCGATGGGACACAGGCGTATAATTTCTGGTATTTTCTGTTCTTTTCGATTCTCTTCATTACAGCAAATACTATTTTTTCCACCCCATTGATCGGTCTCGGGTATGAGATGACCCCTGACTATAAAGAGCGGACCCGGCTCATGGGTTTTGCGCAAACGATTGGGCAGTTCGCCTGGATGATTGTGCCCTGGTTCTGGGTTATTATCGCCAATCCGGATCTGTTTGACACCCAGGCAGAAGGCGTGCATCAGCTGGCTGTCATTGTGGGTGCCGGTTGTATGCTGATCGGGATACTGCCCGGTCTGTTCTGCAAGGAGGTCGATCAGTCCCGGATCACAAACAGGGCTGAGCTCAATGTAAAATCGATCGCGAAGAATTTTAAAGACCTGTTGTCGAAGATTGTCGAGGTTGCAAAAAACAGGCCCTTTGTACGCCTTTGCGGCGCAACGTTTCTGGTGTTCAACGGCTTCCAGATGGTGGCATCGTTCAGCTATTTCATCATTCTGTTCTACATTTTCAATGGGGATTACGGCGACGCCGGATCCTGGCCTGCCTGGTTTTCAACCGTCAGTGCCGCTACTACGGCATTTCTTGTGATTCCGATCATCACGTGGATCGCGAACAAAGTCGGAAAGCGCAATGCCTTTGTGATTTCGACATTGATATCAATTGCCGGGTACATGCTGAAGTGGTGGGGCTTTTCGCCGGATAACCCGTGGCTGATGTTCATGCCGATCCCGCTGATGTCGTTTGGAATTGGTGGCCTGTTCACATTGATGATGAGTATGACGGCGGATGTGTGTGATCTGGATGAGTATTATAACGGAATGCCACGCAAGGAGGGAACATTTGGTGCTATTTACTGGTGGATGGTGAAGCTGGGTCATGGCGTATCGCTTGTACTGAGTGGCCTTGTGCTGAAGCTGGTAGGGTTTGACCAGAACGCAGCCGTTCAGACCGCGGAAACAATGACCCACCTGAGAATTGCCGATATTCTGATACCCGCCTTCACCGCCGCACTGGCCATCTGGGTCATGTGGGGGTACGACCTGTCAGAGAAAAAGGCCAACGAAATTAAAGAAGAGCTGGTGCGACGCAGAGGGGAGCTGTAGAGATGTAGTACCTGTTGGGTGATGTGATATTCTTCGGGTCAGGTTTGGACCCGGGGAGGGGACAGACCCGCAGATGGATCAAGGTTCTGATATGATCTCCGGCCGGATATGGACCCGGGCCGGACACAGAGACCCCAGCAGGATATGGACCCGGGCCCGGAGATGAAAACAGGCCCGGATCCAGATTCACGTTCGGGAACCGGAGTTTCGTTTGCAATTTATTCCCGCACTCTGACCAACTGCTCCTCGAGTTCTTCGAGCGACTTGTTTTTGGTTTCAGGAACGACTTTCCAAACTAGCAGCAGGCCGACAATGGCAAAAAGTCCGTAGATAAGGAATGTCATGCTGTTACCAAGGGTAGCCAGCTCCCATGGAAATACAAGCTGCACCAGAAAACTCACTCCGGAGTTTATAAATCCGGCAAGGGAGATCGCCAGCCCCCGTACCCGCAGCGGGAACAGCTCCGAGAACATGACCCACATCACCGGTCCGATAGAGATGGCAAATGAGGCCACAAAGCCCAGTATCCCCAACAGGATCAGTGTCGGATTGATATCGATCGCCGCGGTGATGATTGCGGATTCATGTTCGATCGCCGCCTCCTGGCCGATGGTTTCAGCCAGGGCCTGTTTGAAAACGACATCGTTCGGAAATGTGGTTCCGCTCATGTTTTGCACCAAAGCGGTCCTGTCGATGGTCTCATCGAGGGTTTCGATGCTTTCTGGTGTGAGTTCATAGGAGGCAGAGTGGAACCCGTAGGAGAGCAGAATCATCATGAGGGCAATTCCGGTCATGCCGAACAAAAGCAGCGGTTTTCTCCCGAACCTGTCAATGAACATGATGGCCAGGATGGTAAATACGAGATTGGTCAGTCCAACCAGAACAGCCTGCATGAAGGAAGCATCCGTGCCGATTCCGGATTGCTCGAAGATCATGGGGGCATAGAAGAAAACCGCGTTGATTCCGGTAATTTGCTGCAAAATGGCGAGGGAAATGCCTATGATCAGGACAAAGCGCAACGCCGGCTGGAGAAGTTCGGTGACGGAAACGTTCTCCTTGTGTTTGTCCGCTTCCAGGCTGTTGATAACATCGGTGATTTGCTTGTCCGCATCTTCCTCCCCGTACAGACGGTTCATGGTTTGCCTGGCTTCGTCGATTTTACCTGCTCTGATCTGCCAGCGGGGACTTTGCGGTACAAAAAACAGGCCTATGAAGTAAATGATGGCAGGCAGGGTTTCCAGTCCGAGCATCCATCTCCAGTTGTACTCCGCGAACATCAGCGTCTGAGCCAAAAAGGCTTCGGACTGTCCCCAGCGCAGGATCAGATAATTGGTGAAAAAGGCGGCGGAAATACCGATCACGATATTGAGCTGATTCACACTCACCATTTTTCCCCTCATTTTGGGAGGGGATATCTCGGCAATAAACATGGGGGCGACGATCAATGATGCCCCGACTCCCAATCCGCCGATCATCCGGGCGATCACGAGAATGGTAAAAGTGGGCGCGAGGGCCGATGCAATGGCGGAGACGCCGAAGAGAACAGCTGCTGCCTTGAGAATGGCAAGTCTCCCGAAACGGTCACTCAGCGGGCCTGCCAGCAGCATAGCCAGAGTGGATGTAAGCGTCAATGAACCGACCGCCCAACCCAGTTGCAGCTTGGAGAGGCCAAACTCGGGCTCAATAAATCTTACGACACCCGAAATGACAGAAGCGTCGAAGCCCATCAGAAAGCCGCCCAGGGCAACAATGGCAGTGATACGTACAATCAGGAACTGTTTGCTGTTCATGGAATCGGGGTTGGTGAAAAGCAAATATTTTGCAAATGTAATAGATCAAAGGGGATTAAAAAAGTCCGAAAGAACCGCGTTAAGCCGCACTCATAAGCAGGAAGGCAAAAAAACGCCATGAATATGATGCGAATTAGCGCGCTTTGGCTTTCTGTTGATGCAATATAATGCAAAATATTCCCTAAATAAAAAAAGTTGCACTGATGGTACCCCCGGTGCTGTCATCGATATCACCCTGTTTGAGAGGGATCCGCAAGCTCCGGAAACCGTGCCATTCCGGTGTTCGTTTTTGGGAGGAGGTTTTGCGGATGCAACGCTTCGACTGCCTCAAAGGCATGTTAAATCGTCGAATTGTAATAAATAGCAGCGGTATGGACAGGTGATGCAGCATCAGCGGAGCCGCCTGGTCCGGAGCTTCAGAGGTGAGATACGAGCCCTGGTGAAGTTTTTTTATCCCCCAAGAAATCGGTGAAATAAATTTTACTAAAGTTGCACTAAGAGCAAATATTTTGTATATACCAGTGTCGATCATTATTTGCTGGCGGGGATGCGTAATCAAATGATGCATGATCTGTGAACAAGGATAGTGCGACATCAGATAACCTGGCACTTCAACAAAATTCAAAGCATTTACGCCCCCGGTGTGAGGGGCACAGTCACATTTTTTAGTGAAATAGTATACAACAGGAAAAAAGCGTTTCCATAAACCCAAAGCTAACCAGGCATGAACAATTACAAATCGATACTACTTTTTTTAGTGGCGGCAGTGTTTTTCGGTGCGGTTAATGCCGATGCACAGACCGTCAGAGGAACGGTAGTTGATGCCGAGACGGGCGAATCCCTGATTGGTGTCAACATAATGCTTCACGGAACCAATATTGGAACGACAACCGGTATGGAGGGTGATTTTACTCTCAATGTCCCTGATCTTGAGGGAACCCTGGTGTTCCGTTACGTTGGCTTTGTGACACAGCGGGTCAGTATAGACGGACGGGAGCGGATCGATATTGATCTGGAACCTGACGTGATCTACGGTGACGAGCTGATCGTAGTTGGATATGGCCTGCAACAGCGGAGCCTTGTGACGGGAGCCATATCCCGCATTGAGGCGAGCGATATCGAGCAGGCGGCTCCGTTGCGGGTTGAACAGGCGCTTCAGGGCCGCACGGCGGGAGTGACGGTGATGCAGAACTCCGGTCAGCCCGGATCCGGCGCCACGGTCAGGATCCGCGGTATTGGAACAACGGGCGATGCCGAACCGCTCTATGTGGTTGACGGAATGCCGGTCGGCGGTATTGATTACCTTAATCCCGCCGATATTGCATCTATTGAAGTTCTAAAGGATGCTTCCGCCACAGCCATTTACGGTGCGCGTGGAGCCAACGGGGTGGTCATGATCACCACGCAGCAGGGCTCTCCCGGACCCCTGCAGGTAAACTACACGGGTTATGTCGGTTTCCAGAACCCGTGGCGGGAAACCAATCTGCTGGATGCCCCGGACTACATGAAGATCATGAACGAAAGTTATGCCAACGACGGACGGGCCATTCCTTTTCCTGATATCGACGACCGCGTGGCGGAAATCGGATCGGGCACAAACTGGCAGGACGAGGTGTTCTACTACAATGCGCCGGTCACAGATCACACTCTCAGGCTTTCGGGCGGTACTGAGACCTCAACCTACATGGCCTCCATGTCATACCGCCATCAGGACGGTATCGTGGCGCAAGGAAAATCGAAATTTGAGCGGATGTCTTTTCGTGTGAACTCCAACCACAAGAGGGGACGGCTTGAATACGGAACACGCCTTACCTATACAAACAAGACAACCCGTGGAATTGACCCCAACGAGGAGTTCGGCGGGATCATGTCCCGTGTCGCCAACATCGATCCGGTCACACCGGTCTATGATGAAGATGGCAACTTCGCCGGTTCTCCCTTCGCTTCCCAGGAGGTGGTGAACCCGGTGGCAGCTATCGAAATCATCAACTCCGAATGGAAAGAGGACAAATTTGTCGGCGGGCTTTTCGGGAACTTCAATTTCTCTGACAGATTGAGCCTCAGATCCACTCTGGATCTGGATCTTGCCTATGGTAATACCCGCTCATTCAATCCCATCTATAACCTTGGCGGGAATGTTTCCAACTCAACAACCTCAGCCACCCAGGAACAGAACAAGTGGATCACCTGGCAAACCAGCCACGTGCTGAGATTCCAGGATCAGATATCGGATCACAACTTCAGTGTACTGGCCGGATTTGAGCTGCTGGACTACCGCAACGAGTACCTCGGTGGTGTTGCATACGACCTGACCATGGAGTCCTTTGACCATTCATGGCTTTCCGTGGGTACGGACGAGGAAAACCAGGCAAACTGGGGCGGCCTCGGGCTGGAGTCGCTGGCATCTTACTTCGGCCGCGTTAATTACGACTACAACAACCGGTATATGCTGGAAGGTGTCCTTCGATTTGACGGATCCTCCAAATTTGGTCCCGACGACCGCTGGGGGATGTTCCCGGCCGTGTCAGTGGGCTGGGTCATTTCACGGGAGGATTTTCTGCGGGACAACGACTACATCAGCTACCTGAAACTGCGCGCGGGCTGGGGCCAGAATGGCAGCGACAATATCGGTCAGTTTAGCTACACCCCGCTCATCACCACCCACGCCGGGTACGGTTTCGGCATGGATCCTTCCGTGGTAACCGGGGCTTATCCCGCACAGATTGCCAACCCGAACCTCCGATGGGAAACTTCCGAGCAGATCAGCATCGGATTGGAAACGGCATTCCTGGACCACCGTCTCTACTTTAATTTCGATGTCTACAACAAGGAGACCAAGGGCCTGCTGCTGGCAGCTCCGATCCCGGCTTTCATTGGCAACGCACCGCCTACGGTTAATGGAGGAACGGTACGCAACAGGGGATTTGAAGTTGAGTCCGGGTTCCGTCAAACGTTCGGTGACTGGCGCGTCAACCTCAACCTGACCGGTACCTACAACAGCAATGAAATGACCAAAATCGAGAACGAGGAGGGCCGCCTGTTTGGCGCCGGCGTTTCAACTTCGATGGATCATGTGGCCATGGCCATGGTGGGCAAACCCATCGCTTTCTTCTGGGGATACGAGACGGCAGGAATTTTCCAGAACGAAGCCGAGATCCAGGCGCATGTCAATTCCGAAGGTGAACTGATCCAGCCGAATGCACGTCCCGGTGACCTTATCTTTGTCGATCAGAATGATGACGGACAGATCACCGATGAAGACCGTGTCAAAATCGGAAATCCCTATCCCGATTTTACCATGGGGTTCAATATCGACCTCAGCTACCAGAACTGGGATCTGAACATGTTCTGGTACGGCGCATTCGGGCAGGATATTTTCACAGGCGGCACCCGGCGCCACGATCTGCCCATGCCCAACTGGAAGGATGATGTACTCGACCGATGGACCGAAGAGAACCCCTCAACAAGCCATCCTCGCGTAACCATCGACGACCCCAACGGGAATTATACCAGACCGTCCGACTTCTTTGTCGAAGACGGAAGCTATGTCAGACTCAGAAACATCAGCCTGGGATATACGCTGCCACCGAACATCTCCAGCCTGGCCGGAGCCTCCCGCCTGAGACTCTATGTTTCTGCCCAGAACCTGCTGACGTTCACCGGATACTCCGGTCATGATCCTGAAATCGGCTCCTACGGAGCGCTGAATGTGGGCATCGACCGAAATATCTATCCGCAAGCCCGCACATTTACCATGGGTATCAATCTTGATTTTTAATTCCATAATTGATCTGTTATGAAACGATTAACCATAGTAATCTCCTTCCTTGGCCTTTTGATGCTCTCCGGCTGTGTGGATGATTTCCTGGACCACAAACCGCCGGTGCAACGGACCGAAGACAACTTCTTTCAGTCTAAATCCGATGCCGAGCAGGCCCTGTTCGCCACTTATGAAGTGCTCTCGTTCTCACACGGACGTGATAATACCGGTTTCCATCCGTTTGACCTGGTCTCCAATGTGCTGTCGGACGACGCCTATGGCGGTGGGTCAGGCCCCGGTGACCAGCCCGAAATCCTGGAGTTTAACGATCATAGTATTTCGGTGAATAACAGCAAGGCTCTTGGCCTGTGGTCGGATCGGTTTACCGGTATTTACCGTTCCAACCTGCTCATTGAAAATCTTGACAATATCAGATTTGAAAACGAACATGACCGGGTGGTGATTGGTGCGGAAGCCCGTTTTCTCCGGGCACTGTTCTACTTCGACCTGGTGCGTCTGTTCGGAAACGTACCGCTGTTCGAAGAGCCGCTGGTTGCCGAAAACATCAGGGTGTCCCAGGCCGACCCGGGAGATGTGTATGAATTCCTGGTGACCGAGCTGGTGGATATTATCCCCGATTTGCGCGATGTAGTGCCCGCAAATCAGGCCGGCAGAGCCACCTCATGGGCCGCCCAGGCGTTGCTCGGACGTGTTTACCTTTATCACCGCGATTATGTACAGCCCGTCTTCGGCGCTGGAAGCCTGTCGGTTACCGAGAGCGAAGTGCTCGCACACCTGGAAGATGTGATCAGCAACAGCGGTCATGATCTGCTCGATGATTTCGGCGCTCAATGGGGCGTTGACGGAAACAACAACAACGAGGCGATTTTCTCGGTCCAGCATATCGAGACAAGTTTCGGAGACTGGGGTTTTCTGAACGGATCCATCGGCAACTGGGCATCCCAGATGACCGGTCTGCGAGGTGTGGGATTTCATGCCGAGTATGCTTCGGGATGGTCGTTCCAGCCGGTGACAACAAATCTTGTGGAGTCATTTGACCAGAATGCAGACGCCCGCTATTTCTACAGTATTCTGGATCCGGTGGATGAAGGGGTCAATCACAGGGCCGATGAAATGCACCAGTGGCAGGGGTACGCCTTCAAAAAATTCTACCCCCGCTTCCCGGACTACCCATCGGTCAATACTGAGTTCAACTGGCCCTACAACCGCCCGGTAATCCGTTTTGCCGATGTATTGCTTATGGCAGCCGAACTGAACTCTCCCAATGCCCAGGACTATTTCAACAGGGTAAGGATGCGGGCATACGGCGACGATTTTGAAGAGATTCCAGCAACACGCGAAAACATTATGGAAGAGCGCAGGCTGGAGTTTGCCGGTGAAGGCATTCGCTACTGGGACCTGCTTCGCATGGGCCTGGATACAGCCGCCGAGAAAATCAACGCCCAGGCCACCGCGGAAATCCGGATTAACTTCCGCACGGAACGTCTGGGTCTGTTGCCCATCCCACAATCCGAAATCAACCTCTCGGACCGCACGCTGGTGCAAAATCCCGGATATAACTGATCCTTAACCAATTTAGCCCTGCGACCCGTAAACCTCTCCTCTCTGTACGGGTTGCGGGGCTTTTTTTGCCTTCACTTTCAGGTTCATCAAAGAGCATGGGTGCTATCCGTACGGCTCTGAACTGCACCTGATCCCCCCCCAAAAAAAAAACAGTAACACACAAAAAGCTCTGATATGTACAAGTATTCTGTAATTATGTTGATGGCGGTTTTGCTGCCTGCTTCCTCGCTATTTGCTCAATCTTCCGAAGTAACTGCCGTTGTTGCCGGGAATGATGAAAACGGTGGCATCTCAGCCCCGGTCACGATCGAAAACCCGGAGAATCGATCCGATATGCAGGGATTCCCGACGGCCTTTAGTATTGATGATGTGGATGTGGACTGGGATGGCTACACCTTTTATGGATTCGACGGAGCCGCTCTCCGGGTCGTAGAAAACCCGGACAAATCGGCCGGCAATGATTCCGACCATGTCCTGGAGTACAGCAAGCAGGAGAGTGCTGAACCCTGGGCGGGCTTTGTTTATCACCTCGAAAGAGCAGTCTCTGGAACGGATGACGCGGTCTTCCGCCTGAATATCTGGTCGCCCCGGGACGGTATCGATGCCCAGATGAAACTGGAGACCCGCGATGAGCAAAACTCAACCGGTGACCTGTTTAAGGAGGTAACTCTTGCAGAAGAGTGGAATACGCTGGAATGGGATTTGAGCGGCATCAACCAGGATGTAGCCTGGGACCGTGTTGTGGTTATTATGGATATGGATTTTGATAATCCCCCACAGGGAGGTGCCCGTGATACCTGGTACATGGATGATTTTGAACTGGCCGGGGTAGTTGATGCTGGCGAGCCGAGCGATCCCGGTGATTCCGACGATAATGGCGATAATGGCGATGAAGCACCCGATCTGGTCCGGGTTCCCCTGCCGGTTGACTTCGAAGACCAATCCATCGACTGGGCCAATGTGTTCCTTGGATTTGAAGGCGCCCATGTTGATGTCATCGAAAACCCGCACAAGGATGATGATAATGACAGCGACTGGGTCGGACGCATGGTTAAAGACGCGTCCATCTACTGGGCCGGCGCGTTCTTCTGGACCGAAGAAACGTTCTGGTTCGATGAAGAGAACAACACCATCACCATGGATGTCTGGTCCCCGCGAAGAAATGTCGGCATCAACCTCAAGCTTGAACAGTCTGACGGTGAGGGAGAACATGATTCGTTCGCCGTTACTTCTACGGAGGGTGAATGGGAGACCATGACCTGGGACTATAGCGGTGCCAGCCCTCTTATCGATTGGGATCAATTGACCATGATCTTTGATTTTCATGTGGGACAGGATGGCGACGGTGGACCCGACTGGACCTGGTATTTCGATAATATCCAGGTGAATCACGCGGATCCGGACAGTGACCGTCCAGAAGGTCCCGCTACCCCCGCAGACCTTCACCCGGTTTCTCTCCCCCTCGATTTTGACGATGAGGAATTCAACTGGGATTTCGCCTTCTTCGGATTTGATGGCGGCCATGCCTCACGAGTAGAAAACCCCGACCAGGGTGACGGTAACGACAGCGAATGGGTCGGACGCATGGTCAAAGGCTCCGGACCCTTCTGGGCCGGCGCGTTCATGCATCTTGAAGAGCCCTTTTCGTTTGATCCCGACGACCCCCATGTTTCCATGAAAGTGTGGTCGCCGCGCGCCGATGTGCCGGTTCTGATGAAGGTTGAACAGCAGGATAGTGGCGCCGAGTATGAAATCAGCAGCAATACCAGCACCAGCGTTGAATGGGAAGTCATGCAGTGGGATATGAGCGGAGTCGACCTGGACACGCAATGGGATGTCGTTGTACTGATCTTCGATTTCCAGGAGGGCGCAGAAGGTGACGCAAGCGAAGATTTTACCTGGTACTTTGATCGCCTTGAAGTCAACGCTGATGAGTCGGATCTGCCGACTTCGACCGATGACGACATCCGAAATATGCCGGCTGCTTATGAATTGAGCCAGAACTATCCGAACCCGTTCAACCCGACGACCAACATCCAGTTCAGCTTGCCGGAGCAGGCGGACGTAACCCTTGAAGTGTTCAACGTCATGGGACAGCGTGTCGCCGTTCTTGCCGGTGGAGTGTATCAGGCGGGTCAGCATGTGGTCGAATTTGACGCGTCGGAGATGGCTAGCGGTATTTATATCTACCGTCTGCAGGCCGGCTCGTTCACGCAAACCAAAAAAATGATGCTGGTGAAATAGTACCATCTGACACCAGAATTGTCTTAAAAGCACATCACAGAGGGTAGCCGGCAGGTTTTATGCCGGCGCCCTTTGTGCGTTTTAACCTTGCTTACGGACAGAAAATCTATATGGACTGATGAAGCAACACTAACCGCCCAGGGCGATGGATTCAAAACATCGACTGGAATCTGCAGCAAACCGTCAAAATATGTCACAATGAGTTATACAAAATCTGTACTTCAATCAATGCTGTGTGTGTTTATGGCCGCTTTTCTGATCGGCAATGCACACGCTCAGAACTGGGAACTGGTCTGGTCGGATGAGTTTGAAGGAGAAGAGCTGGATGAGTCAAAATGGTCCTACCAATACGGTACCGGAGCATCGGAAGGGCTGGTCGGCTGGGGCAATAACGAGTCACAGTACTACACCGATCGGGAGGAAAACATCTTTGTACGGGATGGCAATCTCCACATCGTTGCCAGGGAAGAATCCTACGGCGGTCAAAATTACACTTCCGCCAGAATCCGCTCCATCAATAATGGCGACTGGCGGTATGGCCGGTTTGAAATCAGGGCAAAAATGCCGATCGGCCAGGGCCTCTGGCCGGCTATCTGGATGATGCCGACCGATGATGTGTATGGCGGATGGGCGGCAAGCGGCGAAATCGACATCATGGAATACCTGGGACACGAGCCCGATATCGTCCACGGAACCCTTCACTATGGGGGTGGCTGGCCGGATAATGTCCACACCGGTGATTACTACCAACTCGACGAAGGCCGGTTTTCCGATGACTTTTACACTTTTGCACTGGAATGGGAGCACGGCGAGATGCGGTGGTATGTTGATGGAGAGCTTTATCAGACCCAGAACAACTGGTACACGCAGGGACATGACTTCCCGGCTCCGTTCGATCAGCGATTCCATATGATTTTGAATGTGGCCGTGGGAGGAAACTGGCCGGGCTACCCGGATCACACCACCGAGTTTCCCCAGGAGATGATTGTCGACTATGTACGCGTGTATCAGGATACCGATGCGGAAGCACGTGTGGCACTGCCGATGACGTTTGAGGATGAGTTCTTCAACTGGGAGGAGGCGTTCACCAACTTCGATGGCGGTTCGGTATCCGTTGTCGAGAATCCCGCACCGGATCAGGTCAACAGCAGCGATCGCGTCGGAAAAATGGTCAAGGATGGCGGAGAGTTTTGGGGTGGGGCATGGTTTAAAGTGGACCGCCCGTTTAGCTTTGATTCCGATAACAATGGAATATCGATGAAGGTGTGGTCCCCCCGGGAAGATGTTCCTGTTGCGGTTAAAGTGGAACAGTCTGATGGCGACGAAGAGCATGAAGTGGTTGTATCGACTTCTGCCGGCGGTGAGTGGGAAGTGATGGAATGGGATATGAGCGGAGCCGGTTTCAATGAGACCTGGGATATGATAACGCTCATTTTCGACCTTGAGGAAGGTCAGACGGGGGATGGAAGTGATACCTTTACCTGGTATTTCGATGATCTGGAGATCACGCAAGCCCGGGAGGATGACCCGCTGCCGGATGGACCCGACTCACCAAGTGACCTGCATCCCGTTACACTGCCTTTGGATTTTGAGGACCGCGATTTCAACTGGGATATGGCATTCTTCGGATTTGACGGTGGCAACGCCGGTGTTGTTGAGAATCCCCATCCCGACAATGTAAACGACAGCGACTGGGTCGGTATGATGGTCAAGGATGGTGGAGCATTCTGGGCCGGCGCCTTCATGCATATTGATCAGGCGTTTTCATTTGACAGCGATAATCACACCGTAACCATGAAAGTATGGTCACCGCGGGAGGATGTTCCCGTCCTGTTTAAGGTGGAGCAGCAAAACGGTGACGAGGAATACGAGGTTGCGGTTTCAACCACGACCAGTGAAGAGTGGGAGGAATTAACCTGGGATATGAGCGGAGCAGATGCCACAATCGAATGGGACCTGATCACTCTGATTTTCGACTTGCAGGACGGGCAAATTGGAGACGGTAGTGCCGACTTTACCTGGTATTTTGATGACCTGCATGTCTCGGGTGTTGAAGTGCCAACCTCGGTCGGAGATCCATTAACACAGACACCGGACCAGTTGACACTCGCCCAGAACTATCCCAACCCGTTCAACCCGGCCACAACCATATCATTCTCACTGCCTGAATCGGCTCATGCGTCCCTTGCCGTGTACAATCTGCTTGGACAGCGCGTGGCTCTGCTGAAAGACGAACACCTGGCATCGGGACAGTATTCGGTAACGTTTGATGCCTCCGGACTTTCGAGCGGAACCTATATCTACCGGCTTCAGGCCGGAGACATGCAGCTAACAAGAAGTCTTACGCTTGTAAAATGATGGCATAAGGCCATCTGAGAATTATGCCTCTCCTGGTCATGATGTGCAACACAGTTTGAACAGGTTCGGCCCTGTAGCATGTCTCTGCATCAGGAGGTGACGGGCTGCTTGGATGAGGCGTTCCGGAAACATGCCGCCGTGCCCTTTGAGGGCATGGCGGTTATCCGGGATGCTATCTCACCAGCATCATGGTGCGTGAAAAGCTTTTCCGGCCGGTTTCCAGCCGATAAATGTATACTCCGCTTGAGAGATCGGATGCGTCAAATACAGCATCATGGCGCCCCGCCGGAACGTGCTCGTTAACCAGCGTTGCCACGCGCTGCCCGAGGATGTCATAGACTTCCAGCGATACATGGCCGCTTTGAGGGATTTGGTAACTGATCACGGTAGCAGGATTGAACGGATTGGGATAATTCTGATCAAGTTGGAAATGTTCGGCGCCTTCCGGGTCTGCCTCTCTCGGTGAATCCACGCTTGACCCATCCCCTGTGTACTCTTCCAAGCTGATATTATTGAATGTTACGCGGTTACCTTCATCCCTGGACATATCGTCCCCGTCAAAACGGATACGAACCCTGAAATCAGGGTTGTCTTGCACATCCCCGATATTCCGGAAATCAATGGTAACTTCCCGGTACTCAACCGACAACGGAAAACGTGACTGAGCGATCCCGTCTGCCGTCCAGCTTGCATCATGATTCGGAGCATCCGGTTCCGTAGCATAGTCGATGACGAGCTCGTCAGCTGCTCCTTCGTCCATAGCGGCAAAACGGAATACGATTTTTTCCATGTTAGTGGTGGGCATTTCGAATATCAGCGTATTTTCTCCGGCATCTCCCCGGAAAGGCTGACGTACCTGCAGTCCGCGCATGTTGCCCTGGTCGAACGGACGTCCCTCGTTGCCATCCGGCAGGTAGTTAATATCGGTTGGACGATTACGACGCTCCATGGACGCTTTGCGCCAATGAGCGTGATCCTCATCGAAGGGGTAGCCGTCCAGAGCGGAGTGATAACGGATTTTGGCGTCATGCATCAGCGCATATGTCGCATCTACGGTTTCAAGTGGGGTGTTGTTGGGCATATTATCGCTGAAATACCAATAATAGCGGAGGTTGGACTCGGGAAGATCAGCGGGCGGATCCCCCATCTGCGAATCGATCCAGTCAAGCCTGGTCTCAATCCAGTTGACCATATAGTCGATTTCCTCCTCATAGGTATCAAAACCGTCGCGGCTCCAGTGCCAGACATCTTCCCCCAGGATGTCCCAGCGTTCAAAATTACGGTCAATGGCCTCCCCGAGCTTGTCCACATAATCATGAATCATATTTACAATATGGCCGCTTGAAAAAGGCCCTTGCCGCAACTCCCACCAGCGATCCTGATAGCGCTGCGCAAAATCCGGATCCTGGAATAGTCGGGTGTACCAACCATTCAGATACATCTCCTCAGGGACATGGGTGTAGTACCATCCTGTGGGATCATGACCGTTCCAGCCCTCGGTAGTGATATAGTTGCCCAGGCTCAGGTTGTAGTCCCATACCGGACCCATAATCACCCGTCCGCCGCGGTCCTTGTACAGATACGTACTGAGCCGGTATCCGTCCATCTCTTTCAGGGTTTCTGTTATGAGATGGTGGTCAATGAATGATTCGGGATCGAGCCAGGCCGCGTACCCTTCGTCCGGGTCATGAAACTGCGGGCCGAATAAAGCAGCCTCCAGGTCACCAAGGAAATGTTCAATCCAGTTGCGCTGCTGCGGGGTGATGTCATGGTCCTGTGGACGCACAAGGGCAAAGCCGGTGTTGCGGTTTCTGCTTCGAATATGGACATCACGGTCGAAATTGATGATGTAACCGCCGGTGATTTCCGGCTCTGAGTTGTCGTCCGGAGTGATTTTTTCAATGTTCACGCGATTGTTATCCCACTTGATTCGCTCGACCAGCATATAGACACCGTGATAATGACCTGCGGTAACCGGGCCGTCACCCTCGTGCAGGAACAATTCCACAAACCGGGTACGCGGGGCATATCGACCCATGTCGCTGCTCAGCTGATAGGCGACAGCGTTCCGGATCAGCGTTCGGTCATCCCATGGCGCGTGCATGATCCAGTTATTTTCGGAGGGCAATCCCAGGATGGATTCATTCCGGTTATCGCCTGCCTCGTCGATCAATCGAACCCCGAATTGTTTTTTCGGAAACGCAAGTGAGCTGGAGCCCCGGTAGTTGGACTCCGACCGGCTGTGAAGGTGCAGATCATCGGTGAGAAGATGTGCGCGCCCGTCGCTATCAAGGTCGATAACGGAAAAATGGACGGTGCTGCGGTGATGTCCCTCCGGATGCATGACATTGTCGAACTGATTTACAATGACCAGCGGCAGATTTGAATCAAAGTCGGCCACATTGGGGTGCAACTGAATAAACGTTTTGGTTTTTGAATCACTGGGCTCGTATCCGTCACGGAATGCACGTGCCCGCACCATGACCGATCCCGATATGTCAACGGATGCGCCATTCTCATAGGCCCTTGAGGATTCCGATGGCTTTTCGCCATTGGTGGTGTATCGGACTGTTGATCCCTCAGGTACGGTAAAAGTTAAACCGAATGGCTCGGTGTAGGTTCCTGCCGGAAGGGAGAAGCCGGGTGGGGAGACTGCGTTATTGCCAGGTGCTGACAGGGGAAAGAGGGTTAAAAATAGCAGGTAGGGTGTACCAAAGAATCGAAACATCTTTACGGAGAAGTCGGTTGAGAAAGGAAATAAAAAAGTTGCCCCATCTGTCCGGCTTCAGGAGGATAGCCGGAAGATGGAATTTGTTGATCCGGGAAAAAAAACCAAAGAATGCAGGCCGGATCGTGCCCGGCCCGCCTGATAAGGAGCTAATGCCTATTTCATCAGCTGCATGGTTCGCGCCTGTTCGTAGCCACCGGACTCCAGACGGTAGATGTATGTGCCGGAGCTCAGGTTGCTTGCATCGAAGCTGATGGTGTGGCTTCCGGTGTGGAAGTCACCGTTGACCGGCCGGGCGACCAAACGGCCTAGCATGTCATACACCTTGATGGATACGTGTCCGGCTTCTGCGATTTCAAACGAAATATTGGTGGTTGGGTTGAACGGGTTGGGGTAGTTTTGGGAGAGGGTAAAAGAACCGGGCCTTTCCTCTGTTTCATCGCCCGCGGAGGTGAGCGTCGCATCCTGATATACACGGATCCAGTCAACGACCATCTCCTGTGGAAATTCGGTGGTGTTGTCGGGATTGCCCGGCCAGTTGCCACCCACGGCAACATTAAGCAAAAGATGGAATTTCTGATCAAAAACCCAGGGGTAGGGATTGGTATGACCCGGAGTTGCAAAGTGATATAAATTACCGTTCACATACCATTCGATTCTTTCAGGCTCCCATATTATTGAGAAAATGTGGAAATCATCATTGAAGGTACTGCCATCTCTGAGGATGTATCGTCCCCCGGTAAGTGAATGTCCGGCACCTGCCGACTCACCATAGTGAATGGTTCCATGGGCGATATGTGGCTCATGCCCCACGATTTCAAGAATGTCGATTTCCCCGCTTCGGGGCCATCCGCCATAGACATTATCCGTCGGGAGCATCCATATAGCAGGCCACAGGCCCTGGCCTTTTGGCATCCTGGCGCGTACTTCAAATTTGCCGTACCGGAAATCGGCTTTGCCAAGAGAGCGGATGCGGGCCGAGGTGTAGTTCCTGGTTCTGTAGGATTCTTCCCTGGCAACAATATGCAGCTTGCCATCCTGGACGAAGATGTTTTCTTCGCGGTCGGTGTAGTACTGAAGCTCACTGTTGCCCCAGCCTGCCGGAACACCATACTGAGAACCGGTACCGATCATGTATTCCCAATTGGTGGTATCCAGGGTTTCTGTACCAAATTCATCGGACCAGACCAGCTGCCAGTCCTGTGATACAGCCGGCTGTGAGACAAGCAGATGTATCGCAAAAAGCAAAAAAGAGATGGATGTAATTCTGTTAAGTGTCATGGGTTCTCCGGTTTTATCGACAGTTTCCGGCTGATTTCTGTACCGGAAAAACGACTGCAGCCTGTTGGGTATATTCTTGTTTTATATCAATATTGCAAAAAATGAAATATTTTGCAATATGTTTCCCGTTGGGTTCATGTGGCTGATTCACGCGCCAAGTATGTAATATGATAGTGACTAATCCTGTTTTTGCAATCCCATAGGCCCGCTTTCAGCACGATACACCGGTATTTTGCATCTGGCGGGGAATGAAAAAAGCGCAATATAGTTGTATTGATTGTGGGAAATATTTGCATTTTTATTGTAACTATAGTAACATAAGGTAAGTCAGATCGACAAAACCGGTGCGTACGGAAAGCGCTATCAGCCCGTGTTGCGCCGAAGCTGGAGTAACAAGAATTAATAATATTGAGGATGCTATGAATAACAAGCTTACAGCAACGATGAAATACATGGTTCTTGGCTTATTTTTGCCAATGTTTATGTTCAGCACCGCCGCTGGACAGGTTCTGGATCCGCCCCCCTCAGAGGATGACGCTGATCTCGTACCTCTTCCCTGGACGTTCAATTTTGATGACGAGGAGATCAACTGGGAAGAAGACCCTGTAATGTTCCCGTTTGAGGGTGCAGTTCTGGAAAGAATTGAAAACCCGGATAAATCCGGGCTGAATGAGACCGACTATGTATTACGGTATGAAAAATCGGCTGGAGCACAGGGCTGGGCCGGTTTCTTCTACAACCTCCCCGAACCCATCGATATTAATGAGCAGACGAGCTTCCGCATGAGAGTCTGGTCACCACGTGGCGGAATCGAAGTTATGATGAAGCTTGAGATGCAGGTAGGGCCGGAATCCCCTGAAATGTTTGCAGAAGTGACTGCCGAGGAAGAGTGGGTGGAACTGGAGTGGGATATTCAGGAGCTGGCCGGTGAGGCTCCCTGGGACAGGGTTGTTGTTATCGCAGATCTGAGCGGAGATCCTGCATCAGGCGGTGCTAACGACACCTGGTTCATGGATCACTTCGAGTTTGTATCGGGAGAGCCGACCAGCAGCGAGCCGGCAGTCTCCGATGTTCCCCGGACCTTGCAACTGAGCCAGAACTACCCGAATCCGTTCAACCCGACAACCAGTATCGATTTTGCGCTTCCGGAATCTTCCCAGGTGACACTGAGCGTGTATAACATGCTGGGTCAGCAAGTCGCAGTTCTGGAAGAAGGACACCTCTCAGCCGGACAGCATTCGGTTACTTTTGACGCAGCCGGGTTTTCCAGCGGTGTCTATCTGTACCGTCTCCAGGCAGGAAACCAGGTACTCACACGCACACTGACGCTTGTCAAGTAATGTGTGATTTCAGCTGACACTTACTTGTCAGCCGGATATTTTCAGGGTTGTTTGCGCTTGTACCGCGAACAACCCTTTTTTTGCTCGCAAATGGCGTCGCAAGCTATCGGCGGAGGGGCATCATCCTGTGGTATCAGGCAAAGCCGAGCGTGTCGGTCCGACATGGACAAGCGGTAAAGGTCACTGTTGCTCGCCTGCAAAGAACGGAATGTTCGCGGTAGCGGCACGGTTGTCTTCGGTCACCAGATAGACAAACAGGCGGTAGGGGCCCGGCTGTTCAGGAGCGCGAAAGACCAGTGTTTCTCCCTTATTCTCAACTTCAAGACCGAAGATGGTTTCGGGACGTTCTTCATGATCTCCGCCAACCTGAACGTCTGTGCTTTCGGGAAGAAACTCCCAGCGGATTTCGAAGGAGCTGTTGTTCGGGTGGGAACCCTCAACCGATGCCATGTATGTGCCGCCGGGGCTCAGGTAGATGTCGTCGCGGGCTGAAAGTCCGTCTATAGTGATGCTGTGGATGGATGGAGCCCGCAGTTCAGGCCATTCACCGGTCCAGTTGTAGTGCATGACATCGACCACTTCGGTTATCTCCCCGGTCTCAAGAAACACCCCGTACCAGGTGGGAGTTGTCTCCTGCTTTTGTCCCCAGAGAAAGGTGTATGATCCGAGGCATCGATCCGGATCCCCCAGAATGCTGTTCTGATACCGGGAAAGATACTGCGCAGCTTTTTCGGTACTTGTGGGCTCAATGGGAACATCCCAGCCGGTACGATCCACCTGCCAGTGTCCGGTAGGCCCCCATTCTGTAACGGCATAAGGCCCGTCCCAGGCGGTCTCCCGGATTCTCTGCGGCAAATCGTCAAGGCCACCGTAGGTGTTGATGCTCAGAAAGTCAATGGAGGGTACTTTCTCTGTGACAAGACGGGCGATTTCCTGATCGATACCGGCAATGACGGTCGTTACGAGTTGGTTCGGAGCGAGCTCCCTTGCCATCTGCGCAATATCCTCGACAGCGTGCCATACACGGGTGTTACTATACTGAAGATTGACTTCATTTCCGAGTCCCCATGCCAGGAGTGCGGGATGATCCCGGTAGCGCAGAATCTTCTCCCGAGCTTCGTTTTTTTGGCGCGCTACGGCCTCCTCATCATCATAATTGAACCCGTGCCGCTCGTGCTGCAGCCAGATTCCGAGCATGACGGAAAGGCCGCGTTCATGCGCCTCGTCGAGAATGCGCCCGGCGTCATCGGTTGACCAGGTCCTGATGGAGTTTCCTCCGGTCTCCACCAGCATGTCAAGACGGGAGCTTCCGCCTGCTCCCTTGATGAAATAGGGTTCCCCGTCACGATAGATGGTGTAATTCCCGTCCCCGTCCTGCTCCAGTGTTACCGGGACACTCTGTCCGGAGTGCTCCGTTGTCCCCGAACAGGCAAAGCCGGTCAGAATAAATACGATAAATAGAGCCCAAACAGCTGTTGTGCGAACATTCGATGGTTTCATCTGCTTGTGATGGGTTGGTGACGGTTACTGTAATTCCATGGGATCAGGTGCTCTGCTCCCGCACCGGCAACATATTGCCAGGCAGATAAATATCGATCCGATACGCTATTCCGAAGGCTCTGTGGATGAGCGCGCGCATCGACGGTGGCAAGGAACAGGCTTTGTGTCGGATCTAAGCCCGGACCGGCTTGACCGCAATCGACTCTCTTTCATTGATACTGACCGGGATGAGGCTGAGCATCCCGCTTTGCTGGCCGTTTCCGGAAAGCCGGTTTTTCAAAGTCTGGATAGTCGTAAAGCCAAGCTGACGAAAATCGGTCCGCACGGATGATATGGTGGGATTGTTGTTCCGGCACATCGGCAGGTCGTCATATCCAAGTACGGCGATATCATCCGGCACCATCACATTATTGGCTACGGCGGTATCGACAAAGGCCGTTGCCATGAAATCATTGCTGATGAAAACGGCATCAGGTTCGGAGTCACTCTCTCTCATGGCGTAAAAACTCTGTACTCCGGAGTTGAACTCGAAATCCCCCTGATACTCCCACACCAGATCCATATCAGGTTTTCCGTCGACGTAATCTTTGAAACCATTATACCTGAATCTGCTCTCCGCTTTGTTCGCGGGACCTTTTACAATGCCGACCCTCCTGTAACCGCGTTTATAGAAAAGCCGTGCCGCCTGATGCCCGCCACTGTAGCCGTCAAAGGTGATGGTAGACAAAATGGAGTTCTCAATCAGGGCGTTTGAAACAACCGGAAAACTGTCCGGGATAACCTCCAGCAACTCCTCGTAATCCTTTCTTAAAAGCTCCGGAATGTAAATGATGGCACAATCATAGTACTTGTCCGACAGGAGCTCGGTCATAAACTTTTTAACGTTTTTTCTCGGATCCGTTACATTCAGCAATGCCAACCGAACATGGTCCTCCGAAGCCGCTCGCTCCACCCCGTAGTAGTAGGATGCGTAAAACTCACCCTCGTGGAAATCGGTTATCAGTGCGATGTTGAGGTTCTTTTTCCTGACTTCGTACCCTGCAATTCGGGAAGTGGGGTAGTTCAACCTCTGGGCTGCCTGAAGAATTTCTTCACGCGCCTTGCTGCTGATTTTTCCCACATTGCTCAATACGCGGGATATGGTCGAAATCGAATAGCCGGTTTCCTTTGCAATATCTTTCAGTGTTACTTTCATCAGCGAGAGTTCTCCGGTGGGAAAGGAAAGTAAAAATTTTGCATATCTGTGGTAATAATAATAAAAACAGAGGAAACAACAAACCCATGGACATTTATTTAACGCGAAATTAACGCTGTAGGCTGTTACTGGAGAACCAGGGTTTATCCGGGTGGTTCAGGTGTACTGCCAAATACTTACGCGTTGATGCATTCTGGAATTCTCATGAAAAAAACGACTAGTTATTGGGCCTATATCAAATAGCATCTGTTTGCCGGCCATCACATCTGGATCCTGCCGATTTCTATATGTAACCGGAATTGATGTTTGCATTAATAATGAGTAGTTTTATGCATGATGATGAAAATATTTGCATTAATGTTTGTTGGGTACAGGACTTTTGCAGCGATCACTGTTTCCAGGCTATGAGAGACCGAATACAGGTAATTGATTTTTGGAGCGGAAACAGGTCTTCCGTCAGGAGGGATTACGAGAGAGATGTGTTGACGGCCGCATTGCATGCCACCAGACAAGAGTATGGTGCCTGGAAGCTTGTTGAACGTATGGATGATTACCCCGGAAACATGGAGTCCAGCGCATTCAGAAAGTACGGCCATGACCTGTTTGTTACCACGGCAGGAAACCGGAAAATGTCGAAGGAAGACAAAACCGTGATCTACCATCCGATTCTTAACAATCTGCTGGGATATCGGGTGATCATCATCAGGGAAGAGGATCAAGACCACTTTGCCCAAATCGATAGTTCGGATGCATTGAAAAGATTCAAGGTGGGTATACCGGAACTGTGGACCGACGCTGATCTTCTGAGACATAACGGGTTTACTGTTATCGAAAAGGGCGGGTTTGACGAGCTGTTTGCCAACCTCCGCAATGGAGAGTTTGCATTTACGACCCTTGGCATCAACGAAGTGGATGGTGTGTTTGCCGAAAGAGAGGATGAATTGGCAAATGTGACTACCGTGGGCCACCTGCTGATCCATTACCCGCTGCCACTCCTTTTTTATGTGAATCCGGATGAACCGGAACTGGCCGCCAGAATTGCAAGGGGGATGAGGATAATTTCCGCCGACCGCACAATGGACCGGCTGTTTGCGGATCACAACAAGGGCGTCATGGAAAAAATCGGGCTGAGCCGGCGCAAGATCATCCGGCTCGAAAACCCGATGCTCCCAAAGGAAATTGCCGATCTGCAGACCGACCCGGTCACTGCCGATGAAACTTCTCATCGGTAATCTCATCGGCCAACGGAATCAATCAGTGCAATCTCTTTCTGAACAGGCTTCCAGGCTTCTGTTTGAATAATAATGATGCGCGGTTATCTAACCAGCCAGACGACTTTCAAACCTTTCCTGTACACGTTGCGGATTGAAAAACCGTATGTCGCGCGTTTTCCCCGTCCCGACAAGGAGTGAAGGGAGAGCCAACGTGGATGCTGCAAGGGAAGCTGAATCTCCTGCTATCAGTAAATCGGAAGCCCCGCGTCACGGAACAGGGTGTCCAGCAGTGTGATACTCACAAAAATCGTCAGGAATAGGATGGACAGCAGAAAGACGATCGTATTGAATTTGCTGTCCCAGTAGAGATTCATGAAAAACATGGCGACTATGGCCGCTTTAACAATGGCTATGGCAATGGCCACAATTACATTGAACGGTTCGGGAATGTTTATCCAGGTGACGGCCACGGTGAGGAAAGTGAGTACCAGCAGGGCGCCGGCTACGGAAAGCAGCGTGGGAAGGGTTGAAATGTGATGAGTACTCATGTTCTTGGTCTGTGATCTTGGTCGGGATCTTGTTATTTCGGAGTGAGCCGGAATTCGTTGGTAGTTCGTTGGCAGCGAGTCGCGCCCGGTGGCATATCAGTCGATCAGGTAGAGCAGCGGAAACAGGAAAATCCAGATGATGTCCACCAGGTGCCAGAACAGGCCGGTGTTTTCCACAGGCGTATAGTAGCCGCTGTGCACAGCACCCTTTTTGGCCTTAATGATCATCCAGCCGATCAGGGCCATACCGACAAGCACGTGAATACCGTGCAGGCCGGTCATCATGTAGTAAATACTGAAAAAGTTCACGGCCATCTCATGATGGATCCCCTCGTACGAGTAGGCCTGGCCGGGATAGATCCCCTTGCCGAACTTGTCCATATATTCGAAGTACTTGATCACCAGAAAGGTGCCCGCAAGTAGCAGGGTGGCCGACAGGTAGTTGATAGCGGCCTTGATCTTGTCGAGCTGGACCGCGCGGATCGCAAGGGCGATGGTCAGGCTGCTGGCGATGAGAACGACCGTGTTGGTCGCCCCAAGGGCCACATCCAGTTCCTGGGCGGCCATGTAGAACAGGTCCGGGTGCCATGCCCGGTATATAATGTATGCCACAAAAAGGCCCCCGAACATCAGCACCTCGGTGACAAGAAAAATCCACATACCCATTTTCGAAGACTCGAACTGCTGGTCTTCGTTGACAAAGTGATGTTGTAAATGCGACTTTCTGCCTGCCGCTGCACTCTGATTCCCCATACGATTATGAAATTGGTTTAACGCCGTGCGATTAGGATTTCAGTGGTTTCTGTTTGGCGGATTCCCGCTCCTCTTCTGATTCAGCTACGCCCATTCGGAACTCCTTCATCGGTTTGTGATGGTCATACGGACCGTGGAGGATCACCGGGGTGTATTCAAAGTTGTGATGTGTCGGAGGCGAGGAGGTCATCCAGTCCAGTGACCGTGCCTTCCAGGGGTTGGATGTCGCCCTGGGCCCCTTGAAAAGCGACCAGGCCAGGTAAACCGCCATGATCACAAAACCCAGCCCAAGCAGATAGGAGCCGATAGTGGAAAACTGGTGCAGCCCCTGAAACTGGTCCACGTAGTTGAAATACCGCCTCGGCATTCCCTGGCTGCCCATGATGAACTGGGGAAGGAAGGTCATGTTGAAGGAGACGAAGATAATGCCGCAGGTGATGCGTCCCCACATCTCGTTATACATTCTGCCCGTCATCTTGGGCCACCAGTAGTGGATGCCGCCGAGCAGCGCGATCACCGTCCCGCCCATCATTACATAGTGGAAATGGGCAACGATATAATAGGTATCGTGCAAATGGACGTTGATGGAGAGCGCGCCGATCATGATGCCGGTCAGTCCGCCGATAGTAAACAGAAAAAGAAACGCCAGGGCGTAGAGCATCGGGGTTTTGAGATCGATGGATCCCCGGTACATGGTGGCCACCCAGTTGAAAATCTTGATGCCGGTCGGCACACCCACAAAGAATGTCAGAAACGAGAATACCACCGATGAGAGTTCGGACTGTCCGGAGACGAACATGTGATGGCCCCAGACAAGAAACCCGATAAACGCGATGGCGAGGCTCGAAAGGGCGATGGCCCAGTAGCCGAAGATGGTTTTTCGGGAGAAAGTGGAGATCAGTTCCGAAATGATACCAAAGGCAGGGACGATCATGATATAGACGGCCGGATGCGAGTAGAACCAGAAGAAGTGCTGGTAGAGCACCGGGTCGCCTCCCATAGCCGGGTCGAATATCCCGATCCCGAGAATCCGCTCCATCGCCAGCAGTAGCACGGTGATGGCCAGCACCGGTGTCGCAAGAATCTGGATGACGGCCGTCGCATACAGGGACCACAGAAACAGCGGCATTTTGCTCCACGAAAGACCGGGACTTCTCAGTTTGTGGAGGGTGACGATGAAGTTGATACCGGTAAGAATGGATGAAAAGCCGAGAATGAACACCGCAAGAGTCATGGAAACCACCGCTGTGCCGGTCTGGACGCTGTACGGGGTGTAGAAGGTCCATCCGGTATCAACCGCTCCGTTGACAATAGAAAAGAGCGCAAACAGCGCGCCGAAGATGTAGATCCACCAGCTGGCCAGGTTCAGCCGGGGAAAGGCGACATCCTTGGCGCCGATCATCATCGGTAGGAAGAAGTTGCCCAGCGCTGCCGGGATCGAGGGGATGATGAACAGGAAGATCATGATCGCCCCGTGCAGGGTGAAGATCTGATTATACGTATCGGCGTCGATGATGCTTTGCGCGGGGGTGAGGAGCTCGGTGCGCAGCAGGAGGGCTAGTACGCCTCCAACAAAGAAGAAAAAAGTAATCGAACCCAGGTAAAGCAACCCTATGCGCTTGTGATCGAGAGTGAAAAGCCACGACAGGATTCCTTTCTCGTGATTCAGATAGGTGTGCTTCGGGTTCTCGTCGATGGGGAACTCACGAATCCGGAGCGTATTTGCAGAGCGTTCGGCCATGGTATAATCAGTCTTGCAGTTCTTTGATAAAAGCGATCAGTCCGTCGATTTGCCGTTCATTGAGCCGCCCGGCATAGGAGGGCATGTTGTTCGGATAGCCCGCCGTTACCTCGGCCTGGGGGTCGAGGATGGAGCGCCGGATGTAATCTTCGTCAGCGACCACGACCGATCCGTCCTGCAGCTCCCGGTCGGAACCGAACAGATTCAGGAACGAGGGACCGATACGGCTGGTCCCGTCCAGTGAGTGACAGGCGTTGCACCCGGCACTGGTGTAGGTGGCCTCACCGAGTTCGGCCAGCGGCATGTCTTCATCGATCTCAAGGCCGGTTTCCAGCCATTCTTCAAACTCATCCTGCGAAAGCACATGAACCGTAGCAAGCATGTCGGAGTGGGCGGTACCGCAATACTCGGTACAGTAGAGGATCGACTGACCGGTTTCGGTTGCCTGAAACCAGGTGGTTGTGTAGCGATTCGGCAGTACGTCCATCTTAATCCGGAAGTCGGGCACGTAGAGGGAGTGCAGCACATCGTCGGACCGCATGATAAATTTGACGGGTCGATCTACAGGCACAAACACTTCGTTGACAGTGGTGCCTCCGCCGGGATACCGGAACTCCCAAAGCCAGGACGCCGCCGTAACATTGATTTCGTAGGCGTTGGGCGGCGGACTCGACAGCGTCAGAAATCCACGAAATCCCCAGCTGAATACAATCAAAATGAGGATGATGGGAATGACGGTCCAGGTGACCTCAAGGATGCTGTTGTGTGTGATGACCGGGGTGACATCGTCCTCCGACTTTCTCCGGTATTTGATCACGAAAATCAGGATGGTGATCATGATCCCTGCGAAGAGTATGAAACCCGCAACATTGATGAAGGTGAAAAGGCTGTCCACATCGCCGGCAACAGTCGAGCGTTGTGGAGGAAGCATGTATTCGATGATTCTGTTCATAAGTTCGGAGAAGTCCTAGCGGTTCTGTTATTTATGGGTCTTCCGTTCGCGGTAGTAAAAGAAGCCGAGAAACAGGCCGAGCAGCAGCAGTGTGGCCGCACCACCGAGTTTCATGATGTTGACGGCCACCGGCACATAGGACCCCGATGACGCGTCAAATTGAAAACAGTAGAGCACTACACGATCCAGGGCCGTGCCGATGCGGCCGTCAGCGGCGTCGGACAAGGCGTTGCGAAGCATCAGCTCAGGATAGTCGATCCCATTCAGGTAACGGGAAATCCGGCCGTTCTCCGAGAGAAATATGAGCGCGGAGCCGTGCATGTACTCCTGGGTCTGCTCGTTCCACTGATAGTAGAAGCCGACTTCGTCACCCAGGCGCCGGACCTCCGCTTCGCTGCCGGTCATGAAATGGATACCGTCTGCGGCTTCGGGATTGTTCAGCATCTCAACATAGATCTGCTTGCTTTCCCTGGCCAGCTCGGGGGTCTCGGTGGGACTGATACTCACGGCCAGAATGTCATACTCCTCACCAGGCTGCCAGGAGAGGTCACGCACACCGCGCATCATCCCCTGAAGAATCAGGTTGCAGAGCATCGGACATTCGTAGTAAACCATGGCGAGGATAATCGGCCGGCCGTTGTTCAGATAGCTGTCCAGCGTAACCTCCTCGCCGTGCTCGTTGAACAGCGTGATATCGCCACTGATGTATTCCCCGAGCTTTTCGGTAATCCCCACATTTTCCAGCTCCCGGGGGGGGATGTTGTGCTGAGAGGCCGCAGGAGCCGCGTAAAGCAGCGGAAGCAGGCAGGCCATCATTAAGAGGAGTTGCAGTTTCATAAAGGGTTGTGCGGTTGTTTCAGGGTGCATTGTCCCGTCCGGCTACCATCAGTGTCATCGCACTGTCGATCGGGATGCGGTAGCGCCGTGCCTCCTCATCCACCACCTCGAAGGAGTTCAGCATCCGGTGATCCGCCGCGCGGCGTTCGTTCAGTTCGTGATAGTCGGCGTCAATGGCAGCTTGCTGGGAAGATAGAAACTGATTATAAGAAAACATATTATATACTCCGAACAGGGTGATGACGACAATCACAATTCCGAGAATGATCCAGAAGGAGACGGTACGCAGATTGATGTTGTCCGGTGAGACACCATCACCGAGAGAGTGTTCCAGGTCGGCCTGGTAACCGGATTTTGGTTCTTTTTCCATAATGCTACAACAGATAGTTGTTAATTATACAATTGGAGGTAAGTTACAGTTCCTGTTTTCGGACGGCTCTTACCTGTCGAATCAGCAGTGATGCATAGCGGCTGTACCTGGATGTCAGTGTTTGTTCAGGGATTCGGTGAGCAGCGGATCGTTTTTCGGGATCATGCTGTGTTTGCCGAACTGGCGGAAAAACAGGCCGGCCGAAATGCCGAAAAAGGCCAGAAGCAGGGCGATATCAAGCCAGTGGATGGAGAAGGCGCCCTGGTGTAGGATCGGCATCACGATCCAGAACATCTCCAGGAATTGCAGGGCGATAATCCAGAGCGATACGCCCATGAGCAGTTTGTAGTTGGTTTTGGCCTTTCTCTTCAGCAGCAAAACAAACGGAATGACAAACCGGCCGATCAGAAACAGCCAGGCCAGCACAATCCAGTTCCCCTCGAAGCGGTAGTAAAACCATAGGGTCGCTTCAGGGATGTTGGCGTAGTAGATGAGCAGGAACTGGCTGAAGGCGATGTAGGCGTAGAATACGCTGAACCCGAACAGAAACGCTCCGAGGTCGTGAATATGCGCCTTGTTGATGGTATTCGTGAGCAGCCCCTTGCGGAACAGATAGAGCACCAATGCGATGACCACGGCAAGTATGGTCTGGAAACTCATAGCGAAGTAGTAGACGCCGAACATGGTGGAGAACCAGTGGGAGTCCATGGACATCAGCCAGTCGAATGAGGCGAAAGCTACCGTAAACGCGAATATCAGCAGGCCGGGAGCGCTGAGTACGCGTTGCTGCCGGTCGAGTGCCGGATCCGGGTTTCGGTCCATGGCAATGGAGTTGCGGTATAGCTTGTAACCCAGATAGGCCCAGACGGCAAAGTAGATGATGTTCCGAATGATAAAGAACGGAAGGTTGAGATAGGGAAGCTTGTGCTGGGTGAGCGCGTCGGTGGCGATGCGTTCCGGTCGTGTCCATTCGTAGAGAATTTCCATGCCGAACAGAATCGGAATAAAGAGAATGCCCAGCCACACAAGCTGATAGGAGATGGTTTCCGGTATGCGCCGTATGACAACACTCCAGCTGGAGCGGGTGACATGTTGCACCATCACGAAAAAGAGGGCTCCAAGTACCAGACTGGCGATGAAAGCGAAGCTGGTGAGGTAGGAGTAGAAGAACTGCTCGGTATTGACAACAAGTCCGATGAGGCTCAGAATAACTCCAATGATACCGGCAGCAAGGAAGCCGACGGAGATACGGTTCTCCTCGGGGAAGGTCAGCCTGTCGGAAAGCGTGGTGTGATGGGTATCCATGCTCATGTTTTGCGAGTTTAAAATATCGTTACTTCAGATATGTGTAGGAAAATGCGTACAGTTGATTCAGATAAACGGCCGGCAGGAACATGTTCGGAATCACCGGCCTGATTCCTGTGCTCCATCAGTTCTCACCGGCGGCGAATATTTCGGGATCCAGGTTGAGCCGCTCCAGATCCTCCTCTCCGGCATCCTGGCTCAGTTGCAGGGCCCTCACATAGGCGACGATCGCCCACCGGTCTTCGACCTTGATCAGATGGCGGTAGGAGTTCATGGTGCGCACGCCGTTATAGATGGCGCTGTAAATCTCGCCGTCGGGCATTTCCCGGGCGTTGTCGGTGTGGAGGGAAGCGGCGATGTAACCGAAATCCGAAACCGGTCCGTTGCCGTCCCCGGCTCCGCCATGGCAGGGGGTGCAAAAGACGTTGTACTGGCCCTGGCCCCGTTTAATGAACGAACGGGTGATGTCGACCGGAATGGTTTGCACGTAGCTTCCGTCATCGTTGAGGCCATGGAAGTAGGCCGGATCATCCTCCAGCAATCCTCTGGCGACCGTGCCTTCCACCGGACTGCGCATGGAGCGACCGTCGGCGAAGAACGGATTTTCCTGTTGTGCGTTGAACCGGTCCTGCCAATACATATTATACTGGGTGTGGATGGGGGGCTTGTCGGACGGCTGGCCCCGGCACGCACCCAAAAGAACGGCGAGCAGTAGTATGGACAACAGGTGTGGCAGAGATATCTTCATTTTTGTCAGGGTCGTAAGCATCCGTAATTAGGCGTCGGGAATAATCTCGGTGTAGGTGGCTCCGGAATGTTTCAGAAGCTCGGTGGTTTTGGTTTCCGAATACAGGGGATCGGACGCTTCCACACAGAGAAAGAAACCGTCGTCGGAGGCTTTGGAAAACCGTTCCGAGTTGAACAGGGGGTTGTAAAATTTCGGCAGTTTGTTAAGTGTAAACATTCCTAGGAAGGTGCCGAATGCCGATAGCAGAATCACCAGCGCAAAAGTGACCGGCACGAACGCGGGAAAGTTGAGGGTCGGCTTGCCGCTGATGATAAGGGGATAGGCGATATCCATCGACCAGATCTGCAGCGCGATCCCTCCGAGCAGGCCGATGATGCCGTGAGCCAGCACGATCCAGCCGAGTTTGGAGGGCTTTAGGCCCATGGCGTCGTCCATCCCGTGGATGGGAAACGGGCTGTAGGTATCGAACTTGCTGTAGCCGGCCTTGTTTACCGCTGCCGCGGCGTCCATCAGGTCGGCGGGGTTGTCAAACTCGGCAAGCAGGCCGAAGGTTTTTTCTTTATCACTCATAATCGGTTGTCAGTTTGACTTGGTATTGCCGTTGCCGGATCGGTAATAGGCCGGATCGGCCTGGGGCATCACCCCTTTCACCTCCGAAATCGCAACCATCGGCAGGAACCGGAGGAAAAGCAGGAAGAAGGTGAAAAAGAGTCCGAAGGTACCTACATAGGTGAGTACATCCACATAGGTGGGAGAGAAGTACCCCCAGGAGGAGGGCAGGAAGTCCTGGGCCAGCGAAGTGACCGTAATCACAAACCGCTCAAACCACATGCCTATGTTGATGACAATGGACAGAGCGAAAGTCAGGGCGATATTCCTGCGGAACTTCTTCACCCAGAAAAACTGCGGAGCCACCACGTTGCAGGTAACCATAATCCAGTAGGCCCAGGCATAGGGGCCGAACGCCCTGTTGATAAAGGCGAATTTTTCGTACTCCACACCGCTGTACCAGGCGATGAAAAACTCCATGGCGTAGGCAAAGCCGACCATATTCCCGGTTACCAGGATGATGATGTTCATCTTCTCGATGTGGTCGAGGGTCATGATATCTTCAAGCTTGTAGAGCTTGCGGGTGATGATCATCAGCGAAAGCACCATCGCGAATCCGGAGAAAACGGCTCCGGCCACGAAATAGGGAGGGAAGATGGTGGTGTGCCAGCCGGGAATGATGGAGACGGCAAAGTCGAATGATACGATGGTATGCACGGAGAGGACGAGCGGGGTCGCGAGACCGGCCAGGATCATGTAAGCTTTTTCATAGTTTTGCCAGTGCCGGTTGGCACCGGTCCATCCCAGTGCGAAGATGCCGTAGGCGATTTTGGAGATTTTGCCCTTGACCTTGTCGCGCATGGTGGCGAGGTCGGGCACCAGTCCGACATACCAGAACAGGGTGGATACGGTCAGATAGGTGAACACGGCAAAAACGTCCCAGAGAAGGGGGCTGTTGAAATTGGGCCAGAGCTGCATGGAGTTGGGCAGCGGGAAGATCCAGTAGATGGTCCAGATCCGTCCGACGTGAATGGCGGGAAACAGGCCCGCGCACATGACGGCGAAGATGGTCATCGCCTCGGCAAAGCGGTTGATGGCGGTTCGCCACCCCTGGCGGAACAGGAAAAGAATGGCGGAGATGAGGGTTCCGGCGTGACCAATTCCCACCCACCATACGAAGTTGGTGATGTCCCAGCCCCAGCCAACCGGATTGTTGAGGCCCCAGACTCCAATCCCGTTCCAAATCAGCCAAACGACCATGGCCAGCATGACCGCAAGCAGAATGTTCGAGATACCGAAGGCGATATACCACCACAAGGGTGTCCGTTCCTGGGGAATATCACTGATCAGTTTGGTGACACTGGCAAAATCGTGATCGCCTTTCACCAGCCGGTTATCCGGTGCCGTTACGGTATTCTGACTCATGGAATATCTGCTTTATGGACTACTTTGTGCGTTATTCGTTTCCGGGTTGTCGTGTTACGTTGCCGGGGATATCTCCCGGTTGGGATTGCGGATCTTTGCCAGGTACGAGGTGCGCGGACGCACGTTCAGTTCCTCGAGCATCATGTAGTTGCGGTCTTTCTGCTTTTCGATGGAAACAGCGCTGTTGCGGTCGGTCAGGTCGCCGAACGCGATAGCGTTGGCCGGACAGGCCTGCTGGCAGGCGGTCTTGACCGTGCCGTCGGGCGGCTTGATGGAGTTTCCGGTTTCGTTTTTGGTATCGATTTTGGCGCGGCTGATGCGCTGCACACAGTAGGTGCATTTCTCCATGACACCCCGGAAGCGGACCGTCACATCGGGGTTCATCGCCATCTGGATGATTTCCGGGTCATCGCCGCCTGTCAGGTACTCTTTGGAGTAGTTGAAGAAATTGAAGCGACGGACTTTATACGGACAGTTGTTGGCGCAGTACCGTGTTCCGATGCAGCGGTTGTAGGTCATCTGGTTGAGACCGTCGTCGCTGTGGGTTGTCGCGGCCACCGGGCACACCTGCTCACAGGGCGCGTTTTCGCAGTGCATGCACGGAACCGGCTGGTGCATCACCTTCGGGCTTTCCCGTTCATCGCCGCTGAAATAGCGGTCGGTGCGGATCCAGTGCATCTCCCGGCCGCGACGCACTTCCCGCTTTCCGATCACCGGTATGTTGTTCTCGGCCTGACAGGCAATGGTGCAAACCCCGCAGCCGACACAGGAATTCAGGTCGATTGTCATTCCCCATTGCGGCTCGTGTTCCGGCCACTCTGTATCGGAAAAGAGCTGAATCGGGTGCTCGCGGTCGCCTTTCACCCCAGGCACATATACCGCGTCCTGTGCAAAAGTCGGGTTTTCGCGGTAGTGTTCCAGGTCGGCATCCTGCACGAGGGGACGTCCCTCCAGGCTGTGATGGTCCTGCGTGCAGGCGATTTCGTAGGTGCGGCCGGCCTGATCCACCGTAACGCTGTGATGGAAAAGGCGGTTGCCTGTGGTTCTGAGATGGTTTGCGCTGACGCCTACCTGGTCGGCTACCCGTCCGATCTGCTGCCGTCCGTAGCCGTTGTAGATGGTGATGCTGTCGTCGGCGTGTCCGGGCAGAACCCATGCGGCGATCTCGATCTCTCCGGTGTTTTCAGTGGATATGCGGATCACAGGCTGATCGAAATTCCCGAACCTTCGGGATGGCGGAATGCCGATGCGTTCGGCGGTATTCGGGGAGAGGAGCGCAACATTGTCCCAGGTGATCTTGGTCATGGGATCGGGAAGCTCCTGAAGCCATCCGTTGTTGGCAAAACGGCCATCGTGCAGTTTGGGGTCGGGCCTCATGACCAGTTCTATCGCATCCGCCGGAATTTCGTAAGGCCGGCTGGTAAATTCGGCCACATCGGTGGCAAAGCCGGCGGAGAGGGCGACATCGGCGGCTTCAAAGCGGGAATCCTCAAGCAGTCCGTCGTGCAGCACCCTGTTCCAGTGGCTTTCAAAGGGAGCGGGAAGGAGGTTGACCCAGGTTTCCCGAATCAGGTCATAGCTGGCCGTATCTTCGGCGTTGACCACCGCGTTTACAAACTCCACTTCGCTCTTGCCCCCCAGAAGCGGCTGGATCATGGGTTGAATGATTGACGAGGCTCCGCTGCAGGAATAGCCATCCCCCCAGGTTTCAAGAAAATGGGCGCGGGGCACATGCCAGGTGCAGTGGCGTGAGGTTTCATCGTAGTGGGACGAAAGATGAATACTCACGGGTACCCGGGAAAGGGCGCTTTCAACATTCAGGTCGGCAGGGGCCGTAAAGACGGGGTTGGTCCCGACCAGGACCACCGTGTCGATGTTGCCGGCGGTCATTTCGGCTGTCAGTTCGGAGAATGCCCGGTTCTGGTCATCTTCCGCGAGCCAGGGCACATCGAGATATTCCACGGTCCGGCCGATGTTGCCCAGTGCCAGGTTTATGGCGGCGACGGTGGCATGGACGCCGCCATCGTGTTCGGCTCCGGCGGTGAGGATGCTTTCGCCGCGGTGGCGGATCAGTTCCTCGACAAGGACACTGATCCAGCTGTGTCCATTGAACTCACTTGTGAATCCGGAATAGGCTTCCAGGCCGGAAACGCGCTCGGACAGGGCGGCCGCGAGACTGTAGCAGAAGCGGGGCAGTTCGGATGATTTGATCCGCAGACGGTGATCGGCGTTGGAGCCGGTGAGGGAGTAGTTGCTTTCGGCGACATAGAGCCTGGCCGGTTCATCGTCGGCGGAGGCAATCGCCCGGCTCTGCGCAAAATCCGCGATATAGCGCACATTGTTGTCGCTGTCCTGCATGAAGTCGTCATCCAGCGAAAGCGTGATGCGCGCCTTGTCGAAGTGATAATGCGGACGAAGCCGGCTTCCGAAAGCCATATTGACCCCATTCAGTACGGATTCGTCGTTGTAGGGCTCGAATGTGACCCAGCGTGCGTCCGGAAAGCGTTGCATGGCCTGGTCGCGGAGTCGCGCAAGCGTCGGCGACGAGTTGGCTTCGCTGATAAAAGCCACTCTGTTGCCGTTCTCGGCGAAATGCTCGGAGCAAAAACGGATGAAATCGGACCAGGAGCTGTCCGACCCGTTATGTCGGACTTTCCGCGACCGGTCCTGGTCGTACAGATCAAGGATGGCGGCCTGTTGCCGGCTGTTGGTCCGGCCCCCGCTGTCGGGGTGAAGCTCGTTGCCTTCAATTTTTGTAGGGCGGCCTTCGTGTGTTTCAACAACGATACCGCTCAGGTTGCCGCGAAAAGGCGCAGCCGAAGCATAATATAAAGGAATGCCCGGGATCACATGTTCCGGCTGGCGGGCGTACGGCATGATCTTCTGCACCGGCTTGCGGCAAGCCGAAAGCCCGGCCAGCGCAATGGAAGCCCCCATGATCTGCAGAAAATTTCTGCGGGAAACCCCGTCGGTCAGTTCCGTTGCGTTTTCCGGGAATTCACGCTCGGCGAACTTTTTGTACTCCTCGTTCTGTGCCAGTTCATTTAAACTTCGCCAGTACGTCTTTTGTTGCTCTTTTGCCATAAAATTGGAAGGTGTTTACGATTCTTCAGAAACAGTGGACTACCGGTGGCAGGCGTTGCAGTACACGGGCGCGTTGATGTTGCGCTTTTCAATGATCATCTGGGCAAACTGGTAATGATCATCCGGAGGCTCCCAGGCCATGTTGGTCACTTCTTCGACCGGACGCAGATTGGGCCCAGGGTTGTTGTGGCAGTCCAGACACCATCCCATACTCATGGATTCTGTTTTCATAACCACTTCCATCCGGTCGACACGGCCGTGACAGGTGGCGCAGCCGATACCGACATTCACGTGCGCCGAATGGTTGAAGTAGGCGTGATCCGGTACATCGTGCACGCGAATCCATTCAACCGGATTGCCGGTTTCCCAACTATCTCTGAGCGGCTCAAGTTTATCGGAATCCAGTGCCACGTATTCATGGCAATTCATGCATGTTTCGGTGGATGGAATGGCGGCTATAGCCGACTCCCATGCCGTGCCATGACAGTACTGGCAGTCGATACCGAGTTCCGCGACATGAAATTTATGGCTGTACGGGATAGGTTGGTTCGGAGCGTATCCCACTTCCAGATATTCGGGAGACCCGAAGTACCAGAAACCGAAAATGATTGCCGTGACAATAAGTATGGTTGCAAGCTGCAACCGTTTCGGAATTTTGTCAACCCACTTGGGGAAAATCTGCGCCATAAATCAGCGTTTAAGCAATTTGAGAAATAACAGGGCTGGACGAAAAAAGAAGCAGCTGTATCATTGCCGGCGACAGGACGGAACAACGCTCGATGGGAGGATCACCTCGCTGCAGTTTTCGATAATCAACCTCTCAGGTACACAATTTGGCTATAAATATATGTTAAAACAGGTCTCAAAAAAAGAAGAAAACCTAATTTCATATAAACTTAAGATTTGTAGTTTAGGTTTTCCGCGCCGCGGGAGTGCCGTTCTGAATTCCAGAGGGGCAGCCCCCCCGGAATTATTGGCGTGGTTACATGTTATCCCACAACAAGTTCATCTTTTCCAAGCATGATTTCTTTGACAGACCTTCCGCAGCTCAACGCCGTACTAAACACCATCGCGACCCTCTTTCTGTTCGCCGGTTTTATTTTTATCAAGAAGAAAAATATCGCCGCGCACATGCGCATGATGTGGTCGGCCTTTTTCGTCTCGGCGCTGTTTCTGACAAGCTACCTCATCTTCCACTATCAGGTGGGATCGGTCGGGTACGACGGGACCGGCTGGATCCGACCTGTCTATTTTACCATCCTCATCTCCCACATTATACTGGCAATTGTGAATCTCCCCATGATTCTGGTTACCATGTACCGCGCCGTGCGAAAGGACTATCAGAGGCACAAGAAGATCGCCAGATGGACCTGGCCGATCTGGATGTACGTGTCGGTGACCGGAGTGATCGTCTATCTGATGATGGAGTTCTCCGGCAGCTACGACAAGCTCTACCACCTTCCCTGAGTCGCCGCACAGGGGCCATGGACATGCGCGCGGACTGATGCTTCACTCGCGGGACTTCCCCCCGAAAGAGACGTTACAGATCCAATGATTCCAGAAAATTTTCACCGGCGGCGGGAACCAGCACCCGGGTCTGTTTGCCGGTCAGTTCCTCAACCAGCTTTTGGAACTCATCCGGCGTTCCTGAAAGCACCGGCATGGTGCCGTAATGCATGGGAACTGCATATTTGGCCTTCAGCATGCGGCAGGCATGCGCGGCCTCAAGCGGCCCCATGGTGTAGTGGTCACCTATCGGTAGAATGGCGATATCGGGCTGATAGATGGTGCCATACAGTTCGAAATCAGGCATGATGTTGGTGTCGCCCGCGTGATAGATCACCAGGTCGTCGATATGCAGAATGAAGCCGGCAGGGTCGCCGGCATAGCGGCCTTTCCATGAGCTGGAATGATTGGCGTTGGTCATGGTTACCCTGAAATCACCGAAATCCACGGTGCCGCCCTTGTTCATTTCCACGGCCTGGTCTCCGGAAAGTCCGTCCTCTTGAAACAGATGGGAGAGTTCAACGATGGTTACCACTTTTGCCCCCGTTTTTTCGGCCAGTGTGAGGGTATCTGCGGCATGGTCGTCGTGCCCGTGGGTTACCAGGATGACATCCAGCTGATCCGGCGATTTCCATTCCGCCGGGGTGGTCGGGTTGCCGTCCAGAAATGGATCTACAAGAATGGTTTTTCCGTTGCGGGTTGTTACGATGAATGTGGAGTGTCCGAGCCAGCGTGTCTGTGCCATAATAAACCTCTCTGTTTGGTGTACATGGTCATCCTCAAAAAAGACGTTCTTTTCAATTCAACAGCAAAAAAAACGCTACCGTTTGCTCTGAGATAATCCTATCTTACGGCCTCAAAAAACTGCAAAAAATGCCGGCCCGGCCTGCATGGCAAACGATTTTTATTAAGTAAGCCGACAGCGGACTGTCTGTCAGAAAAACCATAACAAAATATTAGACCTAACATATGTCACAACCCAAAAGATTAGCCATACTTTGTGCCGGCGGACCGGCACCCGGTCTCAACAGTGTAATCGGTGCCGCCACCATTCGTGCCATCCAACATGGTTACGAGGTACTCGGACTCATCGACGGATTTAAATGGGTCATGCGGGGAGATACTTCGCACATCGAACACCTGACGATCGACAAAGTGAGCCGTATCCACCTTCGCGGCGGTTCTTTCATCGGAATTGCCAGGGACAACCCCACCAAGAAGAAGGAGCATCTGGAAAACACCATCAACACCCTGCTCAAGCTGGGTGTCGACAAGCTCATTACCATCGGCGGTGACGATACGGCATTCAGCGCCATGACCCTCGAAAAAGCCTCCGAAGGCAAAATCAGCGTTGTGCACGTGCCCAAGACCATCGACAATGACCTGGATCTTCCCCACGGTATTCCCACATTCGGTTTCCAGACCGCACGTCACATCGGTGTAGAAGTTGTCAAAAACCTGATGGAAGATGCCCGCACCACCTCCCGCTGGTACTTCGTTGTCTCCATGGGTCGCAAAGCCGGTCACCTGGCTCTCGGTATCGGCAAAGCGGCAGGCGCCACACTTACCCTGATTCCCGAAGAGTTCAAGGAAGAGGTGATTTCCCTGAAGAAACTTACCGACATCCTGATCGGCACCATGGTCAAGCGCAAAGCGGCCGGACAGGAGAACGGAGTTGTGATTCTTGCCGAAGGACTGGTTGAGCGGCTGAGCACCGAAGAGCTGGAAGGCCTTGCCGAGCTCGAGCGTGATGAGCACGACAACCTGCGGTTCGCCGAGCTGGACCTCGGTGAAATCCTGAAGAATTCGGTGAGAAAGCGCCTGGATGACTACAATCTGAAAACGACTATCGTCTCCAAAGATATCGGTTATGAGCTTCGTTGCGCCGATCCCATTCCGTTTGATATGGAGTATACCCGTGACCTTGGTTTCTCTGCCGTGGAATTTATCGTGAAGGGCGGAACCGCCGCCATGATTTCCATCCAGGGCGGCCACTTCGTGCCGATGTTCTTCAAGGATATCCTGGATAAGAAGACCGGAAAAACCAAGATCCGTATGGTGGATATCTCCTCCATGTCGTTCGCGATCGCGCATCAGTACATGATTCGACTCACCAGCAACGACTTCAGCGATGCAGATGCCCTGAAAACGTATGGAGAGATTTGTGGAATGTCTCCGGAAGCCTTTAAGAAGGAGTTTGAAGGCGTGACCCAGTATGAGGCGGAAACAGACGAAGTGAGCGAAAGCATTCGTGTCAATTTCCCGTCTTCCTGATAATTCATTGTTCCGGCCCGGTGTGCGGCAGCCGCTTAGGCGGGATGTGTTCACCGGCTCCGATACGCTCCGGCCGCCTTCCGGATCGTGTCCTGGAAATAAATGGGCATTTAAAAACGTGATGCGGCAGTGTTTTTTACTGCCCGTCACGTTTTTTTTTGTTAATGTAGCAGTAGCCGAATGATTCACACATCAGGCCATGTTTCAGAATAGAGAACAGAACAAGTCCTGCCTGTGACCGGATGTCGTGCCGTCGTGCAAACACACATCTTTGTGGATTTTCCGAGGTGGCCGCATACAGGCGCTGGACAGACTCTGATGTTTCCAATTACCCACACGTAACAGGGAGGCATAATGGCAGAAAAAATCAAACTTCATCCCGTAACTCCGCATCAAAAAAGAATTTTTGATATCACGGATCGTCTTCACAACGATGAAATCATCCTGCTTCCGACAGACACCCAGTACGCGCTGGCCTGCAGCTATACCAACAAGAAAGGCATCGAACGGATCCGCCAGATACGCCAGCTTAAAAAGGACCACCTGCTTACTCTGATTTGTGATTCGCTCAGCGGTATCTCCCAGTTCGCCAGGCTCGGGGACAATCAGTTCAAGGCGATCAAACGCCTCATTCCCGGACCCTATACTTTTGTGCTGCCCGCCACCAAGGAGGTGCCCCGCCTGCTGCTGAATCCCAAAAGGCAGACCATCGGGTTTCGTGTGCCCGACTATCCCATTTGCGCCCGTCTGGTGGATGAGCTCGGCAAACCCCTGATTGCCACAACCGCCCGCCATCCCGACTATGACGGCACGTCCGGCAATGGCACCACGAACCGGCATGAACTGTTCCGGCGGTTCGACAAGCAGATAGACCTGATTGTGGATAATGAACAGCAGCTTGTCGAAGACGCTTCCACCATTGTCGACATGTCCAATGAGCAGCCGGTGGTGATCCGCGCCGGCAAAGGCATTGACAAGTTTCTGGAAGTGTGCGCCATCTGTGACCTCGAACCGGTAGAGGCGTGACGCCCTGTATTACCGTTCGAAGGCCGCCGCCAGGTTGCGGGAATAATCCGGGCGGATGATTCCCCTTTCCGTTACAAATGCGGTGATGAGCTCGTGAGGTGTCACGTCGAACGCCGGGTTGTAGACAGGCGCGTCGTCTGGTGCGGTTTGGCATCCGCCTGTTTGGCGAACCTCCGCGGGTGACCGTTCTTCAATCGGGATGTCCGATCCGGCGGCGGTGTTCAGGTCAATGGACGACAGGGGAGCCGCCACGTAAAACGGGATGTTGTGATGGCGTGCCAGGACCGCCAGGCTGTAGGTTCCGATCTTGTTGGCGGTATCGCCGTTTCCAGCGACACGGTCGGTACCGACAACGATCAGATCCACCCGGTGGCGATTCATCACCCAGCCGGCCATGGAGTCGGTGATTATGTGGTGGTCGATGCCGGCCTTTTGAAGCTCCCAGGAGGTTAGGCGGCTACCCTGGAGCAGCGGCCGGGTTTCATCCACCCACACATGAATGTTTTTCCCGCCAATGTGGGCGTGATAAATGATGGAGAGGGCGGTGCCGAATTGTCCGGTGGCCAGGCTGCCGGTGTTGCAGTGCGTCAGTATCTGCGCGTTCTCGGGAACCAGATCCTGCCCGTTCATTCCGATATCGGCGCATATCGCCTTGTCGTCCTGGTGAATTGTTTTCGCCAGATTCAGCAGCGCTTCCAGAATTTCTCCGGCTGGTCGGCCCCGCATCCGTTGCGCTGTGGCGAGCGCCTGGTCAAGCGCCCACTGAAGGTTCACCGCTGTCGGCCGCGAAGATGCAAGTAACTCACAGACCCCGGCCAGTTTGCGTTCAAACACCTCCGGCGGATCCTCTGCACAGGTTTTAACACCCAAATACACGCCGTACGCGGCGGCGATGCCGATAGCCGGCGCACCTCTCACACGAAGCGAACGGATGGCTTCCCGCACCCCGTCGGCATCCTGAAGATCCAGGTATGCTTCACGGCCGGGCAGCAGGGTCTGGTCGATGATACGCAGGTGGTCGCCGGTCCATGAAATGGACTGAAAAACCGGGGTGGAATCAGGTTGTTGTGCCATCATGCCCTGGGATGGTAGGTTTTGTGTACTTCTTCGAGGAATGAACGGTCGATGTGAGTATAAATTTCGGTCGTCATAATGGATACGTGTCCCAGCATCTCCTGAACGGCGCGAAGGTCGGCGCCCCCCTCGAGCAGATGGGTGGCAAAAGAATGGCGCAGGGTGTGCGGATGGATTGCCTTCCGGAGGCCGGCCTCCTTCGCCGCTCCTGTAACAATATGCCACAAACTCATGCGTGACAATGGCTTGCCTCGATAGCTCAGGAACATGCGATTGCCGGAGTCGGTGCCGCTTCTCAGCAGGAGGGGGCGGCTTTTTTTCAGGTACTCCGCGATGGCCCGGAGCGCCATCCCCCCAACGGGAACCATCCGCTCCCTGTTTCCCTTGCCGATAACACGGAGCAGTTGAAGCTCACTGACCAGCTGTTCGTTTTCAAGGTTGATGGTTTCACTGGCCCGGATTCCGGTGGCGTACATTAACTCGAGAATTGCGGCGTCTCTCATTCCAAGCACATCGGTGCGGTCCGGCGCTTCCAGCAGCGCGGCGACCTCCTCCTGGTCAAGAACATCCGGCAGTTTCCGGTTCTTGCGCGGCAGCTCAACCAGCTCGGCGGGATTGGCGGGGCTCCACCGCTCCATCACCGCAAACTGATGGAATCCACGAATGGACGAGATGTTCCTGGAGAGCGAACTTACGGCAAGGTTCAAGGCCATAAGCTCTTCCAGATATTTCTCAATATGATCAAGGGTGATGCCGGCCAGTTCCTGAAGGCCGATATCGCGCCCGATGAACGACAAATAGCGGCGCAGGTCGTTGCTATACGCCGCAAGAGAATTATCGGAGAGGCCTTTTTCGAGCTTTAGAAAATAGAGGTACTGCTCGCGTTCCCGGTCAAAATATCCCATGCTAACCATCTCCTTTCCTGCCGCCGGCACCGGAGCCGGCATCCGGGGGTTGCGGGGCATCGTCACCGCCCGGGGAGGGTGGTATTTCGGTGTCCGATGCTTTGCGCTCCTGCTCTTCCTGGCCGGGGTATTTCACTCTACCGTGATACATCCCCTGCAGTATACGATGAAAAACCTCCTTGATGATGTTCAGGTCTTTAAGCGTAAGGGCGCAGTCATTAAGCTGACCTTCGGCCAGGCGATCGTCTACCAGGCGGTTCACCAGGTTTTCCAGTTTGGGATAGGAGTGGTCCGACATCGACCGTGACGCGGCTTCCACCCCGTCGGCAAGCAGCAATATGCCGGTCTCCTTGCTGTTGGGCAGCGGACCGTCGTACCGGAAGTCCTCCTCCCGGATTTCCTGTTCGTTGTCCGACTCGTTTATCGCTTTCTCATAAAAGAATTTGATCAGCGAGGTGCCGTGGTGGGTCCGTATGAAATCGGTAATGACGGCCGGCAGTTCAATCTCCTCGGCCATCTTGCATCCGACATCCACATGATTTTTTATGATGAGCGCGCTCATCCGGGGCTTGAGCTTGTCATGGGCATTCCGCGACTGCTGGTTTTCAACGAAATACTGCGGCTTTTCGAGCTTACCGATATCGTGATATAGTGCCCCGACGCGTGCCAGAAGCGAATTGGCGCCGATGCCGGTAGCAGCAGCTTCGGCCAGGTTGGCTACCTGCAGGCTGTGGTGAAAGCTGCCCGGAGCTTCAAGCATCAGTTTTTTCAGAATCGGCTGATTGGTGTCGCTCAGTTCGAGCAGGGTGACATCGGTGGTGATGCGGAACGCCTTCTCGATCAGCAGGATCAGCGGATAGGTGAGCCAGATCCCGACCACATTTCCGAGCAGGAATGTCAGGTTATCGAGGTAGGCGCTCCACCCCCCCACTTTCGTCAGTGTAAAGCCGAAAAGCACGAACGCGTACGTGAAATAGATCAGCGCGGGGGTTGTCAGATAAAACTGGCTTCGGTCCTTGATATCCCGTACCGAATAAACTCCGATGCTGCATGCGGTAACGGTAGCGACGACAAATTCAAAACTGTTCCCGAACATCAGTCCGGCCATCAGCGCTATGAGCGAGGTGGTCATGATCCCCACCCGGGAGTCGAAAATGATGGTGAGCAGGATCGGGGAGATGGCAAAAGGCACAATATAGGGGGAGATGTCATCCATTCTGGCCACCACCGCGCCGACCCCGTAAGTCAGAACGATACTCAGAAACACCAGCAACATCATGGCGTTCTGGTCAAAAATCTGACGCCGGTACAGGTAGATGTAGAAAAAGAAAATCAGGAAGACGGCGACGACCAGCATGGTTTCCCCGATATACTGTTTCCAAAGGTCGATATCACCGGTGCGTTCGGCCCTTGCCAGCAGCAGGCTCTGGATCATGTCGTGGCGTTCCGGGGTGATGATGTCGCCGCGGCGGATGATCACCTGGCCCTCGCTGACCGCCCCCTTTGTCGGTGAGATGGCATCGATACGGTCCTGGATCAACGCTTCGGTTTCCTGTTCGCTGAACCTGAGACTGGGATCCAGCACCTGGTTGGCGATCTGCAAAGCCGCCCGCAGTATACCGGGAGCGTGCCGGTCGGAGAGACGTGTGCGCAGGTATTCGCGGGCTTCCCCCGGACTTCTCACATGCTCCAGCCTTGCCTCTCTTTCGGTTCGCGTGCGCACGTTCCGGATGATGATGTCACGGCTCGAGAACTCTTCTCTGGGGCGATCGATGATCCCGTTGTTGTAGAGTTGTCTGAAGTGTATCCTGAGGTCGTTATGCAACGCCCCGTCGGCAAGGCCGCTGTACCGGTGCAACTGCTCGTCGTTGACGGCATGAAGATCGATGATATGGTTTTGCAGTGTTGTCCAGGCTTCATCATCCAGGCTGATGCCGGATTGACGCAGCGCCAGGTGATAAGCCAGGCTGTCCGATTCCGCCGCCTCCTGATCCTCCAACCAAATTGCGTGTTGCCAGGAGAGATAGGTGTCGAGGACGTGATCCAGCCGGTAAAACAAGGTGTCCAGCATGCTGATTGCGCGTTCACTGACATGCTCTTCGACCAGGAAGACGGGCGGGGTGGTCTCACGGATGGAGTTAATCTCAGCCTGGATTTCGGAATCGTCCTTCATCAGGCTGAAGGTAAACGGAGCGGTGAGGTCGTCATCGCGCCAGGGTTCCCCGATGGTATAGGCCATATCCTGGACCGGTGACCTCGGGTACAGGGCAATGATGATCACCAGAAAAGCAATGCTCATCAGCAGCATGAGGATATTATTCTTGCTGAAGAGCCCCGGAGCTTTCTCTTTTTTCATCTTCTCCGTGGTGAAAGGAACATACGCCTTTCGTTTCCGTTGGAGCCCCAGTTTTTCTAATATGCTCATAATGAGATATCAAGTGGAATCATCCCTTCGTGCGGATGTGAGCCGGAATGCAGCAGTCCGGGACGGTCCCGGCCAGACTATTTGCCGCTTTCGGCCGCTGCAAGCGAGATACCGTCGGCCACATCGTCGGCAATGGTAAAGGCATTATCCAGCTGTGAAATTGAAAGAAGCTTGTGTATGCGTTCCGGAACGTTGCAAAGCACCAGGTTACGGTCGAGGTCGCGGTAGAGGCGCTGTGCCAGCAGGAGCGCACCGAGGCCGCTGGAATCCGCGAACGTCAATGCGCCCAGGTCGAGGATTAGATGCCCGGAATCGCTGGTGTTGGCCAATACAATGAACTGGCTCTTGAGTCCGGGGGCCACCTTGCTGTCGAGCCGCTCCGACTTCAAACTCATTATGGAATAGTCGTTTTCAGTTTGAATTTCGAATTTCATGGGTTCTGTATTCTCTGTTTCGAGAGCGATTTTGGATTGTTTGTCGTGCCTGACGGTGCAGCTCCGGCACCTGTTAGGCCCTGTCTCAGGAATGCCGGTACGATAATAATTGGAAATCTAAAATAAGAAATCCGCTCACTTAATCATCTTTAAAAAAGTGTCTTCGTCCAGAATGGTGATTCCGAGTTTGCGGGCTTTGTCGAGTTTGCTGCCGGCCTCTTCTCCCGCAAGTACATAATCGGTTTTCTTGCTGACCGACGAAGTGACCTTCCCGCCATGTTTTTCGATCTGTTCGCGGGCTTCGCTGCGTTTAAGCGACGGCAGGGTGCCGGTAAGTACAAACGTTTTGTCCTGCAGACTGTCCGACTCCCTTGCCTGCTCGTCTGATTGCAATTGCAGGCCGAGAGACTCCAGCTCCAGAATCATTTTTCGGTTTTCCGGCTCCTGAAAAAAGGTGCGCACCGACCCGGCAATTCTGGGTCCGATGGAGTCGATGGCGCAAAGTTCCTCTTCACCGGCTTCGGCCAGGGCGTGGATGTCGGGATAAGCACGGGCCAGGTCACGAGCTACCGTAATTCCCACATAGCGGATTCCCAGTGCGTAAAGCACTTTTTCGAAAGGTTGTTCCCGGCTTTTGTCGATGGCAGCAATGAGGTTTCCGGCACTTTTTTCGGCCATCCGCTCGAGCGGCAGTAGGTCCTCCTTTTCAAGACGGTAGAGGTCGGGGAAGGTGGTTACCAGACCGTTGGTCACGAGCTGATCCACCACTGCCTCACCCATCCCGTCGATGTCCATGGCGTCTCGTGAACAGAAGTGCTCCAGGCGGCTCCTAACCTGCGGTGGACACTGGTTGTTGGTGCAGCGCCACGCGACTTCTCCGGGCAGTTTTACAAGTTCGGCACCACACGCCGGACATTCTTCCGGCATGTCGAATGGATCCCCGCGACGGGAACTGTCCCGGTTGACTACACTTACTACCTGAGGGATGATATCACCGGCTTTTTCGACCATCACCTGATCACCGGCCCGGATATCCTTGCGGCGGATTTCGTCCTCGTTGTGCAGAGTCGCACGCTTTACCGTTGTGCCGGCCAGTTGCACCGGCTCGAGCTCCGCTACCGGTGTGATGGTCCCGAGCCGCCCCACCTGCAGCGTGATACCGAGTATGGTGCTCACAGCCTGCTCCGCCTCAAATTTGTATGCGATGGCCCAGCGTGGCGCCTTGGCGGTTTGACCCAGGATTTCCCGATAGCGTTCTTCATTGACCTTGACTACCACTCCATCGGTTTCGTAGGGGAGGTCTTTTCGGATGGGTTCCCAGCCGGCAATCACTTTATGGACTTCGGCAATACTGTTGCAGTGCTTTCGGTGTGAGCAGACCCGGAATCCGAGCGATTCCAGCTGATTCAGTTTTTCCTGCTGGGTTTGTTGATCCGCCTCATCATCCAGCAACAGGTCGTAGGCGAACATGCGGATCGGCCTTCGGGATACAATTCCCGGGTTCTGCAGTTTGAGCGTACCCGCGGTTGCGTTTCTGGGATTGGCGAAAACCGTTTCACCGTTCTCCGACCTGGCGGCGTTCAGCCTGGCGAATGCGTCCCGCTCCATGTAAGCTTCGCCTCTGACTTCCAGCGTTTCCGGGAGCTCTCCCTCGAGGTTGAGTGGAATATCGCGGATGGTGCGTATGTTCGCGGTGATGTCGTCGCCCTGTACCCCGTCACCACGTGTAGCTCCCAGTACCAGGGCCCCGTTTTCGTATCGCAGCCGGATCGCCATGCCGTCATACTTCAATTCGGCCATGTAGCTGTGGTTCTGATGGCCCAGAAGATTTGCAACCCTGCGGTCGAACAGATCCAGTTCCTCTTCGCTGTAGGTGTTGGAGAGGCTGAGCATGGGTACCGGGTGGCGGACTGTCGGAAAGGACTTTGACGGCTCCCCACCAACACGCATGGTCGGGGAGTCATCGGACTGGAGTCCGAATTGCTGTTCCAGACTTCGCAACTCCTCGATCTTATCGTCATACTCCCGGTCAGACATCAGGGGGGCGGCTTCCTGATAGTAGGCGTCATTGGCACGATTGAGTTCGTCCCGAAGCACCTGGACCTGTCGTTTTGCTTGCTCTTCATTCATGACTCACAGCGATAGATACATATTGTTGGGATTTCAGCGGGGTGCAGGGCCGCAAAGCCGCAGGGCCGTTGCCGTTTTAAACCGCGGCCTGGATGGAAATCAAAAAACACGCCGGCGCATGGTGCCGTTTCGCCGATCCGGCAATGCAAGATAAGACGGAATCGGAAGCTTGGGAAACGGTGGAAAGTATCCGCTGAAAACCGGGCTGCCAGAGCCTGACCGGGCAGCGCCTTCTGAACAGGGCAGTGGATGCATGGTATGGAAGGCGCTTTGTGAACAGGGCAGCGGATTCATGGTCCGGAAGGCCGGATAAAGAATCTGAAATGCGGAGCAATCAGGGAGTGAACCTTGGACGGTCACGTATGGCTCTTGGAAACGGAACTTCTTCAAATGGAGTTTGGGGTGGCTCGTCCAGGATCTCCCTGTCCACCAGAAAATCACGGGTAAGACGGATGCGGGGGCCGTCCATGTACAACTGGTTGAAATCGTCAATCACATGGCCGTTGACAATCAGAGCCATACGGGATAGGGCACCCTGAAGCACGATTTCGTTGACAAACTCAAATCGCATGGCCTCCTGATGTTCGACCCAGTAGGGGCGAAGAGCCGATTCATCAGTTGCAAAAACGTCTGATCGGACACGCACCGGCTCCAGATTGCCATGAAGCGCATAAGCGAGTACGAACAAGGTGTCTGTAGATGAGATTTGCCAAGATGCAGGTCCCATTTCCTCGTCCGGTGCCGGTTCCCCGGGCAGATCAACGGCCTGTTCCGCGACCTCTTCCGGGGCGACAGGCGTCTCGCCGGTTTCGATGACATCGGCCGGTGCCGGCTGTCCGCTTTCCGGATCCAGCGCAGAGTCCACGGGATCATCCGCCATCGGCTGAGCCGGATCTACCGGTGTAACTTCTTCGACAGAAATGTCATAGGCAATTTGCGGGTCGTCATTTTGCCAAAACCAGTACACCGATGAAACGGCGATGCCGAGAGCTATCAGAATAGCGATAATCACCCAAAGCAGCCGGTTTCGCTGCGGACGGTAGACCGCCTGCTTGACTTTTAACGCCCAGTCGATTTGCTCCATATTCGGCTGATCCGGTGCAGCTGCGGTACCGGAAGCCTTCGGCCTGCCTGTGCGGTCAGCGTAACCGGAACTGGAAGTGGACGGTGGAGCTTTGAGGCTTTGATCTTCCCACTCCACATCCTCGATGGTTTTTTCCTGGCTTTGCGGTGTGATGCGGGCAGACCGTTCGACTTTCTCCTGATCAGATCCGCTCCTCTCATCGCTTTTATCAGACGGTGCCGATTCGTCGCTGCTGTCCGTAATTTGTTCCGGGGCTTTTTCTTCGCTATGCGGAGTCTCTTTTGAGGCGCCCTTTGCTGTTTCCTGGTATTTCTTCACCAGGAAACCATCGTAATGATCTGTTTCGAGCTGATCAAGGGCGCGAGTGATATCCTCATCACGAATCCCTATGGCTTTGGCATAGGTACGCACATAGCTGCGCAAGTAGGTTTTATTCCTGTTTTTATCACTGAATAAGGACCCGTCTTCAATGGCGTAGATGGTCTCGAGGGGGACGCGGCACTTGTTGAACACATCCTGTTTGCTCAGCCGCTTCTCCTTGCGGATCAAAACCATATCTTCTGAAAGCTTGGACATATTAATGGCTTGGGGTTATGATTCCGTTCTCAAAAAAAATCAAAGGGGGAAAATCATTGCATAATAAAGCTTTTTTATTTCTTCATGCATATAAATTTCGATCCATTTCTGAAGTATGTTGACGCGTTTTTAACTTTTTTGACTGGCTGATGCAAGAGCTTCTGCATTCCGGGCTGCTGACGGATGTGCCAGCATGTTTTGCCGTGATCCGTTTACGGACGGCATTCCGGTTGCCTGTGAAATATCGAGCCACCAAAAAGCACGGAACGGGACATTGTCGCGGAGTAAGGATTGCCGTGACGGTGGCTCTGTATAACAGAGCATAGCTTCTGTACATGACAATATGATGGGCGTTAATAGTCTGCACCTTGAGTGTACCGGTGGCTCTGTATAACAAAGGGTAGCTCCATTTGCCGGCCGGTTCTGAGATGCGTACCTAATGAACCTTTAGACAAAAGCGTGTTTCCAAATGTACAAACAGGCCTTGAACAAACTCCGCCCCGCGACCCGTGTGTTAAATGACATACTGGACCTACTCTATCCGGTTACCTGTCTGGTGTGTGGAGACCGGATGCAGAATGGGGCTCATCTGTGCCACTATTGCAGGGACCATGCGTTTGTCCGGTCCGACCGGGGCGGAATGGAATCGGAAGCAGGATTTATTCTCCCGGACTGGATCGTCGTTCAGGAGTCGTTGTGGGAATTTGATAAGGGGGGATATCTGCAGGACGTACTGCATCAGCTCAAGTACGGCGGACTAGCAGCGCTGGGCCGGGCTCTTGGAAGGAGCCTCGGTAACACGCTGCTGGCCAACTCCCTGCTGATACCCGTTGCCGGGGTGAAGCTTCTTCCGGTGCCGCTTCATCCGGCCAGGCAGCGCAAGAGAGGGTACAACCAGGCGGAGCTGATTGCCGAAGGTGCCGCCGGGGTCACCGGTTCGGAGGTTCTCAACGGGAACGTGATGAAAAGGGTCAAAAAAACGCGAACACAAACCGGTTTGAACGCGCAAAAAAGGCGGAAAAATCTGGATGGAGCATTTCGCCTGGAAGACCCCGGACGTATTCGAGACGAGAGGGTGCTACTGATTGATGATGTGATTACAACCGGTGCTACCGTGATGGCACTGGCGCAGGAGATACGGCAGGATGCCAAAGCGGTTGGCATTGCGACGGTCGCACGTGCGTGAAATTATAGACGGATTCTTGCAAAATGGATCGCTGTAGCAGTCATTGTCATCTTGCTTCTTCAAGTCTGGGAAACCTGTCCGGGAACGAAGCAAGACGCCGTTTTTTTCTGATACAGCACCCCGATAATACTCATTGCAGTTTCCGATGTGCTGGTTCACATAGAGAGCGGGGCAATTCCTCCGGTAGGAACGTTTGGGGTTTTGAACGGATAGCAATAAATTACAGTTCTGTGAGCTATCCCGATTATCTACGATAATGCATGAGCCCTACCCACCCGAACGACGCCCATTATATTGAAACGCCGCGTGGCATCTTTACCTCGGCAGGTAACTGGTTTCACATAACAAAGCAGGCACTGGAAACTTACGCCCCGGGGTTGCTAAAGAAACAGCCCCTTGCCAGGCTCATAAAGAAGGCGGAAATCTGGATCAGAAGTGCCGACAATATCGGCATCATTCTGTTCATGATGCTGCTCTATTCTCAGGGTCCGGTTGTTGCCGCAATCGCCACTGCACTGTTTGTTCCGGTCTGGCATGTCAACAAGAGCAGCTTTTTAAGCCTGCCACTCACCAGCGTCCTGTCGATCGTGGACAAGGAGCTGGTTGTTGTGCTCATCTCCATAGTGGTATTGAGCTGGATGGGCATTACAGGCCAATATCTTTCGGTAGTCGTAGGCATCGTCTTTTTCTGCATACTCAAATTCGGATTGTTCCGGTGGCTGGTGGAGTGGCTGTACTCCAAAATGAAGCAGGGCAGATTGCTGCTGAATGACCGTGTCCTGAAAATGATTATCCTGAAATACGCCATCCGCGAAGATATTCCCGTGAAGGAAGTGGATGCGATGGAGAAAGAAATCCTGTCACTCATCAGACAGCAGAAAGAAGTGATAAAAAAATATAGAAAGAAGAGGAAATAGCCGGATATGAGCGAAGAAGTGCGACGAATGTTCGCATCCATTTCGGATCGATATGATCTGATCAATTCCGTCCTGTCGCTGGGAATCCATCACCGCTGGAGAAAGAAGACGGTTGGAGTCAGCGGAGCGTCCGAAGGAATGAAGGTGCTGGATTGTGCTACCGGTACCGGTGACCTTGCTATCGAGTTCAAGGGAGCGGTGGGCAAAAGCGGTTCGGTTACGGGTACCGACTTTGCCGCCGAGATGCTCCAAAAAGCACCTGTAAAATCGGAGAAAAAGGGAATGAGCATTCGGTGGGAAGTGGCGGATGCCATGAATCTTCCCTATGAAGACGCAGAGTTCGACATTAGCAGTATTGCCTTTGGCATTCGAAATGTGGACGAACCCGTGACTGCATTATCGGAAATGGCGAGAGTGGTCAAACCGGGCGGGAAGGTGATGGTACTGGAATTCGGCCAGCCTGTCGGTATCATCAAGTACCCCTACCGCTGGCACAGCAGGTATGTGATCCCCTTTCTGGGAGGCCTTCTGAGCGGTAACAGGGAGGCGTATCGCTATCTGCCTGAAACCAGCGCAGCTTTTCCGGCCGGCGATCGGTTTGTCGATGTGATGAAACGTACCAGCCGGTTTTCCAAAGTGGAAAGTACCCCATTAATGCATGGGATTGCCTATATTTACGGCGGTACGGTTCACGGAATGGTATGATACATCACATTTCGCGGATTCCTTACCCGACGGCAAGCGGATTTGGTATCCTTGCCACTACTTGTTTATTTTACGCACCGATTTTTCAAATTACCGAATCCTATGCGCATTGAAGAGATAAAAAAGAGGCTGCCCCACCGCTACCCGTTCCTGTTGGTTGACCGGGTACTTGAAATCGGGGAGAAAAGCATCAAAGCCATAAAAAACGTATCTGCAAATGAGGAGTTTTTTAACGGCCATTTTCCGGAGGCGCCGGTAATGCCGGGTGTGCTTCAGGTTGAGGCTCTTGCCCAGGCGGGCTGTCTGCTGACCATCGAAAAGAGTGATGATCTGCCGAAGGATGCGATCATTGTATTCTCGGCAATCAAGAACGCCCGCTTTCGCCGGCCTGTTGTTCCTGGGGATCAGCTTCTCCTGGAAGTAGAGCTGATTGCCAGAAAACGCAACTTTTTGACCATGGCCGGCAAGGCTACGGTGGATGGCGACCTGGCCTGTGAAATTGAGGCGACCGCAGCCATCGTATCAAAAGAGAAATTATGAGCACCCAGTCAGGATCGGCACTCAGTCCGAAAATTACCACCCGCACCGTTGTCGAAATGAAGGGGCGCGAAGAGAAAATCAGTATGCTCACGGCCTACGATTTCACCATGGCGCGCATTGTTGACCAGGCCGGCATCGACATTATTCTGGTTGGCGATTCGGCCAGCAATGTGATGGCGGGCCACGACACCACCATTCCGATAACCCTGGAACAGATGATTTACCACACCGCCTGTGTGACCAGGGGAGTGGATCACGCCCTGGTGGTGGCTGACCTGCCGTTCATGAGCTATCAGGTTACCGATACCGGAGCCCTGGAAAGCGCGGGACGGATGATGAAGGAGGCCGGGGCCCATGCGGTAAAACTCGAGGGAGGTACCGCTCTTGCACCGACGATAAAAAAAATCGTGGATGCCGGTATTCCGGTAATGGGTCACCTTGGCCTTACCCCTCAAAGCATCTACAAGTTCGGGACCTACAAGGTCAGGGCTACCGAAAGTGAAGAGGCCGAACAGCTGGTGACCGATGCGCGGCAGCTGGAAAAGGCCGGCTGTTTTGCCATCGTGCTTGAGAAAATTCCCGCCAGGCTTGCAGCTAAAGTCACTTCCGAACTCTCCATCCCCACCATAGGGATCGGTGCCGGTGCGGGTTGCGACGGACAGGTGCTCGTCGCCCATGATATGCTGGGGCTGAACAAGGATTTTAGTCCGAGGTTTCTGCGGCGTTACGCCGATCTTCACACAACCATGACCGGCGCCATCCAACAATACCATTCCGATGTGAAAAGCGGAGCATTTCCAGACGAGACTGAGCAGTATGAGTAACAGCCATTATGACCCGAACCGGTTGATCCTGGTTTGCAATGACGATGGAATTTTTTCCCCGGGAATCCGGGCGCTGGCCGAAGTGGCCAAACAGTTCGGCGAGGTGTCGGTAATCGCCCCTGATCGACAGCAAAGCGCTGTGGGGCACGCCATTACTGTATCCGATCCCCTGCGTGTGACGCCGTTCAAAATCAACTCCAAAATGCAGGGCCAGGCGGTGAACGGAACTCCGGCCGACTGTGTAAAGCTGGGGCATGACAAACTCATGGAGCGGAAACCGGATCTGGTGCTGAGCGGTATCAACCATGGGTCCAATGCCGGTATCAACATCATTTATTCCGGAACGGTGAGTGCGGCCACCGAGGGCACGATTTTGGGATATCCCTCCATCGCCGTGAGCTGTACGGAGTTTTCCGAGTCGGCCGACCTGTCCGGAGCCTGCGAGGCGGCGTCCAGGGCCATCCGGTTTGTCCTGGACAAGGGCCTGCCTGCGGGAATCACGCTGAATGTGAATGCTCCGGCCGGTCCCCTCAAGGGGCTTCGCTGGGCAAAACAGGCCAGAAGCCGCTATGTGGAGGAGTTTGAAGGCCGTATTGATCCGCACAACAAGCCTTATTTCTGGATTACCGGGCGTCTGGAAATTCTGGATGCGGGCGAGGATTTCGACCTCAACCTGCTTCAGAAGGGATATGCCACCATCACCCCGATTCAGTACGATCTTACCGCCCACACCTTTTTTGACCAGCAGGGCACCGAACCGGAGTAAGGTTACCCGGTTTCCAGCAACAGCTGCATCACATCCTCCCAAAAAAGGAACCACTCTTTCTTGTGCTCACGCATGAGCCCGACTTTGATCTGTTCGAGGTGCGACAGGCTTGTGGTTCGGATATGATCGCCATAAACGGCACTTTCACGGCTTACAAAACCGTCGTTGATACCTTCATGCTCGTGGATCAGGCGATTGAAGAGCATCAGCGTCGGGTTAATTTTTTCGCCGGTCCCTTTCCCGCAAGCCGCTGAAAAGGAGTAGTAGGGAATACCCGGTACATCCCGGATCTGCCGGTTGAAGGTGTCGACGACATGGCGGCGGGTGAGCTGCTCCAGCGCACCCTTGGTATCACTGGCAATGGAGGGATATATCTTGTTGCCCACCAGGTCGTTGATCTTGAGAAGCTGCTTTCTGACGGTATCCGGGGTATCCAGAGCGATATCGGCCAGCGAGGAGCCTTTGTGCGGCGCGGCAATGGTGGTCAGCGACGCGACAACATCGCCGAGGTTGTGGCGGTGAATCATGTACCGGGCATCGAGTCCGCCCATGCTGTAGGCAACGATGTGCACTTTTCGGGCGCCGGTCTGCTTAAGAATAACGCCCAGGGTTTTCAGCCAGCCTGCGGCACGCACCTCAATTTTCCCGTAAGGAACCACATTGGGAGCATAGGCCCGGATGCCGTGCTTGCGCATGTGCATGCAGACTTTATGCAGCGGGGAGGGGGTGATGAACCCCGCGATGGTCCCATATCCGTGGCAGAGCAGAACAGGATGGGCAACCGGATAGATTTCCGGTTGCGGCATTTCCCGCGTCTGCAGCCGGGACCTGGTATCAGCATCGGATTTCATCATCCATCCTCTCGGGAGATATCATGAAGCGTTTACGAAAACCACACCCCCGCGTCGTATGCGGGGAATCCACTCCTCCAGCCAATCAAGATTCTGTTCCGTGCTCCTGACAAGCAGCTGCGGTCTGCCGGCCTGACGTGCCAGCCGGGAGTAGGCCAGCATGCTGCGGTCAAATTCGAACCGGTCAACACTGCCGACAATCATCATTTCCGAACCGTCGTCAATGGCTATATCCAGCTCCTGAAACCGATCACTGTGCCCCTCCGCATCCGGGTCGCCGAAAGCCAGAAGGCGGGGATTATCCATAACCCGTTGCACGGCATCCAGCGCCTGGCGCAATCCGGGGTCGGTCAGTTCCGTGTGGCGGTATGTGGATCGGCCGTCATCATACCATACCCAGGCGGGGCGCATCTCATCCGGCAGCTGATCCGCCCATCCGGAGAGTTCCCTGGGTGATGCCGACCGTAATACGATGCCTGTCGGGATGTTGAGCGCGCGAATGCGGTTGATCTGGGCCGCTCCGGGCCGCTGATTGAAGTATATGTATATCCTGGCCGGATGTGGTATCCGCACCAGCTGGTGGTCTGTTCGCAGCTCCAGACTTCGGATCACCTTGTCGCGGTAAATCAGGTGCAGCGTCATCTCATCGGCTGGTACATCAACATACCCGATGGTTCCGATTCGCCGATTCCGCAGCAGTTGCTTCAACTCGGCGTGCAGATGCGTTTTGGAAACCTGGGGAGGGAGGTCAACCCGGTAGTGTTTGCGGGTGAACTGATCGGTTACGGGATACTCAAAAACGCGAACCTGTTCGTCAGGGATGTTAAAGAGTGCAAGCTCCTGACGAATCAGGGAGTCGGCGCCGGCCAGATCACGCAGTCCCTGGCGGGGTTCGGCCGGCAGGGTGAGTAGGAGTACGAATGCGATGATGCATGAGCTGCCCAGCAGCCAAAGCAGCGCTTTGTTCTGGTTGGCAGGTGACAGGAATATCGGGTTCATGCAGGATCCAGGCGGTAGGTCAACATTCAGGCAGAGGAGGCTCTTTCCGGTTCAAGGATATGATGTAAAACCCGTTGCGCCACTTCGCGTTTCGAGCCTTTAAAAGGAATTTCCTGATGGGTCCCGACGAGTATGACCCGGTTGGTGTCGATGGCAAACCCGGATTCGCCGGAAGAGAGATCATTGGCCACGATCCAGTCCGCTTTTTTACGGATACGTTTTTCCCTTGCCTGTTGCAGCAGATTTTCAGTTTCCATGGCAAAACCGATGATCACCTGCCGATCGCTGCGCTGCTCTCCGATCCACTCGAGAATGTCCGGGTTGCGTTCCAGAGGTATGTGCATTTCCGCCCGGTTCTTTTTTACTTTCCGGGTACTGGTTTGCGCCGGCCGGAAATCGGAGACCGCGGCCGTCATGATAATCATATCCGCAGAAGCGTGTTTCTTGACGGATTCAAACAGATTTGTGGCATCGGTGAATGATTTGGTTCGGATGCCCGGGGTGAGTCGGGAGAGGTCGGCCGATTCTGCATGGAGCAATGTCACTTCCGCGCCGAGGGATGCCGCCGCTTCCGCCATTGCAAACCCCATTTTTCCAGTGGATGGGTTGGAGAGAAAACGGACCGGGTCCAGGTATTCGCGGGTGGCACCGGCGGTTACCAGAACGGTTTTGCCGGAAAGGGGATGGGCGGAAGTCCCGGCGGCCGGTTTCTGCGCTGATGGATCGCTTCCGGATGAGGGGTTTCCCGGATCGGCCTTTGCAGCCGGCTCATCCGCTGAGGATGGTTCGTCGGACCGGTGTGACTGCGGGCCTTGGCTATCCGGTGCGCGGGAAACGGAAAGAATTCGTTCGATCTCCGGGATGATGGCTTCCGGATCGGGCAAGCGGCCGACGCCCTGCATTCCACTGGCGAGGTAGCCTTCGTCGGGCATCATGAGATGGAAACCGAGGTTTTCGGCGGCCTGAAGGTTGGCACGGGTAGCCGGAGCATGGAACATTTCACCGTCCATGGTCGGACAGATCAGAACGGGACAGCGGGCCGCCAGGATGGTGGCCGTCAGCATCGAGTCGGAGAAACCATGGACGACCTTTGCCAGGGTGTTGGCAGTACAGGGAGCGATGACCATGATGTCCGCCCATTCGGCCCACTGAATATGCTGCGTCCAGTTATCACTGATCCCGGAGCTGTTTTCGGGGAAAATCCGGACGGGCACGGTGTGTCGCGTGATGGCGGCAAAGGTGTCGCGGCCGACAAACCGCATGGCCGCATCGGTCATTGTTACTCGAACTTCGGCCCCGGCCTCCTGCAGCCTGCGAACGAGATAAGCCGCTTTATAGGCGGCAATGCCACCGGTGACCCCGATGACGATATGTCTGCCGCGCAACATGACGATCAGTGGGAATCGTCGGATTCGGATTCCGGCTTGCGGTAATAGATGTTATCCTCCAGCAACTCGTTGATAGAGCGTTGCGTGGGGTGTTTCCGGGCCTCATACTCTTTGGTGATGCGCTCCTGCTCCTCGTTGAACGTGTACTCCTCTTCGTCCTCGAAACCCTCAAAATACTTGAGCTTTTCGTCGAGCTCCATCTTCTCCTGCGCCGCTATCTGGCGTGCGCGTTTCGAAAGAATGACAATGCCTTCGTAGACGTTGCCGGTGGTTTCCTGAATTTTTTCAAGATTTAACGACTTGACTCCCATGGTAATAACCGTCAGTTGGTACTGGATTGATTCATAAAGGCGGAAACGATGCCGTGAAGCTTGCGGTAACAGTCGGCCAGCTGATCATTGATGATGACATGGTCAAACCGGTCGGCGAACCCGAGCTCCATCCGGGCACGGTCCAGTCGCAATTGCAGAGACTCTTCAGATTCCGTTCCCCTGTTTTTCAACCGCTCTATCAAAACTTCGTCGGACGGTGGTTTGATAAACACGGCCAGGGCGTCGTCTCCGTATTGCGCCTTGACGTTCAGCGCTCCTTTTACTTCGATATCGAACAGGACAAAATATCCTTTATTCAGCTCTTTTTCAACTTCTTTATGGAGCGTGCCGTACCGCTTTCCACCGTAAAACTCCTCCCATTCCAGGAACGCGTTTTCGGAGACGGCATCATCGAATTCGTTGTTGCTCATGAAGTGGTAATCGTGTCCGTCGATTTCATGATTTCTGGGCGGACGGGTGGTTGCGGATACCGAAAACTTGAGGTTGGAAAAATCGTCCAGGAGTCTTCGGGCCAGGGTGGTTTTACCCGCTCCGCTCGGCGCAACGAGAATGATCACTTTTCCTTTTTCGGTATTGCCGGGAGATGGCGGGTTCTGCTGATTCACGCGATATTCTGTATTTGTTCTCTGATGTTTTCGATGATTTCCTTCATATCCACCACTTTTCGGGAGATCTCCGAATCGTTGGCTTTGGAGCCGATCGTGTTCACCTCCCGGTGCATCTCCTGCAGTATGAAATTCAGTTTCTTGCCCTGCGAGGAGCTGTTCTCAATACATTCGGTGAAATAGGAGATGTGGGAGTCCATGCGAACCAGCTCCTCGGAGATGTCCAGGCGGTCGGCGATGATTGCAATTTCCTGCTCCAGCCGGTCCTGATCCACCCGTCCGTCGTCTATCAGGTGCTCGAGCCGGTCGTTCAGGCGTTTACGGGCTTCGGGAATACGCTCCTTCTCGTTGTCCCGGATATGGTCACACAGAGTGCGCAGCAGACGCATCCGCTCCGCGAGATCCTTTTGCAGATTTGCTCCCTCGTGGCGCCGCATTTTGATCAGTTCTTCCACTGCGGTTTCAACGGCCCTGGCAAGCACCATGTACTGCCTCTCCCTGACCTCCGGATCGTTTTCGGTCTCTTCAAAAAGCTCTTCAAATACAAGCAGGTGTTCCAGTTTGAGCGGCTCTTCAATACCGGCTTTCCAGCGCACTTTCTCCAGAATTCCGATTTTCTGTTCCAGCGCCTCTTCGCGAATGTGCGCTTCGGAAGGGGCGGCCTGCTTGAAGTCAACGTCGGCAGTCAGACTTATCTTTCCCCGTGTGAGCGCTCTCTGGACCACCTCTCTGAGCGGCTGCTCATAAATTTGGAGATGGGACGGTAGCTTCATTGAAATCTCGCTGTACCGGTAGTTTACAGATCGGATTTCAACGATGGCGCGAATGTTTTCGGATGTGTGTTCACCCCGGCCGTAGCCGGTCATGGATTCAAGCATACGTGTATTGGGATAAGTCGTTCACCGGCCGTTTCAGGGTCCTTTGCCCCGGGCAGCCTGTCTGGAAAATCCGGATAGTTTCTGCGGAAGTCAATGTCAGCCGGAAAACCTCATTTTGATTTCGTTGGCCAGTTCTTCGGCTTTTTCTGCGGTTGCCGCTTCGGAATAGATCCGGATGATGGGTTCGGTATTGGATTTTCTCAGGTGTACCCATCCATCGTCAAAGTCGATTTTCACACCATCTGTGGTGTTGATACGACTTCCGGCATACGCTTCAGTCACGGATGCCAGAACGGCGTCGGCATCCAGTTCATCGAGGTTCATTTTGGATTTGCTGATGACATAGTCCGGCAGGGAGGCGCGGATCTCCGAGGCGGGTTTCTTCTCCTCGGCCATGTACTGCAGGATCATCGCTATGCCCACCAGTGCGTCACGGCCATAGTGGAGGTCGGGGTTGATGACGCCTCCGTTCCCCTCACCGCCGATAACCGCTCCCGTGCGCTGCATCTCTTTGACGACATTGATTTCGCCCACGGCGGAGCGGTGGCAGGTCTGGCCGTATCTGGCGGCGACATCGTCGGTGACCCTGGAAGAGGAGAGGTTGGTGGCTACGGGACCCGGTGACCGTTTCAGCATGAACTCAAATGCGATGGCCTGGGTATACTCTTCCCCCATCAGGCGGCCTTTTTCATCCACTACGGCAAGCCGGTCGGCATCGGGATCCGTTACAAAGCCGATGTCGCTGTCCGATTCACTGACGAGATCGCAGATTTCGGAGAGGTGCTCGGGAAGCGGCTCGGGGTTGTGCGGGAAACGCCCGTCGGGTTTGCAGTGGATGGTGTGGACGGTCTGTACCCCCAGGCGTTCCAGCAGCCTTGGAATGGCGTGCGAGCCGGCGCCGTTCACCGCATCCACAGCTACCGAAAGATCGGCTTTGGCAATGGCTTTTTCATCGATGTAAGGGAGGGCCAGGATAGCGTCAATGTGCAATTCCAGTGCCTTGGTGTCGGTGGTCACGGTGCCGATTTCCTCATAGTTCCTGAATGCGACACTGTGGTTTCGGGCGATATCAATCACCTGTTTGCCCTGTTTGCTGTCCAGGAACTCACTTTTGCTGTTGAGCAGCTTGAGCGCGTTCCACTCAGCGGGGTTATGGCTGGCAGAGATGACAATCCCGCCCTGTGCCTTGTGCCGGAGAACAGCCATGGCAACCGTTGGAGTCGGAACAATTCCCAGCGTTATGACATCGCAGCCGGTGGCCTGCAGGGCTGCGGTGACGGTGCGTTCGCATAATTCCCCGGTTACCCGGCTGTCGCGGCCGATGACGACGGTTCCGCCCTTCAGCCAGGTGCCGAAGGCCGAGGCGTAAAGGGTCAGGTTCTGGGGGGTGAGATCGGATCCGAAAATGCCGCGGATACCGGAAATCGAGACCATCAATGACATAAGCTTGTGCGTTACAGGTTAAAGCTTTGCTGTTTGTTGCCACAACGCTCCGCGCTGTCAGGCAGGGTAAAAAACCGGGAGCTGCAGGCCGGCGGGAATTCCTGCTGGCGAAGCCATCGTCCATGCGGGAGTCAGGGGGATGAATGTTTGCTGAGGTACCATGCAGTGCCATTGCAGTCCCCCGGTGTGATATTTTGGTTCAAGTATACAAAGAACGGCCATAATATGGTTAGTGTAAAATCCTCCAACCCATGAATATTGATGGGCGAGGCGCCGCAAAGGGCACTTTCAGGGGGAATCTTCGCAGAATATTCATACTTATGAAGTAGCTTGTGACCATGTTGTGTCCCGATGACATCACCACAGAGCCGCTTGTGTAGAGTTGATATAAATAAGAGCTTAGAGGTGGCGATAACACGCATGAATCTACCCTTTTTTATATATTGCGGCGATTATTAATTCACTATTACTGCCTTAAACACGTATTGTAACCCTATGTCGAAAGCAGCCACTTTTTTGAACTCCCAGGTGGGACGAAAGATAGCGACAGGAGTAACGGGCCTTGGCCTGGTTCTGTTTATCATCGTGCACCTGATCGGTAACCTGACCTATTTCGCCGGTGCCGACGCCATCAACACCTATTCCTATACGCTCCACCAGCTGGGCCCCCTGTTGTGGGTGGTTCGCCTGGGTCTGCTGGCCTTTTTTGTGTACCATGCCTGGCTTGGCATCTCCATCTGGCTGGGACGCCGCAGGGCGCGTCCCGAAGGATATGTCGTTCAGGCGACAAGAGGTGAGCCGAGCCGCCAGAACTGGAGTTCACGTTCCATGATCCTGACCGGCATTTTGCTTCTTCTGTTTATCATCACACACCTGAACACCTTTGCCTTTCACGATTTCCAGACGGCGGTAGTCGGAGGCGTGGAGATGCATGATGTCCACCAGCGGCTGACCGAGGTATTTCAGAGTCCGCTTTACACCGTCTATTACGTCGCCATCATGATCCTGCTGGGGATGCATTTGCGCCACGGTGTATGGAGCTCATTTCAATCATTGGGATGGATGTCCCGCAAAACCAACCCGGTCATCTACAGTATTGCGTTCGTGCTGGCCGTCATCATCGCCGCCGGGTTCATCGGACTTCCCCTCAGTATCTATTTTGGACTGTTTTAACCGGAGTAATTTATTATGACTGCAACAACAAACGGAGTATTGAATACGAAAGTCCCGGAAGGCAACCTGCAGGATAAATGGGATAATCACATCAACAGCCTCAGGCTGGTGAACCCTGCCAACAAGCGCAAGTTCACGGTCCTTGTGGTCGGTACCGGTCTTGCCGGAGCATCCGCCGCCGCATCTCTTGCCGAACTGGGCTATAATGTCAAGGTGTTCTGTATTCAGGATTCGGCGCGCCGAGCCCACAGTATTGCCGCCCAGGGCGGAATCAATGCGGCCAAGAACTATCCCAACGACGGTGATACGATCTGGCGCCTTTTCCATGATACGATCAAAGGGGGCGATTACAGGTCGCGTGAAGCCAGCGTTTACCGCCTCGCCCAGGTGAGCAATGACATCATCGACCAGTGTGTGGCACAGGGGGTACCCTTTGCACGGGAATACGGCGGACTCCTGGACAACCGCTCTTTTGGCGGCGCGCAGGTAAGCCGTACGTTCTATGCACGCGGCCAGACGGGGCAGCAGCTTCTGCTCGGCGCCTATTCGGCCATGATGCGCCAGGTGAATACCGGCAAGGTGCAGATGTACAGCCGGCGCGAAATGCTTGACCTGGTGAAAGTGGATGGCAAGGCGCGCGGTATTGTGGCACGCAACCTGACGACCGGCGAGATCGAACGCTATGCCGGCGACGCCGTGCTCATGTGTACCGGCGGCTACGGAAATGTGTACTATCTGTCAACCAACGCCAAAAACTCCAATGCCACGGCGATCTGGCGCTGCTACAAGCGCGGCGCGCAGTTCGGCAACCCCAGCTTCACCCAGATCCACCCGACCTGTATTCCGGTATCGGGCAAGTATCAGTCGAAGCTGACGCTCATGAGTGAGAGCCTCCGTAACGACGGACGAGTCTGGGTCTCGAAGAAGAAGGACGACAAACGCCACCCGAGCGACATCCCCGAGGATGAGCGCGACTACTTCCTGGAGCGCCGCTATCCGAGTTTCGGAAACCTGGTGCCGCGCGATGTGGCCTCCCGAAACGCCAAATATGTATGTGACGAAGGGCGTGGTGTCGGCAAAACCGGACTGGCCGTCTACCTGGATTTCCAGGATGCCATCAAAAATTTCGGGGAGAATACCATCAAAGCCAAGTACGGCAACCTGTTCGCCATGTATGAGAAAATCACCGGCGAGAACCCGTACGAAGTGCCGATGCGCATCTTCCCGGCCGTCCATTTCACCATGGGCGGACTGTGGGTCGACTATAATCTCTCATCCACCATTCCCGGTCTTTATGTGCTCGGAGAAGCCAATTTTGCCGATCACGGAGGTAACCGGCTCGGCGCCAGCGCGCTGATGCAGGGCCTGGCCGACGGCTATTATGTCATCCCCAATACCCTGGGGGACTACCTGGCCGAAAATCTGCATGCCGAGAAGGTCGCTACCGATCACGAGGCTTTCGACAAGGCCGAGAAAGAGACCATGGACCGCATCAACAAGCTGCTGAACGTCAAGGGCAAGAAGACCGTGCTCGACTTCCACAGGGAGCTTGGTGAACTGATGTGGGATAATGTCGGCATGTCCCGGAACCGGGAGAATCTTGAGAAGGCGATCAGGGATATCGCCGCGCTGCGGGAAGAGTTCTGGAAGGATGTGAACATCCCGGGTGAAAACAGCACCTACAACAAGTATCTGGAATACGCGCTTCGGGTGGCCGACTTTATGGAGCTTGGCGAGCTGATGGCGCGGGATGCCCTGGATCGCGAAGAGTCGTGCGGCGGCCATTTCCGTGAGGAGCATCAGACCGAAGATGGAGAAGCGGTGCGTGATGATGAAAACTTCAGCCATGTATCGAGCTGGGAGTTCAAGGGCGAAGAGGCAGAGCCTGTGAAGCACAAGGAGGAGCTGAACTTCGAATTTGTAACCCCCACACAGCGAAGCTATAAATAAGCTGCCGGAAGCTCCCGGAATCCGGCGGATTCAACGGGCGCATCCGACCATCTAACGGACCCAATTTTTTAACCAAGCATTCGAGGAATAGAATAATGAGTGACCAAACCATGACCATTCACCTGAAAATCTGGAGACAAAATGATCCCAATACTCCGGGAAAACTGGTGGATTACACGGTGGATGATGTGAATCCGGACATGTCGTTTCTGGAGATGCTCGACTGGCTCAACGAGCGGCTGATGAACGAAGGCGAGGTGCCGATTGAATTCGACCACGACTGCCGCGAAGGTATCTGCGGATCGTGTAACCTGGTGCTCAACGGCATGGCACACGGTCCACAGAAAGGTACCGCCGTATGCCAGCTGCACATGCGCAAGTACAAGGACGGCGACACCATCGTGGTGGAACCGTGGCGCGCCAAGGCCTTCCCGATGATCAAGGATCTGGTGGTTGACCGCAATGCGCTCGACCGCATCATGGCCGCGGGCGGATATATATCGGTGAACACCGGTGCTCCGGCCGATGCCAATGCGCTGCCTATCAACAAGTATGATGCCGATCTTGCCTTCGACTATGCCGCCTGTATCGGTTGCGGGGCGTGCGTGGCAGCCTGTCCGAACTCTTCGGCATCATTGTTCACCGGCGCCAAGATCGCCCAGCTGGCCCACCTTCCCCAGGGACATCCCGAGAGAAAGAGCAGGGTAGTCAGCATGGTCGATAAAATGGCAGAAGAGGGATTTGGCGACTGCTCGAATTACGCCGAGTGCGAAGCCGTTTGTCCCGCTGAAATCTCCATTACCGCCATTGCCGAAATGCGGCGGGAGTATTTCAAGGCGTTGCCGGTCATCGAATAGTGTTAAACGTTACCGGTGCTCCGGTTTTCTCCGGCCGGCATGGTGGGTGGATTCCGCGAGGCGGAACCGGATAGGAAAGTCAGCAGCTTGAAACGTTTCTGTTCCGTGCGGCATCCCGGTAACAAACAGACACCGCAAGTCAGGAAATTGCGGAATTATCATCGTATTGGTAAAGTTAGACGCAGCATATCCGTTTGATGTGCTGCGTTTTTTTTATTTGCGGAGCCGGTTTCGCAGCCGGGCACATCCACCGGTAACTTTCACACCTGTGATCCATGATAACAGTGGGGATTTCGCAGTATCTTTTTGGATGCTGCCGGCGGTCATGGCAACCCCTGATGCGACCGGCACTTTCCGGCAAGGCACGGACAACTTCCCCAATCATAAAACGCTTATGAGCTGCTACTTTATCGCCCATATTTCCATTTACGACAATGACGAATATCAGAAGTATCTGGACAAGGCCGGGGCCATCTTCAGCAAATACCGGGGTGAGTATCTTGCCGTTGATAATGCCACCGAAGTTTTGGAGGGCAGCCGGGAGTATGACCGCACGGTGCTGATCCGGTTCGACACCATCCGCGATTTTGATGAGTGGTACCGCTCGGAGGAGTACCAGGAGATTTTGAAGCACCGGCTGAAAGCGGCCCGCTGCGACACCGTTCTGGTTAAAGGACTCGATTGACGACGAGGAAGGGAGAGTATGATCCGCACGGAAGAAACGAATCAATTGATGCAACAGGCCCGGGCCAATCTCAAAAAGCATTGGGGATTTGATGATTTTCGTCCGGGCCAGGACGAGGTGGTCGGGGCGGTTCTTGCCGGCAAACCCACCCTGGTTCTGTTTCCGACCGGTGGCGGGAAGTCACTGTGCTATCAGGTGCCGGCCACGGTGCTGGAGGGGTTGACAGTTGTGATCTCACCCCTGGTTGCGCTGATGCAGGATCAGGTTTTTCAGCTGAAGGAACGGGGGGTATCCGCCACTTTTATCAACAGCACTATCTCCAGGCAGAAAGTAGAGCAGCGCCTGATTAACGCGCGAAACGGCATGTACAAGCTGCTTTATTGCGCTCCGGAACGGATGGAGACGGAGTTGTGGCAAAACATGCTGCCTGAACTGGCGGTTTCACTGGTTGCGGTTGATGAAGCACACTGCATTTCCGAATGGGGGCACGACTTCCGTCCGGTATACCGAAAAATCCCGGAGATGATGGCCCCGGCAGGGAATGATATTCGCTGGCTGGCGCTCACCGCTACGGCGACTCCGGAGGTGCGCCGGGATATTGTAGAAGCCCTTTGCCTTCCATCCCCTGAAATAATATCCAGGGGTTTCGACCGTCCCAACCTGCATTGGTGGGTGGTGGAAGAGGAACAGAAAAAACGGCGTCTTGGCGAGATCGTCAGGCGGGCATCCGGAAGCAGCGGACTCGTCTACGCGGGAACCAGGGCGGCATGTGAGGCACTGGCCAGGGAGTTGTCGCGCCAGGGACACCCCGCGGAGGCGTATCACGCCGGTCTCACCCCGGATCAGCGGGAGTCTATTCAGGACCGCTGGATCGATGGCAGGCTGCCGCTCGTGGTTGCCACCAACGCCTTTGGCATGGGGATCGACAAGCCCGACTGCCGGTTTGTAGTCCATTTCGACATGCCGACATCGATGGAAGCCTATTACCAGGAAGCGGGACGTGCCGGCCGCGACGGCAAGGAGAGTTATCCGATCCTTTTATCACGAAAGGCCGATTTTAAAGCCGCACGAAAAAATATCATGGACTCCTGGCCCGACCGCCGGCAGCTCAAGGCGGTCTATAACGCGGTTTGTGACCATTGGGATCTGGCAGCCGGCTCGATGATGGATGAAATGCGAAAAATTGACCTTGATCAAGTGACGCTGCGATCGGGTTTGTCACGGCGCCTGGTCTGGTCCGGGTTGCGCGTACTGGATCAAACGGACGTCATTCGCCTTGCAAGAATACATGAACCGCAGGTCGGTATTCAGTTTATACCATCGCGGGAGGGACTCCAGGATCGCCTGTCGCGCATGGATAAAGTCCGTAAGCGGGATTTCACCGACCAGCTGGCACGATTGATGGGGCCGGAGGTGCACCGGCAGATGGTCTACCTGGATGAGCGACAGATCCGGACCCGTTTGCAACTTTCGTCGCGGCTGCTGGAGAACGGCCTGGAGGTTTTGGCATCCGAAGGGCTTCTGTCATACGAAATCATCCGGGATGAACCGGTTGCAAAAATCATGGAAGGACGTTACCAGAAGTTCCGCATAAGTGAGGAGGAGATTATCCGGCACCGCGACCGTCTGTTGAAAAAACTGGAATTCATGATCGGTTATGTGCAGACGCGGGAGTGCCGCAGTCGCTACATCCGCCATTATTTCGGGGAGGAGCGGGTTCCCGAAAGGTGCGGCAAGTGCGATCGCTGCAAACAGGGTGAAGGTGACAGGGGAGTCCATGCAACAGTGCGGCCCGATGATATCGAGATGGTCCGTTCATTGCTTGAGGAGGAGCCCATGTCGTTCGAAACCCTCCGCACCCGAACCAGGTGGAAGCGCAGGCACCTGAATAGCGTACTGGCACACATGATGCGGGAGGAGGAGGTGAGTCAGGCCCGTGACGAGCAGGCAGCGTACTCGATTCGATCCTGAATGACAGCCGTCGTTGCGCCGGTGGCATTACAGTCCGGTTGAAACGGCACTACATTTCCATTACTGTCACAGAAAGACACCGCCACGGCATCGATGGCAGCATGGCCGACCGGAGAGATACCGATGCAGATGCCTATTTCGTCTGGATCTTCAGGGAATCCGCTACCGCGGCATTGTAATCGGAAATAAATTCATTCAGCTCGATGTTTGCCCTGTTAAGCCGTTCCCTGGCCTTGACGAACCTTCGCTGCTGGGCGTCCACATCACGGTAGTAGAAGTCATGGCTTCTTTCCAGCTGCTCCGGGGTGATGGCGTAATGCGCCAGCACCGCCTGCTGCCCCTTCCGATACCGCTTGTCATCCCCGTCCAGATTTTTGATAGCGGCCAGCAGGTGCATCTCGGCGAGAATGTTGATGTACTCATCTTCGCTGATCAGATCGTCGGGGGGCGGCGATTCACATCCCGAAAACAACAGCATCAGCACGAGCAGCAGGGCCGGCGCATACCGTCCTGATGGCCGTCCTGGTGGAAGGAGCATGTGAATTGAGGATCTGAACATTCCGGAAAATTACGGGAAAACCCGTTAAAATAGACGAAAAAAACCGCGGCTATTTCTGAGGCGGTTTGGGGATCAGCGGCCGCAAGGTGATTTCATCGACAAGGAAATTGTCGGGGGTCTCAAGCAGATGTACGACCATCTCTGCAACGTCCGAACCCTGCAGCATATTGGCATGGGTTCCTCCGTGTTTGTCGAAAAATTCGGTGGCAATGGAGCCGGGGTAGACACACGTCACCTTGATGCGGTCGTTGCGAAGCTCTTTCATGAGCGCTTCACTGAATCCGCGAACGGCGAATTTCGTAGCGTTGTAGCCGGAGATGTTCGGGTTGCCGATAAGGCCGGCGACCGACGCGATGTTGATGATATGGTCGGTGGCGTCGTGCGCTTTCATCAGGGGGACAATCAGGCGGGTAAGACGAAACAGGGAGGTCAGGTTCGTCTGGACCATCAGATCCCACTCTTCGGGGGGGAGTGAGTCAACGGCACCGAACAGGCCGATACCGGCATTGTTGATGAGAATGTCGGGAGTCGGCTTTCCGGAATCGTTAGCCGCGAATGTGTTGTCCACCCACTGTTCCAGCTCGGTATGGTTATTGACATCGAGCGGAACGGGAATGAAAAGTTCTCCGAGTTGCGAACGAATCTGTTCCAGCCGGTCCGAACGCCGGGCCAGGCCATGGACACGGCACCCCTTGCTTACCAATGCTTTACTGAATTCAGCCCCGATTCCGCTACTGGCTCCCGTTATGATGGCGGTTTTTCCTTTGAGTTGCATGATGTCTTCAGAATTTACTGTGAACCTTTGCATCTGCAGGATAGCCCACCGGTCGGATGTCCGACAACCGCTGTTATCTGTTGACAGCAGCGGGTTCCACTGTTGCCCGCCGCATCTATGCGATGGCAGGGCAGTCGCCGGCTGATCCGGAAACCAGCCGGCATGCCGATGGGATCACTGTTACCCTCTATAAGGCTGACAGCATCCAGTATCGTTCACGGTTGAGAAATTTCCAAAACAACCGGCTGCTGAGACCTCGGAGAACGGGATAATGGTTCCGTTACTGCAACCGGAAAGTGACCGGCAGGGAGTAGAGTACGGGTACAGGCTCCCCGTTGTGAATGCCCGGATTGAATTGAACGCTTTGAATTGCCTCAATGGCTGCTTCGCCACATCCCCCGCCGATGTCTCTCAGGATTTCAGGATTGAGAACATTGCCTTGCTCATCGACTACAAACCGGATGACAACCCTGCCTTCAATCCGGCTGCGGCGTGCGCTTGCGGGATAGGTGACGTGCTGATACAGCTCCTCAATTCCACCGACTATTTCCGGCATTTGATCGGCATAGACACGGACTTCCTGATCCGTATTGGAGAGGGAGGCAATATTTCCGGCTTCCAGGGCATGTGACGTTCCTGCCGGAACCAGCAAAAAAAGTATGATGGCAGAAATGAAATAGTAACCAAACTTACCCATAATTGTGTTTTCTTGATTGGATATCATATTATTTGCAAATGTGTTTTATAAGTATCGGCTTTCGGATCGGGGAAACAGCGCCCGTGCAGTTATCGACAGAAATTGTGATTTAATTAAGTGAATCAACGGGTATGAACCATACGCTTTTCATGGATATTGGAAACAGCCGGATCAAGGCGGCGGATTTTGTTGATGGCGCCTGGAGGGACATCGCCAGCCTTGATACAACTGATGCGGATTTACCGGTCAGGTTGCAGGAAGAGGTTCGGCCGTACCGGTCAGTGGTCGTGGCCTCGGTTCGCAAAACGCTGCAGCCTGACGTCCTGGGTCGCATGGTGTCGGTGCCGGTAACAGGCATTACCCGCTATGATATTCCTTCCGAAAAATTGGCGTACCGATCGGTTGATACACTTGGAGTCGACCGCTATTTGGCGTGTCTGGGTGCCTGGAGTGAAGGCCGGGCGGTGATCGTGACCGACGCCGGCACAGCCTGTACGATCGATGTGATGGACCAGGCCGGAGTATATCGCGGCGGTGTCATCATGCCGGGGTTGCATATGCTGATCCGGGCACTGGGCGGAGGGGCCGATGGACTGTTTGATGTCGAACCGGGCCTGCCGGAGAGCTGGCCGCCGGACACCACCGATTCGGCACTGAAAGCCGGGACGACCGGGACATTTCTTGCGGCCTGGTATGATCACGTAAGACAGCATCAGGCAAAGTGGCCCGATGCTGAAGTATGGATAACGGGAGGAGATGCCGGTTTTCTGATCAGAAACAGCCGTATCTCTGCAAACCACCATCCCCACCTGGTATTCGAGGGCATGCGCAAGTGGATGGATCGGAACCGGCCCGAACGGTTGTTTGGCGGTTGACTATCGGCAGTATTTCGGTCGGAAGAATCACCCGGATGGGACTGCCAATCTACAAGGTATTATTGGATCTGGAAGGTGATCGGCAGTGCGTAGAGTACCGCAACGGCCTGGCCGTTCTGGCGCCCCGGTGAAAACCGTACACTTTTGATCGCTTCAACAGCGGCGTCGCCGCATCCGGCACCGATGTCACGGAGTATTTCCGGATTGTGAATTTCCCCGTTTTCATCGATGATAAACTGAACGACAACCCGCCCTTCAACGCCACCGCGGACGGCCCGCTCGGGATATTGCAGATGTTTGTACAGTTCCTGAATGCCGCCGATGATTTCCGGCATCTCTTCGACAACCCGGTAAACTTCATCTTCATCCGGCGCCATGGCTGTTGCGGAATGGTTTCCCATGAAGCTTGCTGCCAGCAATAGGATGGCAAATATCGCTACATGGCCGGTTGTACCGGCTTTTTTGTTTGGGAAAAAAGGTACCTGGTTCATAGAGAGTGTTTTTTAAAATTAATCGTTGTGTTGGTGAATAGGATCAGTTCCGGTTGGTTAATGATCAATAAACGGAAAGGGCATTGACGGTTTCCGCAGCCTGTCAAAAGTCGTCGTAATCGTCTTCCTCGAACGGGATCAGCTCTTCGTGACTCTGTTTTGCCTTGCGGGCGGGCTGGGCTTTCCGGGAATCATGCCCGTTGCTCTGGCCGTTGCCATGTCCGTTGGAATCGTATTCATGCGCCATATGGCTTTGAGGATCACTCGCTTCGTATTCTTCATCGTGGTCATAATCATCGTCTGTATCGGTAAAACCGGCCAGGGAACCTGCTCCGGCTCCGCCACCCACGATTTTCACCAGATCCTCCACCATTCTCTTAAGCTCGGCAGCTTGTGAGGTCAGCTCTTCGGCGGAGCTGGCCGACTCTTCGGAACCCGATGCGTTCCGCTGCACCACTTTGTCCATTTCAGACATCACCGAGTTCAGTTCGGAAATGCCGCTGGTCTGCTCACGGGCGGCCGCGGAGATCTCTACCACCAGTGTGCTGACGTTCATGGCACTGTCTCTGACTTCCTGAAGGTCATCCGATACCTCCTTGGAGAGGGAGACACCCCGTTCGGTATTCGTCTGGGACTTTTCGATGAGCTCGGCCGTACTACGTGCAGCTTCCGCACTTCGCTGGGCAAGATTACGAACCTCCTCGGCCACCACGGCAAACCCCTTGCCGGCCTCACCGGCCCGGGCCGCTTCCACAGCGGCGTTCAATGCCAGCAGATTGGTCTGAAAGGCGATGTTGTCGATGGTCTTGATAATCTTGGAGGTCTCCTCGGAAGAGTTCTGGATTTCGGCCATGGCGTCGGACATCCGCTTCATAACGTCAACACCGCGATTAACGATTTGTTCTGACTGACTCATGGCTTTTTCAGCCTGACCGGCATTTTCACTGGTCTGCTTGGTTTGGGCCAGGATCTGCTCAAGCGAAGATGAGGTCTCCTGCAAACTGGCCGCCTGCTGGCTGGCGCTTTCTGAAAGTTCCTGACTGGAGCTTGAGAGCTGGATGGCGGAGGAGTTGACCTGTTCCGAGCCGCTGTTCAAACCATCTATGATTCTTCGCAAAGTGCTGTTTACCGACCGGCTGGTCACCATCCCGACAATAAAGGCGCCGCCGACACAGACAAGTACTCCGATTCCAAGAATCCAGCTGAACAGGGTTACGGTGTTCCGGGTTCGCGAACCCTGGGCAAAAACGGCTTGCTGCGCTTCTTCTTCCAAAAGGTTGGTGTACTCCTGGATGTCCGCATATGCGGTCATGCGGCGACTTTCCGCCGTATTGAATGCCTCTCGGGCTTCGATCATCGCGCGGATGATTTCCACATTGTCATTGAGTGTGGCCATGGCTATGCTGAGGAAGGTCTGAGCCAGTCCGCCAGTGGCACGGGAGGTCAGTGCCCCCATGTCATTTCGCAGGTTATTGAACTCGCTTTGCAGGGCAAAAAGCGACTCCTGGTCATTAACCGCTTCCGCCTGCCAGAGATCCTTGTTAAGTACTTTCAGTTTTCCGAGAATGTCGTCACCGTCGGTAAGCTGGCGGAGCTGACTTTGGAGCTCCTGGCGTCCGGCCGATCCAAACTGGCCGCTCAGGGCATCCCGCTGGGTAAAGATGAAGTCTTCCATGCTCTCTACGAAATCATCAAAAGAGGCATCCACCATGTTGCGGTAATTGGAGAGGTTTTGCCCGGCACTCAGGGTGTTTTCCATGGCCCCTTCATATTCATCAAGGGCCCTCTCCATGGTTTGCAGGTGGTTGACAAGCTGGCGGTCGTTATTGGCCTCGGCAAGGGCAAGGGTTTCGGTAAAGCGTTCGCGGGCGGCGAGAATCTGCTCGTGCGCCTGCTCCCAACTCTCGGGGTTGTAGCTGTACTGGTAATCCAGCATGTAAAGGCCCGCATCCGTAATATTATCCTCAACTTCCTGTACAAGAGCCCACTCTGCGATATTGACGTTGATCAGCCGGTTTGAGAAACCGTCTATGGTTCGCAGGGCGACAATAGCCAGAATGCCGAGTACCAATGTAATACCGGCCACGCCCAGAGACGATGCCAGAATTTTCTTGCCCACAGTCCAGCCATTTGCGGAACTACCGGCTGAGAATGTGTTATCTCGTCGGAATATGTTTTTTAAGAAACTCATTTTGGATCGGATTTCGAGGTTGCCCGGTTTGGCAGACGTTTTGAATCAGCCGGTTTACACGGAATCGATGTAAGCCGGGTGAGTTGAAATTAGCTTCCGTCTGAAACAAGATTTTGTGATTGTAGTTGCAATCTGGTCTCCATGTCGTAGTTATCGCATAAAACTCTCTTGTTCTTAAATTTTTTCTAATATTTTTTCAGAAAAACGGTACCGATAAAACCGCTTTCGGGGTGAGTTGCGCTCGATTGTTGCAGGGCTGCAGCACAGATGCAGTACCGGCGGTTCGCCATACCCGGGTGAGATACGTGTACAGCGGGATTCTGTCACGGTCGGTCAGGGAAACCGGCACTTGGGAAAAACGGCTCTCAGGCTGGTCCTACTGCCGAATCTTTTCACTGATCAGGGCATTGACCATTTCCAGGGCTATCTGGTTTTCTCCGCCGTGGGGAATAATAATGTCGGCGTATCTCTTGGTAGGTTCCACAAATTCCAGGTGCATCGGGCGCACGTGCCGTTCGTACTGATCCAGCACCCCCTCGATCGAGCGTCCGCGTTCGCAGATATCGCGTCTCAGGCGGCGCAGAAGCCGGACATCGTCGTCGGTATCTACAAACAGCTTGATATTCATCAGATTGCGGAGGTCCTGTTCATAAAAAATCAGGATGCCGTCAACCAAAATGATTTTTTTCGGGGTGATGGTCAGGACTTCCTCTTTCCGGATATGATTGGTGAAGTCGTAGATCGGGCAGTCAATGCTGTATCCCGAGCAGAGAGCCTTGATGTGCCGGGTCAGCAATTCGGTTTCCAGAGAAGCGGGATGGTCGAAGTTCTGTTTTGAGCGCTCTTCGAAAGAGAGGTGCTTCAGGTCTCTGTAATAGGCATCGTGAGCAATAAGAGAGAGGCTGTCTTCGCCGATCTGACGGACAATATGGCTGATAACGGTGGTCTTGCCGGAACCGCTTCCTCCTGCAACTCCGATAATCAGGGGTTTTTCCATGTGATACCTGGTTTTCGATACGTGTGAACGCCGGTTACCGGCTTTCCCGGTTTCGGCTCCGTTCGAGCCGTTCTTTGTAATCTCTAATGGAACGAAATATGGCGGAGGCCATGATGCTCTGCCCGTAATCACTGACAAGGAACTGCTCTTCCTGGGGATTGGTGATATAACCCAACTCTACAAGCACCGCCGGCATGGATGCGTGGTAGAGCACAATAAAACCGGCCTGCCTGACCCCTCGCGAGCGGCGCATGGCCCGTTCTGAGAACTGCCGGTCCATTTTACCGGCAAGCATTTCACTGCTGGCCATAAAACCTATGTTGGAGAGTTCATAGACTGCAAGCTGCTCGGGGGTTAGCTCTTCGGACCGCTCCTCCTCCTGTTCAAAGCGGATAGCGCTGTTTTCCTTTTTCATCACCTCGAATGCGGCCTGGCTGCGATGCATTCCCAGAAAATAGATCTCGGTTCCGTGCGCGTGGCGGTTCTGGTTTCCATTGGCGTGGATGGAGACAAACAGGTCGGCCTCCGCCCGGTTGGCAATTTGCCCACGCTCCTGGAGTGGAATAAAGCGGTCGTCTTTCCGGGTGTAAACTACTTCTATCTCGGGGAGGTACTGTTCGATATACTCCCCGAGTTTGAGGGCAACGGCCAATGCCACATCTTTCTCATAGGTTCCCCGATGGCCGATCGCACCGGGATCGCGTCCACCATGCCCCGGATCTATGACAATTCTGTTGAGTTGCAGAAACGGCCCCGCCATTTCCGGTGTAAAGGTGATGTCTCCCATCGGATCGGCAGGTGATGATCCGGCATCCGGTTCGCTCCAGGTGTTGAGGGCGAGATCGGGGGTGGTGTCGACATCATCAAGAAGGTCATCCCAGAAAATAGGGTACAGTCCGTCGGTCAGAACCTCCAGGTCGTAGGGCGATGCTTCTGTCAGGCCGACAAGCAAGTCCTGGCGGTTTGCGTCCAGGTACGCGTCGGCAATCATGTAAATCCCCTCATACAGGTAGATATCGGCACCGATGCCTCCCTGTATGTCCTGGAAAAAAAAGCTGTCGAATGTGCCGCCGTTATTATTTTCGGTGATGATATGCTCCGAAGAGATTCCGTCCTTGTAGAGGGCCAGCTGGATAAGCTTTGGATTGGGCTGCCAGATATGGAATGAGTCCGGGCGGCTGGACAGGTGAAACCGGACAACGTATCCGAGTCCGTCGGAGCGCTCAACGGTAGATACTTTTTCGAGAGGAGGAGCCGCAAGCCCGGGGGATGGCGCAGACAGCAATGCGGTGAGCACAAGTAGTGCCGGTAACAGAAGGGGGGAGGAATTGATCCGGCCGGGTGACCGGGCTTTGACGCCGGATACCGGTTTGCCTGAAAATAACCGCATTGAAAATTCGGGTTTTCAATAAAAATACGGCAGATTCCGCTATCAAGGCAAGTGTGTGGAAAGAAAATGATAGAGGGTGATGCCAACGCTTACAGAGATGTTGAACGAGTGCTTCTCTCCGTACTGAGGGATTTCGAGCAGAACATCACATTTTTCAAGGAGATCGGGCTCGATTCCCGTTACTTCATTTCCAAACAAAAGGCACAACTTGTCCCGGCCACCGTCCCGGTATTCGGGAAGCAATGTGCTGTGATCGGTCTGTTCCAGTCCGGCCAGTGTGTAGCCGTTTCGCCGGCACCATTCCAGAGGAACGCCGGGGTCTGCCGAATGCTCCCATCGAACATTTTCTTCTGCCCCCAGGGCCGTTTTGGTGATTTCCGGACGGGGTGGATACGGGGTGTAGCCGGAGAGAAACAGGCTCCGGATTCCAAATGCGTCGGCGGTGCGAAAAGCTGATCCCACATTATGCAGGCTCCGGATGTTGTGAAGCCACAATACCAGTCCGGACATCAATGGAGGTGGCGTGCGGCTCCGGTTTGTTTCAAAAATCTCCTTTGTGGTCTTTTTTCGAACCGTACGGCGTATACCGCTCATCTCCATGCGAGATTTTAATTTTTAAGTAAATTATGCTATTATTGAGATTTACAGGGCATCAAGGGAAACTGCCCGAATCGAAAATACGTTTTTTAACGACCCGTTGCATCTGTCACCGTACGATGTCGCGGGTCTTTTTTTATTACAGAAACCTCTTTAGTACCAGAACCATCAACCGAAAGTGAGAATATCGTGAAAATCAATTATTTGTCCCCGGAAGGCTATGACAAGCTCAAAAAGGAATTGCGTGATCTTGTGACCAGGGGACGCAAGGAAATTGCACAGCAGATCGATGAAGCGCGCTCCCACGGTGACCTGAGCGAAAACGCCGAGTATGATGCCGCCAAGGAAGCCCAGGGCAAGATGGAAGCCCGCATTTCGGAGCTGGAGCAGATCATGGCCAATTCACGCGTACTGGACGACAGCAACATGGACAACTCCAAAGTGTACGTTCTGTCCACAGTCACCATCCTCAACAAAAAAACGGGCAAAGAGATGAATTACACCCTCGTCTCCAAGGACGAAGCGGACTTTGATCAGGGGAAGATCTCGGTGGACTCCCCGATCGGGAAAGCGTTGATGGGGCATTCGGTGGGGGAGACGGTTAAGGTGAAAGTTCCGGCGGGTGCTCTGGAGCTGGAGATTAAGAAAATTGAACGTCACTGAGATTCTGGATTTTGTAACTTGCAAAAATTCATCATGAGTGTGTTCACCGGTGACCGGGAGAACACGGAACCAGAATACAAAAAGTGATATGCTATGAAAATTGCCGTCATCGGAACCGGATATGTAGGGTTGGTTACAGGTACCTGTTTTGCTGATTCGGGAAACAATGTTATCTGTGTGGATAACAACCCCGAAAAGCTCAAAACACTGAAAGAGGGCAAGGTCCCCATTTACGAACCCGGCCTGGACACCATGTTCAACCGGGCCATTCGTGAAAAACGAATGACGTTTACGGATGATCTTGCTGAGGCCGTCCGCTCCTCAGACATCCTGTTTATGTGTCTTCCGACTCCTCCGGGCGCCAATGGGCAGGCGGACCTTGGCGCGGTCATCAGCGTAGCGGAAAAGCTTGGTGAGCTGATTGACGGATACAAGATTATTGTCAATAAAAGCACGGTTCCGGTCGGTACGGCCGACAAGGTCAGAATGGCTGTTGAAGCGCGGGCAAAGGTGCCGTTTGACGTGGTTTCAAATCCGGAGTTTTTGAGGGAGGGAGCGGCGGTAGCCGACTTCCAGAAACCGGAACGGGTGGTAATCGGCACATCGAGCGAAAAGGCAGCTCAAGTTATGAGAGAGTTGTATGAACCCTTTGTGCGAAGCGGCAATCCGATCATCATAATGGACGAGCGCAGCGCGGAAATGACCAAATACGCGGCCAATGGCTTTCTGGCAACAAAAATCACTTTCATGAATGAAATTGCCAATCTTTGTGAGCGGGTCGGTGCCAATGTGGATCATGTGCGGCGCGGTATCGGAACCGACTCCCGGATCGGCAAACGATTTCTGTTTGCGGGGATCGGATTTGGCGGAAGCTGCTTCCCGAAAGATGTCCAGGCGCTCCACTATACCGCCGGGCAGAACGACTACGACTTCCGGCTGCTTGAGGCCGTCAAGGAGGTGAATGACAAGCAGAAGTTGTCCATCGTCGAAAAAATCAAAGCCTACTTCGGCGATCGTATTGAAGGGCGAACCTTCGGAGTGTGGGGCCTGACCTTCAAGCCCGAAACCGATGATGTACGCGAAGCGCCCGCCATCTATATCATCCAGGCACTGATCGCCATGGGAGCCCATGTGAAAGCGTACGATCCAGAAGCCCGGAAAACCTTCCCCGCTGCCGTTGGGGAGGAGGTCAGCTCACAAATCGACTATGTGAATAATCAGCAGGAAGCATTGATGGATGTTGACGCCCTCATCATATGCACCGAATGGAATGAGTTCCGCCGGCCTGATTTCGACAATTTCCTGAAGTTGATGAAACAGCCGGTCATTTTCGACGGCCGCAACCTCTACGACCTGGACCGCATGTCGGATCTCAATATCACCTACTTCAGTGTCGGACGCAATGCCGTGAATGTTAACCGGAAAACCGCAAATGCCTGAGAGAGTAGTTATTACCGGAGGTGCCGGTTTTATCGGCTCGCATCTGTGCGCCCGCTTTCTGGACGAGGGTTTTGATGTCATCTGCATAGACAATCTCTCCACCGGCCATCCCGGTAACATCTCCCGTTTTCTGGACCATGAACGCTTTCGGTTTATCAAGTATGATGTAACCGAATTTCTGTATGTGCCCGGGAAGGTCGATCTGGTGCTCCATTTTGCCTCGCCCGCATCACCGGTGGATTATCTCGAGCTTCCGATTCAGACCCTCAAGGTCGGATCCCTGGGTACACACAAGGCTCTGGGCCTGGCCAGGGCCAAGAACTCACGGTTTTTGCTGGCATCAACCAGTGAAGTTTACGGAGATCCGAAGGAGCATCCCCAGAAGGAATCCTACCTGGGCAACGTCGATCCCGTCGGCCTTCGCGGTGTGTATGATGAGGCCAAACGCTTTGGAGAGGCCTTGGTCATGGCCTACCATCGCAGCCACGGAATCCCCACATATATCGCCCGGATTTTCAACACGTACGGGCCCTTCATGCAGATGGATGACGGCCGCGTTCTGCCCAACTTCATTACGCAGGCGCTTCGGGGCGAACCGCTTACCGTCTATGGGGACGGCTCCCAGACCCGGTCCTTTTGCTATATCGACGACCTGGTGGAAGGGCTGTTTCGGCTTTGCCGGTCGGATTTCCACGACCCCGTGAATATCGGCAATCCCGATGAGATAACCATGATTGAGCTTGCCCGCGCGATCATCGACCGAACCGGAAGCTCCAGCACAATTACCTACCATGATCTGCCCGCAGGCGATCCCCTGGTCAGAAAGCCGGATATCAGCCGAGCCTGGAACGTGATCGGATGGAAACCCGAAGTGGATCGGTCTGTAGGACTGGATCGCACGCTCGAGTACTTCCGGAAACACATTTAGGAAACGGTTTCATAAAACGGAGCGCCTCGCTTTTCAATCCGGATTATTCACGCAAAAAGCCGGCCGTACCGACTGCTACCCGGTGACCATAAAACGGATCTCTTCAAGAACTCTCCCATCCCGGTTTTTGATGAGGACGCGCCATGAACCCGGCTGCAGCCCGACGGATGAGTAGGTACGCCAGTTGGGCGACAACCCGATTTTGCTGCTCATTTCAAAATAGAGTTCCTCCTCGTAATACCACTCAAAAGTGACATCCTGCATGGAGTCGGAGTTGTGTATGCGCGCAAAACACCAGGCCCTTGCGTCGCTCATGTTGTAAGACTGCAGGGTGTCTACCGGCTCTCTCTCCACGACATCCCTTGCCAGCAGAAAATCTCGGATGAACAGTGTGTCGGAATGGTTTTCTTCCGGGGGCTGACCTGCAAAGCTCCGGTGTCCGGCAGTTGTGGATATTTCCACTGCATAACTGTCAGCCAAACCACGATACTCAGGCTCTGCACCGTCACGTTCCGGCAGAGAACCGGACTGCCCGATCGTATTTGGAGGGCTGCTTTCAGATCCGGCTGCTGCATGGGATGCGCCGTGAACAGCGGGAACACCCGCAAACCAGGCAAAAAACAGTATTAAGGCCACTTGAGCCGGGGTGAAGAATCTCCCGGATGTATTTGTGTCGCGTGCTGCACCGCTTTGGACGATGGCGTTCCTCTTGACCGGACACCGCCCGGCTAAGGCAAAACAGAAACTTCGGTTTCGTTTCATAATAGGCGGATAATTGTTGACGTTCACCCGGCCGGCTACGTTCTAATGAGTGTTGCCGGCGATTTTCGGATTGAACAATCGGGTAGGAAACAAGATGCGATTTTTTTTTAAAAGTGGCCCGAAGAACTTTGGATCATTGCCTTTCACCGGGTATCATCTGAAATGGCCGAATCATCGGGGAAGGGGCGATTTGCGGCAATTTGACAGATGTCTGCTGCCGGTAGAGCCAGGTCAGATTTTTTAAGCAAGCACGGAAGATATTTCGTAACGTAGGTCTTACGGCTTACCTTGGCCCAATAATCAGAGATTCGAGATTGAAACCGATGAAATTATTTTTTTTCTGCGTTTTTATGCTGTTTGTGACGGTTGTCACAACACATCAAACTCATGCCCAGATTGTCTCGGGCGAAGGCTATGAGCTTCGTGTGGCCCCGGATGTCTGGTTCAATGCAGTCGATGGTATCCTTCTAGGGGCCAGGTTTCGCGGAGAGGATCCGCGCACATTTCTGGACGGTCCGCACCGACTCAGCGCGGGGTTCAGCCTGGCCACTTGGCTCCCGGATACGCCGGTTTCCTACCATATCTCTTATACACATCCCATAGCGGCTATCACTGCTCCGCGAAGCGAGGGGGCTGTTCGCCTGTTCAGCAGCATGCGTGCCGGGGTGCATCTGCACGAAGCGGGAATCCGGAAACGCTGGCAGCGCGGCTTCGACGAATTTGTCGCGACCGACGTTCGATTTGACGCCGGTCTGTACAAGCGGTTCGACGATGACTATCTGATATATAATGATCTGTGGCAGGATGATCCGGTTTTATTTGTCAGATCGTCAGTGCGCAGGAGGGACCACAACGCGCTGGGGCGCTGGACGTTCAGAGGGGCGGCTATCGCGGGCGCGCCACTATCCACCGATGCCCAATTCCTGGATTACTCCGGCCTGCCGGCCGACCGCCCGGATGGAACAGGACCCGAGGGGCTGTTCGGGCAGCTTCAGCTTGAACTGCTGAACCAAATCGGGATATCAGGTCCGTTTTACGCCAGAACGCGACTCTTCGCAGGCTTTTCTTCGGATGCGCTGCCACCGGAACACCGCTACCTTCCATCTGATGCGGCTCCATTCGCCCTGCTGGACTCCCGGTTTACCAGAGCACGCGGAACCATCCCCCAGGGATGGGTTGAGTCCGGCTGGATCCATATCCCCGGCGGCCCCGGTCTGCGCGGCTATAGCATGCAGACCGCCGAAGCACTGGAAACCGCCGGCCCGCCCTGGGTACGCCACGCTTTTTCGGGCAATATCGATATTTACTACCCCAATCCGGTGGACACATATTTCTCAAAAATCCCGTATCTTGGCGATCTGCTGAGATTCGAGTCCTATGTTTTCGCTGATGCCGGCCTGTTCCATGATCATAACGGTTGGCAACAAGTGCAGGCAAACGCCGGAGCCGGCTTCATGTTGTCGCTCAATATTCCGGACTATATGGGAAGGAATCGCGGTTTTTTCATTCGTTATGAATTACCGGTCTGGCTTTCTGAACCCGCAGGCGAAGACAGCGCCCTTGATGTCAGGCATCTGCTAGGTGTTGGAGCCCAGTTCCTTTTCTGAGTATCCTTTTTTCCATGCAAGGCTGCCGGCTGTGATCGTCTCGCTTTGCATTTCCGTTTTATCATTATAATATCGCTTTCAAACAGGTTGGAATTATGTTAGTTCTGGTTATCAATTGTGGCAGCTCCTCGGTTAAATATCAGTTAATCGAGACAAAAAGCGAGGAGTATCTCTGCACGGGTATGGTGGAGCGCATCGGCGCGGTGACTTCCATAGTCAAGCACGAGGTGAAGGGGCAGAAGCCGGTGAAGGAGAGCACCGTGATTGAAGACCATACCCAGGCGCTCAAGGCGATCATGGACTACATCCTGGACAAGGACAATAAGCTGCTGAAATCCAAGGATGATATAAAGGCGGTTGGACACCGCGTTGTTCACGGCGGTGAATCGTTCAAGGATTCGGTATTGATAGACGATACGGTGGTTGAGGCGATCGAACAGGCCATCGACCTGGCCCCGCTTCACAATCCACCCAACCTCAGGGGAATTGAGGCGGCGCGTCAAAGCCTGCCCGATGTTCCGCATGTCGCAGTTTTTGATACGGCGTTTCACCAGTCGCTGGCTCCCGAGGCCTATCTTTACGCAATCCCCAACCGGATGTACCGCCGATACCGCATCCGGAAATACGGCTTTCACGGAACATCACACTATTTTGTAAGCCGCCGCTATTACCGGCTTACGGGGCAGGGGCCGAAAAATACCAGGCTCATTACCTGTCACCTGGGCAATGGTTCGTCCATCACGGCAATCAAGGACGGTAACTCGGTGGATACCAGCATGGGATTTACCCCCTTGTCCGGCCTGATTATGGGTACCCGGTGCGGCGATATCGACCCATCCATACTTTTTTATCTGGTGGAAAAAGAGGAGCTGCCGCTGAGCAGCCTGCACGGCTTGCTGAACCGCCACAGCGGCCTGCTAGGCATGAGCGGATATGCCGCCGATATGCGTGATCTGCTAGAAGAAGCAAAAAACGGCGACAGAAGATGCAAACAGGCGATAGAATCTTTTTGCTATCGGATCCGGCAATTCACAGGTTCCTACTTTGCGGTGATGAACGGATGCGACGCCATCATTTTTACGGCGGGAATCGGAGAGAACGCTCCGGACATCAGAGAGCGGGCACTTGGAAACATGGAGGCGATGGGGGTGATTCTGGACCCAGACCGAAACCGGGATCCGGATGCCCGTGGTGAGCGAAAAATCAGTGCAGACAACTCAAGCGTGGATGTCTACGTTATTCCAACCAATGAAGAACTTGTGATTGCCATCGATGCAGCAAAAATTGCCACCGCATCCAAGCAGTCACCCTGGATTTAAAGCGAGCTAATGTCGTTTCACCGGTTTCTTTTGTTCGGCCTCTTGCTGCTGCTTGGGGCAGGGTGCACAACGGCTTCCTGGATCGTGGAAGAGGAACCCGTTACGGATCCCGCTACAGAAGAGATTCTATCGGAAACGTCTTTTCTGGATGTGATTGTGACTCCCACGCCTCAACAGCCGCTGCTGGTACTGAGTCCTGTGGTTCGTCGCGAACTCAGCTATCAGGAACATCTGGTGTCCAGGCGATATGTCCAGAGCTACCACCCCCGTTACGGGTACCTGACGCTGGGACTTGCAGGCATGACGGCCGGCCTCTATCTGTCCAATACTTCCGTTGTGGATGCCGACCGACTTTCCAATCGCGAGCGGGCCATGCTGAACCTGGCGTCCGTGGGTATTGGAGCTGCGTCATTTCTCTCCATGAAACCGGTTGGGGAACCGCGGTATGCCGATGAGCAACGACTGCTGCAGCAGACGGGGCTGCATCTTGTCACCGATACGCTGACCGTTTCTGCCCCCGATGACGTGGCGGCCAGGGTCACCATCACCAGAGCGGACTCCCTGATTGCCGAAGGCCGGGAAATCGCTCTCGAAAACGACCAGCTGACCGTCAACCTGCCAGAGGAGACCGGAATTCGCATCCTCGATATTGCCGACACAGCCGGGGTGCATGTGGAAGTGTCCTATGACGGGAAGCATTTCAGCAGGCATATCCCTGTCGATCACTTTCTGCAGGAGTATGTGGAGATCATGGAGAATAATGTGCCGCTCCGGACCGATCCCGCGGCGATCAGCGGCAATATCATCCGCCATGCGTCATCTTCCGGCTTTTTTCCGTATCTGAGCACGATCAATGACCGCTGGTTTCGCATATTGGAAAGCAGCGGACCTGCCTATGTCGAAAGGGAGCGATCCCGGCTTGTCTGGCGTGCGGCTGAATCGGACCTTTCCGGTACCGTTATTGCTGGAGCCGGGAAACCGGTATTCGGAGATCTCTCGATAGAGCGTGATGTTCCTGAAAACCGGCACAGTAATCCAGAGGGCATTGCCATCGTGATTGTAAACGGGGAGTACTCCACTCCGGTGAGAAGCCTGCCATATGCCGCTCGCACCGCCGAGCTGGTATCACACTATTTGACCCGGACCATGGGCTTTTACAGCGATAATGTCCGCGTTTTTGAGAACCTTACCCTGGATGAATGGCAGGCCTTTATGCAGGAGAGCGACTCCCTGATGATCGGCGGGCGTCATATTTCCATGGATGAGTCGGATCTTTTTGTCTATTATTACGGACATGCTTTTACCGATGACGGCGACCGGCTCTATATGCTTCCCGTCGACTATGATCCGGGCGCAAGAACCGAGCGGCTTGTCGCGTTCGATGATTTCTCCAATATTCTGGGCGACATCCGGTCGAGGCAAACACTACTGGTTATGGATACCGACTGGGAGCGAAGTTCGGTATATGGACAATCCCCCGCGGGTCAGGTACGGTCGCGTTCGCAGCTGCTGGAACGGACGTCAGAAAACTTCACCGCAAACTCCGAGAGTAGAGCCATATTCTGGGCCGCGGAACCCGGTCAGCATGCCTCCTCCTATTCCGATGGAGGGGAGAGAAGCGACTATCCCTATGACATTTTTACCTGGTATTTTTTTGAGGCGCTGCAGAACGGTGCGTCAACAACCGGAGCAGTGGAGCAGCACCTGGAACGCAATATTCCCTTCACTTCACGCAGATTGCATGACCGCGCCCAGAACCCGCGGTTTATCGGCAATTCAAACATGAATCTCGTCAGATAGAAACTGACAGTAAGTTTTTTTGGAAATAATAATTAAAGAAAAATGGATATAATTGCCCAGATTCGGTACAAAGCCGGACTACAGAAAAAGCGTATCGCCCTGTGCGAAACCGATGACATCAGAACCGTCAAGGCAGCTGCGTTTCTGGCGGATAACGATCTCGCCCGGGTTATCCTGGTGGGCTCGGAAAAGGCCATCAGGCAGAAAGCCTCCTCTGAGTCAGTAGTGTTGCCGAATTCAATTGAATTTGTAAAAATTGAAAAGGGGGAGACCCTGGGTCGTTATGCCGCTTTGCTGCACGAGAAGCGCAAGCACAAGGGCATGACACCGGAACAGGCAGAGGAAGTCGCCGCTCAACCGCTCTATTTTACCGCGCTTATGGTGGCTTCAGGCGATGCCGACGGAGCCGTAGCCGGAGCAGTCAATACCACTGGCGATGTGCTGCGGGCCGCCATTCAGGGAATCGGACTGAAGGAAGGATCCGGAATCGTATCCAGCATCTTCCTGATGAGCACGATGGACGGTCACGTTTTGACCTTCGGCGATTGTGCCGTGGTACCGTATCCTGACGAAAACCAGCTGGCCAGCATCGCCGTCGATTCGGCCGCCACACACGAGGCCCTGACCGGTCAGTCAGTTTCGGTCGCCATGCTCTCCTTTTCTACCCGCGGAAGCGCACAGCACGAGCGCAGCCAGATGGTGGCACAGGCAACCGCTCTGGCCAAAGAGCGTCAGCCCGAACTGAATATCGACGGAGAGCTGCAGTTTGATGCCGCCTACGTCGCATCGGTTGCCAAAAGCAAGGCCCCCGACTCAACCGTGGCCGGCAAAGCCAATGTCTACGTATTCCCGAATCTGGACGCGGCCAACATCGGTTACAAAATCACTGAAAGACTGGCCGGCGCAACGGCAACCGGCCCGGTGATTCAGGGGTTGGCCAGGCCGATGAACGACCTCTCCCGGGGATGCAACTGGGAAGATATCGTCAATACGGCCTGCGTTACCGCGCTGATGGCTGCGGATCAATAGAAATAGACCCGGTACCCCCAGCTGTCCATTTCCCAGGACTCCCGGTCGGTGAGCGTCACCTGCTCGTCGGTAAACAGCTCCGTATAACTTCCGGCAATGGCATGGGAGGAGATGTCGAAGGTGACCGGTTCATCACTGAGGTTGAGCAGGGTGAAGACTCTGTTTCCCTCTTTCTGCCGGTAGAAGGCGAATACCCGGTCATCCTCCGAGGTTGATACCCGCACCAGCTCCCCGCCGTGTATGCCGTTGAAAAGCGCATGATTCTCCTGATTCAGACGAAGCAGGCGCGTGTAGAAATCAAGCAGGGGATAGTCGCCCCACTCAATGGGGTCTTTTTCAAAAAACTCGAGCCGTTTGTCCATGGCCGCCTCCTGACCGCTGTACACCAGGGGCATGCCGGGAATCGTAGATGCCAGTACGGCAAATGTTTCGGCCCCGTCGCCGTAGCGCTCAAAGACAGTGCCGTTCCAGCTGTTCTCGTCATGATTCGAGGTAAACTGCATGCGATAGGCGTAATCCGGGAAGCGGCGGCGATTCTCCTCCAGGTGTTGCTCAAACTCGTTAATTGTCAGGTCCCCGGCGGCCAGCTCATTCATCCTGTGATGGGTTTCCCACCCATAAGACATGTCGAATGCGTGGATGTGATGCTCCGGGGTTTCCGCTTCTGCAAGCATGAAGACCGGTTTTACCGCATCCAGCCGGCTGCGCGCCTCATTCCAGAAATCAGTGGGCACATAATCCGCCACATCGCACCGGTACCCGTCAATGTTAAACTCCTCGACCCAGTATAACAGCGCATCGTGCATCATTTCGCGGGTCTCATCCAGACTGTAATCCAGCTGGATGACATCGGTCCAGTCGGTATCGGGAGGAATAATGAAATTGCCCTCGTCATCTGTTTCGTACAGATGGGGGTGAGTTTCGGTCCAGACGGCATCCCAGGCGGTGTGGTTTGCAACCCAGTCCAGTATTACATACATGCCCAGGTCGTGAATTTCGGATACCATCCGGCGAAAATCGTCCTTGTCACCGAACTCCGGGTTTACACCGTAATAGTCATATACCGAGTAATAGCTTCCCATGGAGCCTTTGCGTTCTTTCTCACCGATCGGATGGATCGGCATAAACCAGAGAATGTCGACCCCCATATCCCGGAGCCGGGGCAGATGTTCCGCAAAAGCCTCAAAGGTGCCCTCTTCGGTGTACTGGCGGAGGTTAACCTCGTATATCGTCGCATTCTTCGCCCAGTCGGGAGTTTGGGGAGGAGAGGGATAGCCGGTGACGGGTTGGTCGTTACCGGAGCAGGCAGAAAGCAGCAGTACCGCAATTAGCAGGGGAAAAATCACTCGAGAAGCCATAATCAGTATGAATTGGTAAGCAGGTAATGGAAAATTTCCTGTTTCACAGAGTTTTTCACGAGTTCATAATACGTGAGAAAGGATGTCGCGGTCTGTTGAACAGGGTCTTAACAAGGTAATAAATTTAAAATGAAAGCGCTTACTTTTCCAAATTGACCGCCATACGGGCTTTTAAGAACGGTACGGGAGGAGGTAGCGAGTGTACCTGCGACGTCTATTTTAATTCGATTTACGGCGGGTTATTCCTTATATTTAGATTGTTTAAAAATAAGGAACTTCTCAGGTCCCCGATGTAGTTACAAACAGTGTCGGTTGGAAGAAGCCGAGTCTTCCGGTTCTCCGGTTGCTGCTATTCCGGCCGTTTCGTCCATCGCCTGCGGGTTCGCCGATTCGGAGCCGCTACCTGCTGTAAACTCTGAAACGGACGAGAGATTTTTTGAATACTGCTGCAACAAGCTCCTGCAATCAAAGCCGGGGCGTTACAATCAAACAAGGTGTTTTTCCACTATGAGTGATACCCAAACCATCGAAAAAATGGTCAAGCAGCCATACAAGTATGGCTTCAAGACCAATGTCGAATACGACTACTTCCCGAAAGGGCTCAATGAGGATATCGTCAACATGATCTCCGACATCAAGGAGGAGCCCGATTTCATGCGTGAGTTCCGCCTGAAGGCGTTTCGCCACTGGAAGACCATGAAGGATCCCTTGTGGGCCAATATCAAGTATCCCCGGATTGACTATAATGACATCCAGTTCTACTCTTCTCCCAAAAAGAAGCCTCAGCTGGACAGCCTTGACGAGGTGGATCCCGAAATTCTGGAAACGTATGAGAAGCTGGGTATCCCTCTTTCTGAACAGAAAATGCTTGCTGGAGTTGCCGTTGATGCCGTCTTTGACAGTGTCTCGGTTGCAACCACGTTCAAGGAGAAACTGGCGGAGGCGGGCGTAGTATTCTGCTCAATTTCCGAGGCGGTCAAGAACTATCCGGATCTGGTGAAAAAATATATGGGTTCGGTTGTTCCCTACAGCGACAACTACTTTGCGGCCATGAACTCCGCGGTCTTTTCAGACGGTTCGTTCTGCTACGTCCCGAAAGGGGTTGTCAGTCCGATGGAGCTCTCCACCTATTTCCGGATTAACAATGAAGAGTCGGGCCAGTTTGAGCGGACCCTCATTGTCGCTGAAGAGGACAGTTACGTGAGCTACCTTGAAGGCTGTACGGCACCCATGTTCAGCAAGAACCAGCTGCACGCCGCCGTCGTTGAGCTCGTGGCGCTTGACAACGCACAGATCAAGTACTCCACGGTTCAGAACTGGTACTCCGGCAACGAAGAAGGTGTTGGCGGTATCTACAACTTTGTTACAAAGCGAGGCCTTTGCAAGGGCGTCAACTCCAAGATCTCCTGGACCCAGGTGGAGACCGGCTCGGCCATCACCTGGAAGTACCCCAGTGTCATCATGAAAGGGGACAATTCGATCGGTGAGTTTTACTCGGTCGCCGTCACCAATGACATGATGGAGGCGGACACCGGTACCAAAATGATTCACCTCGGCAAGAATACCAACAGCACGATCATATCCAAGGGTATTGCTGCAGGCAAGTCACAAAACAGCTACAGGGGCCTGGTCAAAATCGGGGCAAATGCCAAGAATTCGCGAAATTACTCGGTCTGTGACTCCATGCTGATCGGCGACCGTTGCGGAGCCCATACGTTTCCGTACCTGGAGGCAAAGAATAACTCCTCCAGTGTGGAGCACGAGGCGACCACCTCCAAAATCGGCGAGGATCAGATTTTCTACCTGCAGCAGCGCGGACTGGATGAGGAGGACGCCGTTTCTTTGATCATCAACGGTTTTTGCAAAGAGGTGTTCAAGGAGCTTCCCATGGAGTTCGCCGTCGAAGCCATCAAACTTCTGGGCATCAAACTCGAGGGCAGTGTCGGCTAAGGCCGGGCACCGGCGCCTTTCGCGACAGACGGCTGCCCGCCTGTCGCCCGCTCAATGTGCGGCAGTACGCTTCCGGTTCGGCAAAGCCGATGCCTGACGCAATCTGGTGACAGGCGCCATCCAAAACAGATTATAACCACAATCGATATCCAAACAGACTGACATACATGCTGACTATCAAAAATCTCCACGCAGAAGTGGACGGAGCAGAAATCCTGAAAGGAATTGACCTTGAAATCAAAGCTGGCGAAGTCCATGCGATCATGGGTCCCAATGGAAGTGGCAAGAGCACCCTGGCGAAAATCATCGCCGGACACCCTTCCTATGAAGTCACACAAGGCGAAATAATCTATGAGGGTGAGGACCTGGCCGAAATGGAGCCGGATGAGCGCGCCCGCAGAGGGGTTTTTATGGCGTTTCAGTACCCGGTGGAAATCCCCGGGGTCAGCAACTCCATGCTGATGCGCGAATCCTATAACGAAATCCGGAAAGAGCAGGGGCTCGACCCGCTGGATCCTCTTGAGTTTGAAGACTATATCACCGAGAAGCTCAACCTTGTCGAGATGGATGCCAAATTTCTGGAGCGTAATGTCAATGCCGGTTTCTCCGGAGGTGAAAAGAAGCGAAACGAGATTCTCCAGATGGCAGTGCTCGCCCCGAAGCTGGCGCTGCTTGACGAAACCGACTCCGGCCTGGATATCGACGCTCTGCGCATCGTCTCCGAAGGAATCAACAAACTGTCCGGAAAAGAGAACGCGGTTCTTCTCGTGACACACTATCAGCGAATCCTGAACTATATCACACCGGATTATGTCCATGTTCTGGTAAACGGACGCATCCGCAAGTCGGGTGGAAAAGAGCTCGCACTTGAGCTGGAAGAGCATGGATACGAATGGGTAACTGCCAACACGGAAGTAAACGGAGAGGCCAGGTAATGTCAGATATCACCAAGGAAACAGTTTTTCTGGATCGACTGATCGGGAATTTCGGTCAGATTGAGCCTTTGCACCCGAAGCTTGCGGAGCTTCAGGAGGAGGCCCGCCGGGAGGTTTCCGGCAAGGAGCTTCCGACGCCCCGTCACGAAGAGTGGAAGTACTGCAATCTCAAATCGCTTGACAACGAAACGTTTGTACCGCCGGCCGAAATCAAGACACCCAACCTGCCGGATGATGTCTCCGGGTACATCTATCCGGAGGCGGAGCACCACCACCTCACCTTTATCAACGGGGTTTACAGTGCGCAGTACTCGAAAACCGACCAGCTTCCCGAAGGGGTAATCGTTGCCAATCTGGCCGATGTACTCCGTGACGGCAATGAGGTTGCGCTGGAGCATCTCGGCCGGTACGCCAAATGGGAAGATGATCCGTTTGCCCCGCTGAACACGGCGGTTTTCCGTGACGGCGCGTTTATCTATGTTCCCAAATCGGTGAAGATCGAGGAGCCCATCCAGCTGCTTTTCATCAATACGGATGAGAACAAACAGTACATGCTTGCACCGCGAAGCCTGATCGTGGGGGACCGCTCCAGCGAAATGACCGTGGTCGAGGATCACATCGGACTGGGAGACAATGTCTATTTCAACTCACCGGTTTCCGAGATAAAGCTCGCGGAAAATTCGCATATGACGCATGTCAAACTGCAGCGTGACAGCAGAAATGCCTATCACATTTCGCGCCTGGCCGCGGACATCAGCCGCGACAGCGACTACAAGTCCTATGCGGTTCAGCTCGGCGCGCACCTGTCACGCAGTGATGTGAAGGCGGTGCTCACGGACGAAAACACCCATGCTACCCTGGACGGACTGGTTATGGTCAACGGCGACCAGCTTTCCGATACCCACAGTATCATGGATCACACCATGCCGAACTGCACAAGCCATCAGCTGCACAAATGTATCATCGACGGCGACGGCACGTCGGTATTCAATGGCAAGATTTTTGTCAGGCAGGACGCCCAGAAAACCGATGCCTTCCAGGAAAACCGGAATCTGCAGCTCTCCGACACGGGTACGGCCTATGCCAAACCGCAGCTTGAGATTTTCGCCGATGATGTCTCCTGCAGCCATGGTGCCACCATCGGACAATTGAATCCCGAGGAGGTGTTTTACCTCAAGACCAGAGGCCTTCGGGAAGCGCAGACCCGCGAAATTCTCACCTATGGCTTTGCCCTGAATGTAATTGAATCCATTCCGGTCGATTCCATTCAGAAACGGCTGAGTAAGGAAGTGGAGAATTTCACCCGCCAAAGCAAGTCAATCAAGCAGTATGCCTGATGAGCAACGCCGCATCCATACCGAAACACAATGACGTGACCGTCGATATTGAACGCTGCCGTGATGATTTTCCCGTGTTGAAGCGGGAAGTCCACGGCAAGCCGCTGGCCTTTCTCGACAACGCCGCATCGAGCCAGATGCCCGTGCAGGTGATGGAGGCTTATACCGATTATCACAGCCGGTACCATGCGAACGTCCACAGAGGCGTTCACCTGCTCAGCCAGGAGGCCACCGGTGCCATGGAAGCGGCGCGCGAATCTATCCGGGAGCTGATCAACGCCCGCAGTGCCAGGGAGGTCATTTTCACCTCCGGCGCCACCGATGCGGTGAATCTGGTGATGCAGACCTACGGGCGGAGCCAGATCGGCGAGGGGGATGAAATCATCATCAGTACCATGGAACACCACTCCAATATTGTTCCCTGGAGAATGCTCTGTGATGAGAAAAACGCGGTGCTGAAAGTCATTCCGATCGGTGATGACGGCGTGCTGGACATGGACGCGTACGCATCCATGTTTTCCGATCGAACCAGGCTGGTTGGGATCGTCCATGTCTCCAATACCCTCGGCACCATCAATCCGGTGAAGGAGATTACGCGTATCGCGCACGACCATGACGTGCCGGTTCTGGTGGATGGCGCCCAGGCGGTATCTCACCTTCAGGTGGATGTGCAGGAGATCGGATGTGACTTTTTCGCCACTTCCGGCCATAAAATGTACGGCCCGACCGGTATCGGGATTCTCTACGGCAGGGAGGAGATGCTTTCCGGCCTGCCGCCCTACCGCGGCGGCGGCGACATGATTTTGAGCGTCTCTTTCGACGAAGTGCTTTACAGCGATCTCCCGTACAAGTTCGAGGCGGGAACACCGAACATTTCCGGAGCCATCGGGATGGGCCGGGCAGCGGACTATATCCGGTCGGTCGGCTACGATGCCATCCACCGGAAAGAACAGGAGCTGCTGGACTACGCAACCCGTGAGTTGTCGGCCATCGAGGGGCTTCGAATAGTGGGAACCGCGCCGCAGAAGTCTGCGGTAATCTCTTTTGTGATGGACGGTATCCACCCGCATGACATCGGTACCATCCTGGATTTGGAAGGAGTGGCGGTGAGGACAGGCCATCACTGCACACAGCCGCTTATGGAGCGTATGGGCGTTGTGGCTACCACGCGTGCGTCCATGGCGATGTACAATCGTAAAGAAGAGATCGATCAGCTGGTTGCCGCGCTGCACAAAACCGTTGAACTTTTTCGGTGAGATATGAAATGGAATTGCTTATTATCGCATCGGCAGCATGCCATCCACAACCGCTATCGGCGGCAACAGACAAAGCTCCGGTATGAGTAAGCCGGCGGGCGGCCATTAAAAATAAAGAGCATCTGCAAGGATATTTGAAACATAGCGCAGCCGCAACATGAATGACAAAATGAGTCAGCTTTACCAGCAGGTTCTGCTGGATCACAACAAAACACCAAGGAATTATCGGGCTCTTGAACCTGCTGATCAGGAGTCGCTCGGTCATAACCCCCTGTGCGGCGACAAACTGAAAGTGTTCGTGAATATTGATGAAAAAAATATCATCACCGACGTAACCTTTCTCGGTGACGGATGCGCGATTTCCAAGGCCTCCGCTTCCATGATGACCACCATAGTAAAAGGAAGGCACGTGGATGAAATCGAAACGCTGTTTCAACAGTTCCAGGATATGACACAGGGGCGGATGGATCCGGAAACCGAACCCAATGACCTGGGAAGGCTGAAAGTCTTTGCCGGTGTCCGCAATCTTCCGGCACGGGTCAAATGCGCTACGCTTTCATGGCATACGCTGAATGCCGCCTTGAAGGGAAGAGAAAAAGTTTCTACCGAATAGCACAAGGACGCGGTTGCCGCTGCGTTGTAACCGTGATTATGCATTAACGAAAAGATAGTATCATGCCCAAGATTGCCGAAATTGAAAGAACACCCAACCCGGACGCCATGCGGTTTGTACTGCGTGAGCCGATTTCGCAGGGTGTCACCCGCTCATATGAATCGCCGGAAGAGGCCGTAGCCGATCCCTTCGCCTCGGAATTGTTCACTATTCCGCATGTGATTTCCGTCTATTACGTGGATCGCTATATCACGATTACCCAGGATGGTGGCATCGACTGGAATACGTTGCTCAGGCAGTTGGCACCGCCGATCCGGGAAGCCGAAGCCATTGAGCAGCTTGAAACCGACGATCCGAACGTAAATGTGAGCGAAGAGGCGCAAAACTCCGACGACCCCCGCCTCGTAGAAATCAACAAAATGCTGGATGAGCAGGTCCGGCCGTATCTGCTTGCCGATGGCGGCGGACTCAAAGTGATCGGCCTGAAGGACGATGTCCTGAAAGTTCACTACCAGGGAGCCTGCGGAACGTGCCCGACAGCCACTACGGGTACCCTGTATGCCATCGAGAGTATGGCCAGAAGAATCGATCCGAACATTCGTATAGAGTCCGTGTAATATGGCAATAAAGATCAGTGAAAATGCGCGGGAACGCATCAGGGACATTCGATTAAGCGAAGGAGCTTCCGAAGATACCGCCCTGCGGATTGGTGTAGTCGGCGGAGGGTGCTCCGGACTTACATACAAACTCGATTTTGATGAATCCGGCGCTTCCGAGGAGAGAAAGGACAAGATGTTTGATGTCGATGGAATCCGCGTGGTCATTGACATGAGAAGCTTTCTCTATCTTGCCGGCACGGAGCTGGATTACTCCGACGGTCTGGAGGGAAAAGGGTTTCATTTTGTGAATCCGAATGCTGCGCGCACCTGCTCCTGCGGGGAATCCTTTTCCGTGTAAAGTACCGGCTGGGTGCCGGTTGAGCAATATAGACACATCGCACACAACAACAGGGGGCTGTACCGGACGGGCCTGGATTGCGTCTTCACAGGTCGCCGGAGTCCGACAAAAACTGGATGACAAAAAGATGGCAGCAAGTGAGTCAACACCGGTAGTAAACAAAGTGGCCCGTTCGGGACTGATCACACTGGATTTGGAGGACTGGTACGCCGGACACGACATCGTCCCGTTCGATTTGAAAGACTACCTCCACATGGAGCTTATTCTGAAGGAAAAAATGTTCCGTGAGGCGCTCAACGACCTGGACGGTTCCGCCTATCAAGGAAAAATGGTGGCTGTGTATTGTTCTTCGGATGCCATTGTCGCCTCCTGGGCCTACATGCTGGTCGCGGCTCACCTCAGAGGAGTGGCTTCGGATGTGGTATTCGGCACGCCGGAAGAGGTACGCTTTGAGCAGTTTCGAAAGGCCTTGGATGCCGAAGACTGGTCACGTTTCAAGGGAAAGCGGGTTTTGCTCAAGGGATGCGCCGGCATGGAACTGCCTCCGGCCGTCTATTTATATGCTACGCAAAAACTCTTACCTTATGTAGAACGCCTGATGTATGGCGAGGCATGCTCATTTGTGCCGGTCTATCGTGCATAAGAAAACGTGATTCATGGATGAATTAGGCAGTAGAAAAATACACCATCTCGAGATAACCCGTACGGGAAACGCCGCATACGAGAAAACGACCGGGTTCGAGCGCTATGATTTTATCCACAATGCATTGGCAGAGCTGAACCAGGAGGATATCTCCTGTGACACCCGTTTTTTAAACCGCTGGTTCGGTTTTCCGCTGTTTATTTCGTCTATGACCGGCGGACATCACGAAGCCACTCCGGTAAATGCCATTATCGCCGCCTTTTGTGAACGGTACAATCTGCCGTTCGGTGTCGGGAGCCAGAGAGCCATGCTGGAAGATCCCTCGCTGACGGATACGTTTTCAGTGGTGCGAAATGAAGCGCCCTCCGCGTTCATCGCCTCCAATATCGGTGGTGCACAGCTGGTAAACGGCCTCTCGAAAGAGCAGGTATCGCTGCTGAACGATACCATTCGGGCGGATGCCCTCATCGTACATCTCAATCCGCTGCAGGAACTGCGCCAGAAACAGGGCGACCGGAATTTTAGCGGTATCCGGGAAGGGATCCGTACCCTGGTAACGGATACGGAAGTGCCGGTGATTGTAAAGGAGACCGGGGCGGGGCTGTCACCGGGAGTGATTGAGCAGCTTATCGACTGCGGTGTTGCCGCCGTGGATGTTGCGGGCGCCGGCGGTACAAGCTGGGGCAAGGTGGAAAATATGAGAAACGATCCGCAGGAGATCCATTTCACCGATAACTGGGGTATTCCGACCGCCGATTGTCTGCTCTCCGCCCGGGAGAGCGTTCATGAACGGTGTGAGCTTATCTCATCCGGGGGTATTCGCGGAAGCGAAGATATTGCCAAAAGCCTGTGCATGGGAGCTGTCATAGCCGCTGTTGCCCAGCCGGTAATCCGGGTGGTACTGGATCACGGTTACGACGGCCTCGAGACCCTGTATAAACAGTGGCAGGAGGATTTCAGGACCATACTTTTCCTGCTTGGATGCGAACGGCCCACGGATCTGGACATGATCCACCTTCGCCGGGTTTCCATGAGGTGAGTCCCGGAGTTTTTTGTATCTTCACAAGCTGTAACCCTTCACGCAACGGCTGTCTGTATTGAATAGCACAAACGAATATCTGGACCGGCTTTTGGAGTCCGGGTTCAAGGCTCTGTCATCAACTGCAGAACCGAACTCACTGTATGAACCTGTCAGGTACACCATGGCTCAGGGCGGGAAACGTTTTCGTCCACGTCTGGTACTCATCGCGTCCGGGTTGTGCGGAGAGGATCCTTCGGGGGCTGTTCCCGCGGCCGTGGCGGTTGAGATGCTTCACAACTTTACACTGATCCATGATGATATCATGGACCAGGCGGATACAAGGCGGGGAGAACCGACCGTTTTCCGGAAATGGAATGAATCGACCGCCATCCTCTCCGGGGATGTGCTATTTGTAATGGCACTGAGAACGCTCATCGGGCATGACGGCAAGAACTCCTTCCCCGGTAACATAAAAGACCGGTTGATGCACTGCCTTCTCGAGGCCACCCAAACCGTTTGTGAAGGCCAGGCGATGGACATGGATTTCGAGAAAAGGGCGGATGTGAGGCTGGGTGAGTACATCGGAATGATCCACGCCAAGACCGCCGCCCTTATTCGCTGCTCCATGCAGATGGGAGCGATTGTTGCTGGAGCTGATTCCGACGCCGAAAATAACTGTGCCGATATCGGAGAACACACCGGTATCGCATTTCAGATACAGGATGATCTGCTCGACGCCACCGGCGATACGGGGAAATTTGGCAAGCGCGTGGGCGGTGACATCATCCAGGGAAAAAAGACGTATCTTTCCATCCTCGCAACAGAACGGGCGGATGACGCCGGCCGTAGAATGCTTGCCGAAACACTGGGTAACCGACAGGCCGGAGATGGGGCGATTTCAGAAGTGATCCGGTGCTACCATGACCTCGGAGTAATTGAGGATGCTGCCTCGGAAATTGAGCGGAATTATCAAATAGCACTTGAAAAATTGGGGATTTTCGAGGATTCCGAATACCGCCATGAAATAAAAGTGCTGCTGGACAAGTTGAAGATACGAGATCAATAACGGGCTTAACACCAACTGTTTTTTATGCCGAACATTATCAAACTTATTACACTGCTGCTGGTTTTGGTTACGATAGCATCCTGCGGCTCACGACAGGCGATAAAGCCTGGCGACACCCTGGAGGTGGCATTCGAGAAGGCCATGGGGTTTTATGACCGGGAGCGCTACTCCCAGGCTGTGGATGCCTTCGAGACGGTCCTTTCGATTGCAAGGGGAACCGCTCTGGCGGCCGATGCACAGTACTATCTGGCTAAAAGTCACTACCAGAACAGATCCTTCCTGCTTGCAGCAAGTGAATTTCGCAGGTTTGCCAGAAACTACACCACCGATGAACGCAGGATGGAAGCGGAGTTCCTGGAAGCTTACAGCCACTACCGGATGAGCCCGAGATTCAACCTCGACCAGACCGAGACCTATAATGCGCTGAGCCGGTTTCAACTATTTATTACCCGGTACCCGGACTCCGAATTCGCCGAAGAGGCAGCTGGATACATGGATGAATTGAGAGACAAGCTGGCTAAAAAGATGTTCCACGCCGCCGAAATGTATTTCAGGATCGGCCAGTATGAATCGGCCGCCATTTATTACGGACTCACGGTTGATAACTACCCGGAGAGCCAATGGGCGGAAAAGGCGTTGGCCAATCGGATTCTGGCCTATGTGGAGTATGCCGAAAACAGTGTCCGTGCCCGGCAGCAGGAACGATTCGAAAAAGCGGTCGAAAGCTACGAATCCTATGTGCAGATCTTTCCGAGGGGACCAAACCGGCCTGAAGCCGAGGAGCATTACAACCGGGCTCTGGACGGCCTTGCTGAATTGGCCACGATAACCGCCGGACGCTGAACCGATGGTTACCGGACTTTTCTTCGGTACCTTCAACCCGGTCCATCGCGGACATGAAGCGCTGGTGCATTCGTTTTTGCACTCCAATCACCTGGATGACTTGTGGATTATTGTAACTCCAAGTCCGCCCCACAAACATGTCGCATCGCTTGCTCCCTTTGAACACCGGTGGAACATGCTGCAACTTGTCTTCGGCACCCGGTCAGAGGTAAGCCTTTCGGATGTCGAGCAACGCATTACTCCGCCTCACTACACGCTCAAGACCCTGTCGTATCTGAAGGCGAGTTACCCGGATCGCTCCCTGATTCTCTGTATCGGCGGCGACTCTCTGCAGGATCTTCCAAACTGGTTTGATTACCGCAGCATTGGCCAAAAGGCGGAACTGCTGGTTGCCGAGCGGCCCGGAGTCTCTTTGGATGTTCCCGACGAACTCTCCGCCTTTAGCGTCCATTTCTGTGAACACGATCCGGTTGAGGTCTCTTCAACAGATATTCGCGAAAGGATGGCATCGGGACATGAGGAATCTGCCCGTGACCTTCACCCTGAAGTTGCCGCATATATTAAAAAACATGGCCTCTACCGGGAAGAGAAACCGTTCGGCCTGCCGGATTAACACGCGTTATCTCCTTCGCCGCCAGTGGAAATCCATACCACCGGGGTGTTTTCAACGAAGCCCGGAGAAAAACTCTTTGAGCAGAGCCTCGCTTTCGTCTTCCAACACGCCATAGGTAATCTGGATTTGATGATTGAGCTTTCGGTGTGCCCCGATATTGAAGATGCTGCCGCAAGCTCCGGATTTTTCATCCTGGGCGGCGATCACCATGTGGCCGAGTTTTGCCCAAACCAGTGCTCCGGCACACATCGGACAGGGTTCCAGCGTTACGTAGAGGGTGCACTCGTTCAGATATTTTTCGCCCAGGTGCTGGACAGCCGCTGAAATTGCGATCATCTCGGCATGAGCCGTGGGATCGCTGAGCATCTCCACCTGGTTATGGCCACGGGCGATGATACGGTTTCGGCAGGTGATAACCGCCCCGACAGGAACCTCCCCCGCATCCGCTGCTTTCAGGGCTTCATTCATGGCCTGGCGCATGAAGCGTTCACTATCCGACGGGAACAGATGGTTCATTTCGTTTGGTAACATGGCAGAAGAGAAGATGACAAATGACAGACAGCTGGTAACCTGGGTGCAAGCAGAGTAGTGCAATATATGGGCCGAATCAGAAGAATCAGAATTTTAAAAAATCTTCATTTTCGTTATCATGTGCTTTCATTTCTAATTTGTTAGAGTTTTTATGACCGACCAGCACTCCGATCAAAGTAACCGCATTCGGGAAAAAATTCGGGATATTGTCGATTTCCCGAAAAAAGGAATCCTGTTCAAGGACATCACACCGGTGTTGAAGGACCCGGAAACACTAAAACTGGCTTCCCGCTTGTTGCTGGCCCCTTTTGAAACGGAGTCAGTGGATATCGTGGCAGGTATTGAATCGCGCGGTTTTTTGCTTGGCCCGAGGCTTGCCACCGATCTGAACGCGGGCTTTGTTCCGGTTCGAAAGCCCGGAAAACTGCCGGCGGATACCATCTCTGAGACCTACCAGCTGGAATATGGCACCGACGCGCTGGAACTGCATGCGGATGCCATCAAACCGGGTGACCGGGTTATTATCCACGACGACCTGATGGCCACCGGCGGATCTGCCAGGGCGGCATCAAACCTGATCCGAAAACTGGGGGGCACGGTCGTTGGTTATTCTTTCATTGTAGAACTGACGTTTCTCAACGGCAGGAGTCAGTTAGAAACGGATGTCATGATAGAATCACTCGTAAAAGTTTGATAAAGTGTTGAAGAAATCAGAAAACTGGAACAAAATTCAAAACAATATGTGATATTGTTTCAACGCTTGTTTTATTCTGTGCTTTTTTTTGATATTTTCACCCAATAAACTGTCTCCTGATTGCCACTATTATCAGGTAAATTTTTGAGTTTCAACAAGAACAAAAAACAAAAACGAACAATCAATCATTTAACGCACAAAAAAATGGTCTCAAAAAAACATCTCAGACTACTGGGGAATATTTCGGCGGCAACCTTGCTCGTTTTTACGGTTGCTTGCGGTCCTTCCCTGACACTTACCGGTGTGGAATATGCACAGCCCATGGAATCAGTGATGACACCTGATGCTAATGGAAATGTTGAAGATCCACGCATGGGTATCAGCTTCGATGTAACTCCGCTTAACGTCAAGGAGCGGGGAGAGGGTGCTTCCTTACCTGCGGAAGTGCGACTTATTCGTAGCAGCGACGGGTACTATTTCGTCACAGCTCCGGGATTCCGGAATGTATATGTATTTAAAGCCAAGGAAAGTGCCATGGATCTCGAGGAGACCATCCGTGTTTCCAGCACCGGACTGGCAAACCCGGCGTTTAATCAGCGCAGCCCTCATATCCAATTGGTTGACGAAGGTATTGATTATCGCCTGACGATTAATGGCATCGTTAATTAAACCGAAATTTTAAGCTACGATTAAGACTAAAGAACAATGGAAAAGCTAAATTTTAAAACTGTACTGGCAGGATTACTCGTACTTGCAATCGGTTTTACCGGCCAGGTACAGGCACAATTTCAGTCTGATTTTCGGATCAAACAGAACTTCGATCAGGATCATGCGGAAGTTCTTGAGGGTCTGAAACGTATTCAAACCGAAGAGCAGGCGGATTCTCTGCACGAGGCCGTTAACGCAATGGAAGATCGTTACAACGATCACAGACAACTGCTCAACCGCGTTCTGTATCCCGAAACCTTTGATGTGCGCATCACCAACCTCAGGGAATTGACCGAGGCTACCGGTGCACGTATAGCCATGATTGCCGAGAAAGGGGATACCGTTATCGTTCTTGAGGAGCGAATTGCCGAACTGACTACGGATGCCACCCGCTATCAGGAAAAAGCGGACTCGCTCAATAATGAGCTGAGAGCCATGCGCCGCTCGCGTGACGCCAATGCCGCCCAGGCCCGACGTCTTCGCCAGGAGCTGGATCAGCGCGACGCGTTTATCATCAAAATGGTGGATTCCACCTTCGTCGCGTATGAAAACGTTGACCTGGAGTCTCTCTCCCCCGCAGAACGCCGTGGCCTCGCGCTTGAAATCGATGCCCAGAACGTGTTCGGCTTCATCGAGACGGTTGTGGATAACAACATCGATTTCCTCAATACCCATACACAACTCAGCACCCAGGATTTCCTGAAGCTGTACGGTGTACAGGTTGAGTTTGAGCGAATGTGGCAGAACATGGGCCATGATCTCGCCGAGATTTATGTATCCGAAACCAACCGCCAGGAACGCCTCACACGTATCGTTGAGAAGATTGACGAGTGGGAAATGCTGATTGATGACGCCGCATGGACAACCCTCGCAGAAGGGTTCGAACAGAACGGCATCAATCTTGCCCCGTTCAGCAACTCCCTGGAGTTCTACACATCGCTGAATACCTATCTTGACGAAGCTATCGCACGTGCGGAAGAGAACGGCAGCGAAGAGGAAGTGGCACGCTACCAAAACTTCGCCGACTTCTGGTTTAACGATGTGAAGCCCCGCTGGCAGGAGTACCTCGTTTCGGCTAACATGCTGACGTACGATAACTTCAATACTATCGACGAGAAGCTCACCGAGTGGAAGCTTCAGGCTCAGCCCACATCGTATACCACAGCGATTCTTCTCGGCCTTGCCATTATAATCGCTCTTGTACTGCTTGGCCTCTGGCTGCGTGAGCGCACCAGGAAATAGACTCCTGAAGTCGCGAATCGCAAGACCGGCTCTTCACGGAAAGTTGAATGAATACCTTCCGCGTTGAGGCGAGTCAGCCTTGCGGCAAATGATGTTTATCAAGCCGGACCTCATCTCGAGGTTCGGCTTTTTTTTTGTCGGATATAGCCGGATACATATGCGGCTGGATGAGAGGAGTATCGGGCCAACATATACCGGGTGAAAACGCGATAAAATGGTGAACTTGGTTGGCTGGATGAGATGAGCCTCAGGCCAACGCCTTGTATTTGCGCAAGGACCACTCGGCGGTAAGCATCACAATGAGCAGAATAAACCAGATCGGGTGGCGGTGAAGCGAAATAGAGCGGGTGACGGTCTCGGTTCGCTGTTCGAAACCAAGCCTCTCTTCAAGCAGATCCGGCAGATCAGCGGCTTCTTCATGCGGAAGGTATTGGCCGCCCGACAAGGAGGCTATCTGCTCGAGTACGGCATCGTCGCGGATGGTGTTTACATACTCCCGGTTGACTCCACCGATCGTAAAACGGCCGCTGCGAGTATCGATTTCACGATCCGAACGGCTTGCCGTTCCCTCATATTCGTAGACACCTTCCGGCAGACCGGTAATTTCCAACTGATATCGTCCTTCACCTTCGTTGCTCATAACATAGCGGCGCGATTCGCGGCCTTCCTGCCCAACTTCAACTTCCACCACTCCGTTTGGTTCCGGGTCTCCCGCTTCGTTTCTCAGAAAACCATCGAGTATCACTGGTTCACCCGCCTGGAAAACCGGATCGGACGGCCTCAGGTCGAGTAACTCATCATCAGGGCGTGCCGCTGTCCATTTGGTGGTATTATTCAACAAGTGCTCCCAAAAATCACGGGTTTCATTCCTCGTGCTCAGGGCCCACCGGAAAAACCCGTAACCGTTCAAATGCGCGATATGCCGGTCGCCGGCGGTTCGTACGCCGAGCAAAGGCGTATTGGTCCGACTGCCTCGGTAGACACTCTGCAGCAGCACTTCGGCTCCGGCAGAAACCGTCACGTTTCGAATACCTCCGCCGACCGATTCCGGCCGGAAATCATCAGCCTTGTCGAAGTCCAGAATGGTATGTCCGGCGTGCTCCGCTGCAATGGCAATACTCACATCGTGCCAGCTGTAGCCATCCTCAAACTGCAGGGGGAGTATGCCGGGGAAGTGGGCAGAAAGCCTCCTGACCTCCTGACCGGGCGATCCGATGATGAAAAGAGCGTTCTCGCCAAAGCGGTCGGCAACGGCAGCGGCTTCAGAAGCGGGCAGATCGGTGTGCGGAAAACCGTGTAATATGACCAGGTCCAGCGTGTCGGGGCGATCCGGTAGCTCTCCCTCGACGTAACGGTCACCGCCTGTCCAGGTTCGATTTTCCAACGATACTTGCTGATCCTCCCTCAGAAAGGAGCGCACGACCCTGACATCCGGATGCACTTCGAATGCAAGGTGAAGAATGCGGATCCGGTCGTCACGAACATTCACCGAAAAAAAGCGGGTGTTGTTCTCCGCGGTCCATTCGCCTTCCAGTTCGGGAACATGGATGTTGAACTGCTGAAGCCCCTCTTCCTCGAGTGCGAGTTCAAACCGAACCTGCTGAATCGATCGCTGTTCGGATGAACGGATGGTTGCCTCATCCAGCACTTCCTCGTCCCTTCGAAGCTGAACGGCAATATCCTGATCCGGAAAGCCTTCATTGAGGATCGAGGCCTCCACACTGAGGGTACTGTTGAGGGAAGCGGTGGGATTGCTGGACACCCGCTGCACAACAATGTCGTTTTGCCGGGTTGTGTCTCCGATTCCAACGGTGAATACCGGGACCGGCATGCGCGAAGAGGAAGCAGAGGGATCACGTCCCGAGGTAACGATGCCGTCGGTAACGAGAATAACGGCCTCCTCCCGGTCGAAAATATCCATAAAGCCGGTAAGAGCATGGTCAATATTGGTCCGTGAGCCGGAATAGTCCAGGTCGAACGGGGATTCTAGCGGGAAGAAATCCGCGTCAAATCCGTAGGAGGAAATATCGACATGCCGGAAGCGTTCGCCCTCGCCCGGTACAATTTGCCGGATGATCTCTTCGTAGTGTTCGGCGCCACGGTACTGCCCTTTCTCAATGCCAGTACTCTGACTGTTGTCCAGCACCAGCGCGATTCTGAGCGGGTGAGTGAGTTGATCATGGAGGGCTATAACCGGATTGAGCAGGAGCAGCAGAAGCAGTGTGAAAGCGGCGGCCCGAAGGCCGGTGAGTATCCACCTGAAGGCAGGGGTGAGGCCCTCCACCCGGAAGTAGGTCCAGTAGGAGATACCCAGAACAACAACCAGGAGCAGTACCGCCCACGTGAGGGAAACAGATTGTTGAAAACCGTCAAATTGAATATCCATAGCAGGGACTACCGGCCTGTTGCGTGAGCGGTAAGTTATCAGCCGCTGTGGTCTAGCAGGCGTTCAATGAGCGCGATGGTGGTGTGGCCTTCGGCTTCGGCGGCATAGTTTGTAACCACGCGGTGGCGCAGGACGGGAATGGAGAGATGGCGGATGTCATCTTCGGTGACGTTGAAGCGTCCCTGGGCCAGGGCGCGGGTTTTGCCCCCGATAATCAGATACTGGGAAGCGCGGGGTCCGGCTCCCCAGCTCATGTACTTATTGACGAAGTCGGGGGCATCGGCGGTTTTCGGACGGGTCCGGGAAACCAGTCTGACGGCATACTCCAGAACGCTGTCCGGTACCGGAACCTCGCGAACCAGCTTTTGGTAGGCCATAATCTGACCGGCATCGAGCACAGGATTCACTTCCACGTGTCGGGGTGCGGTGGTTTGACTCACGATATCCAGTTCCTCCTGGAATGCCGGGTAATCGAGCCAGAGATTGAACATGAAACGGTCAAGTTGTGCTTCCGGCAACGGATAGGTTCCTTCCTGCTCGATCGGGTTCTGCGTTGCCAGCACAAAAAACGGCTTGTCCAGATCGTGGCGCTGACCGCCGGCAGTGACATGGTACTCCTGCATCGATTCGAGCAGTGCCGCCTGGGTTTTGGGAGGTGTCCGGTTGATTTCATCGGCAAGGATGATATTGGCAAACAGGGGACCGTGAATGAAGCGAAACACTTTTTTGCCGCTGGAATGGTCCTCTTCGAGAATTTCGGTACCGGTAATATCGCCAGGCATCAAATCCGGAGTAAACTGGATTCGGTTGAAAGAAAGGCTCAGACTTTGAGAGAGCGTGCGAATGAGCAGGGTTTTGGCCAGGCCGGGTACACCGACGAGGATACAGTGCCCCTGCGAAAACAGGCTGATCAGCAGTTGTTCAACGATATCATTCTGTCCGACAACCACTTTCCCGATTTCATCACGCAGGGTTTGAAAGTGGTTTCTGAATGACTCGGCCATTTCTACATTGCTGAAATCAGGTTGCTTAGGCATATAAGAAGTGGTTTATATTTCGTAGTTACAGAGTTCGGGGCCTGTCCGGTGTCTGGTGCACTTCAGGCAGCTTCGGGTATGGTTCGCGGCCAGGTTGCACAAAAAGAAGCCGAAAGCTGCACTTCGGCAAACAGGGCCGGAGTCTCTTTCCGAAATGGACTTCCCTTGCTCACAGAGTGGAAGGCAATTACGGAGGCGGCTGTTGAGGCATTGGCTGCTGCACAGGCTGATCGTCAGGTATATCCTCCGGGCTCTCCGGAATGGGAGGTGTCAGATCCATATCCAGGTCGGTATCGGGCACGGAGATACGGTACTCGACATACATTTCATTGCGAAGCCGGTCCATCCACTCCTCCATGACCCGCTGCTGTTTATTCTGAAGGGCAAAGCTTCTTATCAGCGAATAATCCTGTTCCAGGTTGGCTCTGTGCTCTTCGATGCGGTTGTTCAGTTTAACAATGCGGTAGGCTGTTCGTTCCTCCTCTCCGTACCGGTATGACCGCGGCGGGGAGATATCTCCGACTTCATCCAGCAGCATGACCAGCCTGTACAAAGAAGCATCGAGTTCGTTGACGGGAATACTGCGCTGTCCGGTACGCGGGTTCATAAGGCGTCCGCCGGCCGGCGCGGTATTGGGATCCTCGGAATGTTTGCGCGCCATTTCGGCAAAGGACCTGTCGTGGTGCATCACACTGTCCCTTATCGCCGTAAGTTTTTCAATAGCAAACTCTTCGTCAAGCTCCACTTCATCGACCGTAATAAGGATATGGTGTGTGGAAATGTTCTGCCCGCTACGCTCGTTCAGGCGGATGATGTGCAGGCCTTCGCGGGTATTGACGACTTCCGAAATTTCACCGGGCTCCAGGGCTGCGGCAGCTGCGGCGTATTCCGGGAGCAGATCGCTGGTCGAAACCATCGGCAAGCCCCCGCCGCGGCTGGCTGTCGGGCCGTCACTGTGGCGCATGGCCAGCTCCTCCATGCTTGCGCCGTGGTTGATCAGGGAGTCCCGCAACTGCTCCGCAAGCCGGCGGGCATTCTCCCTGGCATCAGGTTTCGGCGGCGGGATTGCGGTTATCTGTGACAGTGCTACCGACTCGGGAATTACGGGCAGGGAATCCGTAGGTATGCTTTCAAAGAATTCGACCACCTCGGGCCGGGTTATGTTGATGCGCTCCAGTCGGCTTTGCCGAACACGGTTTACCAGCATCTCTCTGCGGAATTCATCGGCATACTCGGCCTTGATTTCAACGATAGGCTGACCAAAAGCCCGCTCCAGTTCCCGTTCGCTGCCCACTTGTCTGACCAACTGCTGTATTCGGTCATCAAGCTGCCGCTCCACCTCGGCGTCACTCACGACAACCGAGTCAATTCTTCCTTTTTCAACCAGAACGTAGTTATCGATCATCGACTCGAGTACATGGTACCAGATGGCTTCGTCGAATTCACGGATTTGTTGCTGCTGCATGAACTCGAACATGCGCTGGTCGACATCGGACTTGAGGATGATATGGTTGTTGACTACGGCCACAATCTGGTCGGCAATCCGCTTTTGCTGTTGTGCCAGTGCCGTACCGGCTGTTGCCATAATCAATAGTATGATAAGGGGATAACGCATATGTAATGTACTACCTTACTGGTTTTTATGAATCGCTGTGATCCGGGAGTCGGGTGAATGAAAGCAGATCACAAACTGTCTGTAACAATGTCAATCTCCCGGTTCGGAGTCCGAATGTCGTAGATGACGATTTCGTTGTTGGCCTGTGCCTGAAGAAACAGGTTCTCTTCCAATGCCCGCAACTGTTTGCGTTTTCGATCAATCTCCAGCCACTCGGTTATCTGGTTGATGACCCACTCCATCTCGGGGTGTTCGCCCGCGTCACGGGTCTCCATCAGCTGAACAAAATGGAAATGATCACCGATGCGTCTGATGGGGGATATCTCGGTGACGCCAATGACCTGCAGAAAGTTGTTGAGCGGCTCGTAACCCCGGGCAGCATCAGAGATCGCGAAAAACCGGGTGGAATGCCGGTATGTCTGCCGGGGATTGACCGAGTACGTCTCGGTTACATTTCTCCAGCTCTGTCCGCGCTGCAGGGCATTCCTGGCATTCTGGGCTTCGTTGAGGGTGTTCGTCATCATATGTCTGAAACGAACGTGCCGCTCCGCAAGTACAAATTTTTCCTTGTTGCTTTCGTAGTAGGTCTGGGCTTCGGAACGTGTTACGGGACTGTCTTTCAGGTCGAGAAATACCGCTTCATTGTAGGCGTCGACAAGAATGGTTTCCTGCGCCCGGCGAATTCGCTGTTCGACGGCTTCTTGTTCATGCAGTCCCAGGCGCCGGGCTTCGCGAATTTTCAGCTGTCGGCGGATCCAGTTGTTCCGATACTCCTGAATTGCACTGATACTGTCCTGTGCAAAAAGTTCGGGCGAGACGTTGTTCCGAATGTCACCCAACGTGAGCACCTCATTGCCTACCTCGGCCAGCAACACATCATGTGCATCGCGCACATGATGTTCGCAGGAGGCCAGGAACAATGCTATGGCCAGTATCAGAATAAAACGGAGAGAGTCAGTCATGGTTACCGTTTCGTCCGGCTTTCAGTGCTTCCGGGTAATACTCCATCCGGTATTTGGCCCGCATCGCTTCCAGCCACTCTCTTTCGCGAATCGGCTGGTATTCCGTGACCAGCCTGTTGTAGGCTTCATCAAACGTCATGGGGCGGGCTTCCAGCTCTTCCGCAAGGTACATGACCGTACGGCGGCGCTGATGGTCGAAATATTCGGAAAACTCGCCCTCACTCAGCCCCTGCAGACGGGAATAGGGTTCGTTCTCGAGGCTGGCGGCAATATCCCTGCGAATGACCACATTCGCGAAGTCATTGCGGATGCTGTCCAGGGGTTCTCCGGCCACAATTCTTTCCCGGACCATGTCCAGGGTACTGTCCGCTCTGGCCGACAGTCTCACGTAGCGATAACGCCGGTCATAGTGGTATTCGTCAGGTTGCTCTTCAAAGATCTGGCGAAGCCTGGCGGTATCCTGACGCGCGTAGGTCCATATGGAGTCTTCATTGACCCGAAACACGGCAAGGCCGGTGTGGTAGTCCTTGCTGAGTTCCTTGAATTCGGAAAAGTGTTCCCGTGTAAGTGAAAGGAGCTGATCGTCAATGACATGGTCGCGGAAGCGTTGTGCCTGGCGGTGGTGGTAGTCCGGGTTATTTCCCGCACCTGAGCTCTCGGCAAGCCATTCCACGAATGCGGCTCCGTCCTTGGTGACCGTATGGAAAGAGAACACCGGTTTGTTAAGCAGGGAGTCCGGGATCGAAAGTTCGTTCAGATTCTCGAACTCATTGGAGCGGAGGTAGTCTTCGAGCGCATTCAGATTTTGAGTATGGAACCGGGCGTTACCGATTTCCGCGGCATTGTCGAGTACGGCCTGCTCGTTTTCCCGGTAACGGGGGAGCTGTTTGAGCCTCTCGGCCAGTTCACTGCGGTGCTCTGCTTCCGAGGGCTGCCTGATCGAATCCAGGCGGACAATGTGAATGCCGTAACGGCTGACAAAGGGCCGGGTATAGTCACCGGGGTTTTCAAGTTGCATGATCGTGTCGGTGAACGCGTGATCATACCTTCCGTACTCAACCCATCCGATGTTTCCATCGGCAAGGCGGGATTGCTCGTCTTCGGTATGGCGCTCAACCACAAAGCTCCAGGCATCGCCCTGCTCCAGCTCTTCGTGGGCTATTTCGGCTCTTGCCATAATCGAGTCGACCGGTTGCCCGGTTCTGCGGGTCATGAAATAAATATGGGAAAAATGTTTATCCGGACCAGTTTCCCTTCGGTCGAGCAGATAAATGAGGTGATAGCCGAAAGAGCTGCGTACCGGCATGCTCACTTCGCCGGGTTTCAGCGAATAGACGGCATCCTCAAAGGGCTTGACAGCCCATCCCGCGCTGAAATATCCAAGGTCGCCTCCCATGCTCTGGCCGCGTTGGCGGCTCGAGTGCTCGTTGGAAAGGTCCATGAATTCCGCTTCACCGTCAAGAAACTGCTCACGAACCTCCATCAGTTTTTCGTACGCCCAGGCGGTGTCGGCCGGCGCTGCGTTTTCCGGAATGGATATGAGTATGTGCTGTGCATGCACCAGCTCCTTCGACCGCTCGTAGAGCTCATCGAGCAATCGGTCTCTAATATGCCGCTCAAGCCAGTAAGGGTAGGCCGATTGACGCTCATACTGCTCCAGTTCCGCAAGGATTTCCGGATCTTCCATGTAACCGGCGTCTTCGGCAACGGCCAGTTTCAGCCGGTAGTCCATGTACAGCGGCAAAAACTCCCTCAAGCCGTCGGCATCTTCAGCATCGCCCATCATCGCGCTTGATTTATTGTACTGGGCGGTCAATTCATCCAGAGTGACGGGTTGTCCACCGATCTTTCCGACAACCGTTTTTTCATCTGATGTGCTTCTGGAGGATTCAAACAGGGTGCACCCGGTTGTGAGGAGCAGCGTCGCAATGACGCCCATACCAATAATTCGAAACATATGCTGTGAAATAATGACTTGGTTCAATTAGGGTTTAATGTCAAAAAGGCGTATTTCTTTCAAGCTATAAAGATAGCATTTTTATCCACTATTCCGTAGCAAAACGCCGGTTCTTTCCTGATAGTATGTACGGAGTTACTGTACCTGTATCAGTAAAGAATGCCCGCGATGGTGGCGGACATCAGGTTGGCCATGGTACCGGCAGCGACGGCCCGGATTCCAAACTCGGCCAGCTCTGATTTTCTTGACGGCGCGAGCCCGCCGATCCCCCCGATCTGGATGGCAATGGAGGCGAAATTGGCAAAACCGCAAAGGGCAAATGTGGCCATGGCGATGGTTTTCGGATCCAGGGACTCCATTCGTATGAACTCCGAGAGGTCGGAATAAGCGATGAACTCGGTCAGGACAATCTTGGTTCCCAGCATGGATCCGGCGGTTACCGCGTCGGCCCAGGGAACCCCCAGAATGAACATGAGCGGCGCGAAGATAATGCCGAGCAGCGACTGCATGGTCAGAGTGAACCCGGGAAAGAATCGTTCGAGGCCAACCGTATCCCCGAACCACATGAACATGGAGTTGATCATAGCCAGCAGCGCGATGAAAGCGAGCAGCATTCCACCAACATTCAGCGCCAGACGAAGTCCCTCGGCGGCACCCGACGATGCCGCGTCGATGCCGTTGGCATCGGTTTTTTCAACACTGATATTGACATCCCCCATGGTCGCCGGGGTATCATCTTCCGGATAGAAGATTTTGGCGATCACAATGGCTGCGGGAGCCGCCATGATACTGGCACCCAGCAGCTGCTCGGCGAAAAGCTGGCGTCCGACGGTGAGGGTGACTTCGTTGGCAACGGCGTACGCATCCCCGAGCATCTGGATATAGGCAGCCATGATGCCACCGGCGATTGTGGCCATCCCGCCCGTCATGACCGTCAACAGCTCCGAGCGGGTCATTTTTTCAATGTAGGGTTTGATGAGCAGGGGCGACTCTGTCTGGCCGATAAAAATATTGGCGGTGACGCTCAGAGTCTCGGCCCCCGAGGTTCCAAGCAGCTTTCTCATTACGGAGGCCATCCCCTTGACGATCGCCTGAAGAATTCCGTAATGGTAGAGAATGGTGGTGATGGAGGCGAAAAAGACGATGGTAGGCAGCACCTGGAACGCAAAAAAATGGCCCATGCTGCCGTCCATGCCGGGACTCAGTGCAAGATCACCGAAGATGAACTGGGCTCCTTCCGTGGTGAAATCGAGTATCAGAACGAAAAAAGAGGAGATGAATCGAAACAGCTCCTTGGGCCAACCCAGCGGCGAGAACCACTCTGCCATCTGTTCTCCTTTCAGGATGAAGATCCCCAGGACTACCTGGATGGAAACCCCTGTTCCGACCAGCCGCCAGTTGATGTTTCGTCGGTTTCTGCTGAACAAAGTGGCAAGGGCGATGAGAAAGGCCATGCCGATGATGCCTCGGAGTAAGTCGGTAAAATCCATGTAACAACGGTTATTAGGAAATGAGCATTAATCCCGGCCGGAGGTTGTTTGGGCGGGGCTGTCATCTTTTTCGGCGGTCTCTCCGGAAGCTCCTTTGGAACCTCCGGCCTGGTTGAAGGCGATCGTCTTCTTGCGTTTCGGAGCGTCGACCGGCGGCCGGAAGCAGTGGCGCGCCCGCGGTTCGTACGCTTCGGCTTCGCCGACCAGTATCCTCTGGCTGCTTTCTACTACCCGCTGGGAGTAGTTGGCAGGCATGCCGCTTTCGGCGCAGATAGCATGGAGTTTGGTCACATATTCGGCGACGGCCAGCAGGTCGGGCATGGGGTCGAAAGGTTTGCCCTCGAAGTCCATATCCAGCCCGGCGATAATGACCCGCTTTCCGTTATTGGCCAGCGTATTGGCCACATCCACCAAGCGGCTGTCGAAAAACTGCGCTTCGTCTATGCAGACCACCTCTGCGTTGCCGGTCATAAGCACGATCTGATCGGCCGTCGCCGATACAATGCCCGGCAGTCTGGTCGCATTGTGCGAAACCACGTTCACATCGTCATAGCGCTTGTCTATTTCCGGCTTCACAATAACCACATGCTGACCCGCGAACTGGGCTCTGCGCGCCCTCCGTATCAACTCCTCGGTTTTGCCACTGAACATGCCTCCGCATATGACTTCAATCCAGCCGATTTTTTTTGAGAGAATCGTAGGTTCGCTGAGCATATCTGTTTTCTAACTGGTTACGCAAAGGGCGTTTAAATAGGTGTTGCCGGACCGGCCAATGTACCGCCGGAATCGGTGTGGCAGGATACATGGAGCGCAATATATCTGCCGATTCGTAAAAAGAAAAATGGAATCTTCAAAAGACTTTTTCCCGGTGAGGTTCATCCATGTCCGGAACAATGTTATATTTACCGGCGGGCAAAGACGTCGGCCCCGGCCCCGCCTGCACCTGTGTGCGGCCCCGGGCGGATGATAACAATGAATCAGAATAACGGGACTTACAGCATGGGACCTATGCAAGAATGGAAGGGACTGGACATTGAGGCGGAAGGAGAGGGCATCTCCCGGCCTCTCAGCCGCAATGTGAATCTGCTGGGCTCAATGCTTGGGCACGCCGTCAGAGACCTGGCGGGAGAGGAGATGTTCGACATGGTGGAATCCCTTCGGGCCAGATGCAAACTGGCCTATGAGGAAGGGCAGGACGCCGGTGCTCTCCGGTCCGAGGTGCAGCAGACACTGGCGGCCCTGACAACCAACCAGATGGACTGGCTTCTCAGGGCGTTTACCTCGTTTTTTCACCTGGTCAATCGGGCCGAGCAGATCGAGATCACCAGAATCAACCGGGAGCGGGAGCTCAATGCCGATAAAGACCACCCCCGGGATGAATCGGTGATGCAGGCGATTCACTACATCAGGGAAGCGGGCCTCACCTATTTCGAGTTCACCAGCATTCTGGCCAGCCTGGATATCCAGCCTACCCTGACCGCGCATCCGACCGAAGCCCGCCGCCGCAGTATCCTGCACATCCAGCAGAACATCTCCAGCCTGATCCTCAGGCTCAACAACGAGTCGCTGATCCCATCCGAAAAGGAACAGCTTCTCTCAGAACTGTTTTCACAGATTTGTATTCTGATATCGACCGATGATGTCCGTCCATCCAGCCTGAGTGTGCACGATGAGGTGCGCAACGGCCTCTATTTTTTGAGCAACTCCATCTGGAATACGGTGCCGAAAATCTACTCCGACCTGGAGGATGCCGCCGATATCTATTACGGCAAGCGCCCGGAGCTCCCTCCGTTTCTGAAATACCGCAGCTGGATCGGCGGCGATCGCGACGGCAACCCCAGGGTTACTTCGGAAATGACCGGGGAGACGCTCCGCCTGCATTATGAATCGGCGTTTAACCGGTATGAGCAGGCCCTGAGCGCCGTCTGGTACGAACTGAGCATTTCTTCCCGGCACATGGAAGTTCCGCAGGTTCTGATCGACGGTATAAAGAGCGATGAAGAAGTGTGTGATACCGGTTTGAAAACTGCCGACTACTGGCACGAGCCCTATCGTCTTAAAGTCCATTTTATGCAGCACAAACTGATGCTGCAGCGCCGCTCTCTGCTCGATATGGCATCCACCGAGGCCGGCCCCTATCCCATACCGGTGTTTCTGGATGATGTGGAGCAGCTCATCTCGGCATTGCGCCAGGCCGGCTTCCGCCAGCTGGCCGACCGTGGATCCCTCCGGAAGCTGCACTACCAGATCAAGACATTCGGGTATCATATGGCGGCGCTCGATATTCGTCAGCATAGCGACATCTACGGCACCTGTGTTGCCGAAATGCTGGAATCTGCCGGGGTGGCCACCGGGTACCGTAACATGAAGGAAGAAAAGAAGCGGGAGCTGCTGGAACAGGAGCTGAGAAGCCCCCGGCCGCTGATTCCGAAAAACACCCGGCTTGGCGAAACCTCGTCTGATCTACTGGCTACATTCCGCGTGATTTACAAGGCCCTGGAGCGCGATCCAAACGCGATCGGAAGCATCATCGTCAGCATGACCCACGACGTCAGTGATCTCATGGAGGTGCTGCTTATCGCCAAGGAGACCGGTATCTGGCGGTATTCCCACGCCGGTGTGGACACCCTGATCGATGTGGTGCCGCTGTTTGAGACGGTTGAAGACCTGAATGCCAGCCGGGAGGTGATGGCCCGCCTCTTTGAAGATGGCATTTACCGTAAGCATCTGCAAAGCCGCGGAATGTTTCAGGAGATTATGCTGGGGTATTCCGACAGCAACAAGGACGGCGGGTACTGGATGGCCAACTGGGCGCTTCACAAGGCCCAGGAAGACCTTGCTACGGTTTGCCGGGACCATGATGTGACCTGCAGGCTGTTTCACGGCAGGGGAGGGACCGTGGGACGCGGAGGCGGGCGCTCGAATCAGGCAGTGCTCGGTCTGCCCCAGGCTTGCCATAACGGAAAAATCCGTTTTACCGAACAGGGGGAGGTCATCTCTTTCCGCTACGCGCTGCCGAGTATTGCGCGCCGGCACCTTGAACAGATCGTGAATGCCATGATCCAGTCGACAGCCAGGGCCGGCCGGAAGAAAACACATCGATTCAAGAATGATGAACAGGCCGTGGCCATGATGGAGGAAATATCGGCTCGTTCGATGAAATCGTACATGGAGTTTACCCGCAAGACCGAGGTCTGGCAGTGGTACACCACCATCACGCCCATTGAGTTTATCAGCGCGTTGCCGATCGCCTCGCGTCCGGTTTCAAGGAAGTCCGGCAAGGAGGTGGATTTCGACAATCTTCGCGCGATTCCATGGGTGTTTGCATGGACACAGACCCGCTACAATCTGCCGGGATGGTTCGGCATCGGCTCGGCTCTCGACTCCTATCTTGAAGATTTTCCCGATGACCTGGAACGGATGCAAAACCTGTACGGGGAGTCACGTTTTTTCCGTTCGGTGATCGACAATGCACAGCGTGAGTTGGCCAGGGCCCATCTCGACATCGCCAGGTATTATTCGCGGCAGGTGGAGAAAGAGTTCCATCATGTTATTGAAGAGGAATTCAGCAAAGCCCGCAGGGTGCTGCTGAGCATCTCCGGGGAGGAGGAGCTGCTGACATCCAACCCGGTGATTCGGAAGTCCATCCAGCTGCGCAATCCATACACCGATGTGCTCAATTTGCTGCAGATTGAACTAATGCAGCGGAACAGGAAGGAAAAAAGCTCCCGGCTGCGTCATGCGCTATTTTCCAGTATCAACGGAATTGCAGCCGGAATGCAGAGTACCGGCTGAGACTCATAAAACGGGATCGGGCGGTTATTGCAGCAGGATCAGGGGCTGCGGCTACAGGTGGCAGGCGGGTAATGAACAGCAATGGTGCAATGCAGCATAAAATACGCTATCATGTCTGCCAATACGATAAACTGCGATTTTCAGCGGCATTCTGCCTGTCGGAGCATTGCGGCGGGCTGCCCGATCACCCCAACCCATCGGCATCATGTCATTAGACCTGGCGACACCGGCGCTTCTGTTTCCGGCGATTTCTCTCTTATTGCTGGCCTATACCAACCGCTTTTTGACCCTCGCCACACTTATCCGGAATCTTCACAAACGGTATCAGGAGGACGGTGACCCTGCCCTTGTCTCACAGATCGCCAATTTACGGCTGCGAACCCGTCTGATTCGTGACATGCAGGTCCTGGGCGTGATCAGCCTGTTCCTGTCGGCACTCTGCATGCTGCTCCTGTTTCAGGGATACATAACGGCTGCGGAATATACCTTCGGAGCCAGCATGCTTTTTCTTCTGGCCTCACTGGGCTTGTCCATCTGGGAAATCCAGATTTCGATCAGGGCGTTGAACATCCAGCTGAGTGATATGAGCGGTGAGAAAAACAGCTGAAAAAACGAAGCCCCGAATAGAATCAGTATTCGGGGCTGTAAACTTAGAGGTCAATGTAGTTTATTGTGTCCTGTCCATGCAGTGCTGTTCGCTTGCTGCACTTGACTATGTTACGGTTCAGAGTACCCGATTATTATATATTTCTTAAAAAAAATATAAAGTGTACGGAACAGGGAAAATAACGCCTTCTTGAGGGTACTTACGTGACCGTTTGCAAGGGCGGTGTGAACGGAGCCTGATTCACTCCCATTCGTTAGGCTTATCCGCGAGCCAGAAGCATGCCTTCCAGCCTGCGCGCCCGGTCTACAAATTCCGAATCCGGGTAATCCCGCAGGATGCGGTTCACATACTCTGTGGCACGGCTGTAGTTGTTGGCTTCCATCGACACCTGGGCGGCTTGCAGCAGGTTTTGGGGCGTGGTAGAGTTGTTTTTATCCCACTCCGCTGCTTTAACAAAGATATCCGCCGCCTCTTCAAACTCACCGAGATTTGCGAGAATGACGCCGTGGAGCGCGATCGGACCTACTCCGAGTATCCCCTCGGGCGGGTTGAACCGTTCGATGTAGTATCGCGCCTGGGCGTAATTACCCAGCTCCGACTCTGCTACGGCCGCGTAATAGCGGGCCATGTTGCCGGCATTGGTACGGCCATAATTGTTGATGATGTCGATCAGGCCCACGGTAATACGGGTGCTGCCCCCTTCGAGGGCGATTTCGTAATCACCGGCCTGGAATGCCGGATCCACCTGTGCCAGAAGCTCCTGGGCTTCCTGTTCCTGGGCCTGGGAGTGGAGATAGTAATAGATTCCTCCGCCAACGATGACCAGTACCGCAACCGAAACGGCGATTACGGCGGTCATGTTGCGTTTGATGAAACTGACAAAAATATAGTAACTGGTAAGGAGGGGATCCGTTTCGAGTTGTTCTTTGGAGAGTCGCTTGGCCATAATGTTGTTCTAACCTGGTAAAAAACGATGTTAAAAAGTGAGGTAAATATATGACTGTTTTGCCAGAGGACAAAATCAGGTATGGTGCATTTTCTCGGGAGTCAATCGCCCTTCCTGCAGATGGAAAACCGAAGGGGTGATGTGTGCAATTCGATGGTCGTGAGTAATCAGTACGATGGCGCTCTGCTCTTTCTGCTTGAGGTCCATCAGCAGGGCCAGCAGTTTTTCGGTATTCCGCTCGTCCAGATTTCCCGTGGGTTCGTCCGCCATGATGATCTCGGGCTCATTCATAAGTGCGCGGGCGACTGCTACCCGTTGCTGTTCACCGCCGGAGAGTTCGGAAGGGCGGTGGTCGATCCGGTCCTTCAGGCCCGTCTCCTCGAGCAGGTATTCGGCTCGCTGCTTGATCTCTGCCATGGACTTTCCGGCGATGAGTCCGGGCATGAAGACGTTTTCAAGGGCGGAGAATTCCGGAAGCAGGTGATGAAACTGAAATACAAACCCGATATTGCGATTTCGAAACCCTGCCAGGGTCTCGTCATCCATAGAGGAGAGTTCCCTGTCGCGAAAGCGGATGCTGCCGCTGTCGGGACGATCCAGCCCCCCAAGAATGTGGAGAAGCGTGCTTTTACCAGAACCGCTGGCGCCGACAATCGCAGCCAGGTCATTTCGGTGAATGGAAATATCAAGCCCTCTCAAAACCTGTACAGGTTCGGTTTTTCCGCGATATGTTTTGTGGATATCGGTTGCCTTGAGAAGCAATTCGTCTTTCTTCACGATGATTTTCCGGTTTCAAATGCTGGAAAGATAATCGGCTCGATATGAATGCATGATCCGCTCTCGGGATCGATTTTTGTAAACAGGCCGCAGATCCGGTTGTCTCCGTTGGCCATCTTGTATTTGTGGGGGGTCTGGAGCAGGAACCGTTTGACAGCCGTGTCTCTGTCCATGCCGATAACGGACTGGTAGGGGCCGGTCATGCCCACATCGGAAATATAACCGGTGCCTTTGGGCAGCAGCCGTGCATCGGCGGTCGGTATGTGTGTGTGGGTGCCGGCAACTACGGAGGCGCGCCCGTCGATATACCACCCAAAGGCCATCTTTTCGGCTGTAGCTTCGGCATGGAAGTCGATGAAGACCATTTTTGTCTCCTGCCGGATTTTTTCGAGCACCCAGTCACCGGCGCGAAACGGATCATCGATCGGCTGCATATAGGTTCGGCCCTGCAGGTTTACGACTCCGATCCGGTGACCGGAATCAGGTATGTCGTATACGCCGAATCCGTATCCGTGCGCTCCCTTCGGATAGTTCATGGGGCGCAGCAGCCGGGGGTCCGTTTTCATGTACGGATAGATCTTCCACTTGGCAAAACTGTGATTTCCACCAGTAATCACATGAACTCCCAGCCGGTACAGAGTCCGGATGATTTCTTCGTTTATTCCCATACCCTCATGGGAGTTCTCCGCATTGGCGATGACAAACTGCGCTTCGTATTTGCTGATGAGAGAGGGGAGCAGGGTTTCCAGAAGGGAGAGGCCGGGTGATCCGACAATATCACCGATGAACAGAACCTTTACGGGTTGCGACATGTGTGAGCCTTCCTGGGTTATGTCTGGATTGATGCACGCTGTCTGGTGCAGTTCGTCATCCGGCAAGGCGGGGCCGGATGTCTGCGGCAAATATTAATCGGGCGACAGTGCGGGCAGAAGGATAAAAAAAACGCTAATGAAGCAGGCACAAGACAAGCTACCGTCTATGACAGTGCGGGCATCCACTCGATCGGGTCTGCCTTCCACTATTCACGCGAGGTGACGTGAGGCCTGGCATTGCCGAACGAAGTTAAACGCCCTTGTTTTTGAGTGTTGTGCTTGTTTATGTTAACCCTGCCTCAAAAGCGTTGTAACTCAATACAACTTAAATATCGCGATTTTCCTGCTCAATGTCATCCAAAATCTCACGCAGGGATTCATTAATTTCTCCGAAGATTTTGGGGGCATCCGGGGTTATATCCGGCCTGTTTCCATTGTTTTTGAGAAAGAGTTCCTCGGCGATACTGAGAGACGCCAGCACCATGATGGTGGATTCCGGCTGGTTGATCAGCGCCTTGCGGAAATCATAGAACCGCTTGTCGACATAGGAGGCGATATTGAGCATGGCCTCTTCATCACCTTCGTTGATTTTGAGGGGATACGTTTTTCCCAGTATGGAGACTTTTATGGATTTCATAACTACCTGGCGGTTAAGGGATTCGAATATCCCCAAATTGGTTGTTCCGGATGTGATGTTGTCGTGGATCTGTCAGTTGCCCGGCGCCCCGATCCGGATGCCGGTACCCATCCTCTGTTTCAGGCTTTTCCGGAGCCGGCAAGATGGTGGTCGATTCGGCTGATCAGATCATGGATTTGCTGGCGAAGGATAATTTTTTCATTCTCATCCAGATCTGAAAACAGGGAAGGAGATTCGTTACTTCCTGCATCTCTGGCTGAAAGGGATTGCGCAACTCCGGTGCCTTTTCCGGAGAAATCCGCAGAGGCGGAGGCTTCTGCTTGCCTTTCCGTAGCCACGGTTTGCGGAGATGCCGTCTTCAGATGTTCATTTTCCGATTTCAGCGAGTCCAGCAGATTTGTGGCTTCCGTCAGCTCCGAACGCACGGCCCTCAGCTCACCGGTCAAATCGCGGTTCTCCTCTTCAAGGCGCTTTTTGTCGGCTTTCAGTGTCGAAATCGCTCCGGACAACTCCTTGAGCAGATCACGATACTCCTTGTAGTATGGTTGATCCTGATACGTCACGTTTCGCGCTCCATGTTTGAACGCCCCGAATTATGCCCTTTAATCCATCAAGAACGCAACTTTGCAGAAAAATCTTCATCCAGCTTTTTAAGAATCTTCCGGATGACAGGGTCGATGTCATTTATGGTTAATGTTTTTTCATAATCCTGAAACATCAGACGAAAAGCAATGCTTTTTTGATGTTTTTCCAGAGAACCGCCCTCAAATACGTCAAAAACCTCGGAAGTCTTAAGTATTTTTCCCGCAATATCATGCATCCTCCGCTCCAGATCGCCCGCTGCAACGGACTTATCCACGACCAGCGCAAGGTCAAATTCAAATGCGGGGAACCGGGATACCGGCTTGTATATCCGCTGTCCGGCCTGCCGCGCAATTAGTTCGAGTTTGCCGATGTTCAGCTCGGCCGAAAATGCGGCCGTTTCCACTTCCGTCCGTTTTTTCCATTCGCTGTCAACGGCTTCCAGGATGCCGATGATGTTATCGTCTGCAGATGACGGCGGTGAAACGGAGCGGTCCGCGATGTTCCCCGAACTGCCGGCTGATCCGCCCTGTCCGTTGCTCGTCCCGGCAGGATTATTGGCAACCAGCAGCAGGCGGTTATCGGCCGACTCCCAGCGTGTCAGGTGTCCGATGCCGAGTTTGCTGAGCATGGCGTTAACCAGCGCCTTCAGGTCAAACAGGTCAAACGCCCTGGCGTCGGTTTTCCAGTGTTCCGGCGAGGCCTGTCCCGCCACCCCGATATGAATGTGGGTGGATTCGTGGATGCCCTCAATCCAGGTGCCTCCGTTTTCGGCGCGACGAAATACATTGCCTATTTCAAAAAAACGGACACCAGCGGCGTTGCGGTTGAAATTGTAGGCCGCCGAACGGAGAAATCCGTACTTCAGACTGGTACGCAGCAGCGCCTGGTCTTTGGTGATGGGGTTAAGCGTGGGCACTACAACCGCCTCTCCGCCGAGGGGGTCAAGCAGTTGTTCCGGCAACAGGCTGTTGGAGTAGATCTCCTTGAGACCTGCAGAAACGGCTGCCCTCCGGATGTTTTCACGGAAGGTTTCTCCGTAGGGAATCGGTTCGGGCTGCGCAATCGCAATGTGTTCGGGATCCGGGATGTTATTGTAGTCGTATATCCTGGCCACCTCCTCGATCAGGTCAATTTCGGTGGTGATGTCGGGGCGAAACGTGGGCACCCGGCATTTCCAGGTCAGGGGTTCCGCACGCTCGCTGCTCACCGCGATTTCAAGCCGCTCCAGAAGCGTTACGGCCACATCGGGATCAATTTCCATGCCCAAAAGCCGGTTGAGGCGGTCATGGCGCAATTCCACTTCCAGGGGTTCCGTTTTCACCGGGTGGACATCCTCCATCCCTTCAATGGTTCCGCCGCACACTTCGATGATCAGCTGTGCGCAGCGAAGAGCCGCGTTGCGGGTCAGATTGGGATCAACTCCCCGCTCAAAACGGTAGGAGGAGTCCGTTTGCAGAGCCAGTTGCCGGGCGGTCTTCCGGATTCCGGTGGGTTCAAACCAGGCCGATTCGATCAGGATATCACTGCTTTCAGACTCAATTTCCGAATTAAGTCCACCCATGACCCCGGCCAGGGCCACCGGCTTTTCTGCGTCACAAATAAACAGCGAGCCTGCGGGTACGGTGCGCTCCACGTCATCGAGGGTCGTAAACTTCCGGTCGTTTTCAAAGGAACGGACTTCAATTATCCCGCCGGCCAGATGCCGGTAATCAAATGCGTGCAGCGGCTGACCCAGTTCCTGAAGCACGAAATTGGTAATATCCACCACATTGTTGACGGGACGAAGGCCAATCGCCAGCAGAGACTCTTTGAGCCATTGGGGCGATTCATCAACGTTGGCGCCGCGTACCAGAATCCCCACATAGCGGTGACATTTGTCGGTATCGACGATACGGATGGTGTCCGGAGGAAGAGGTGCCGATATGTGCGGCAGGTTCTCCAGCGGTTTTTTGAGGGCGGCTCCGGTAGCGGCAGCGAGATCCCGTGCAACTCCCAGATGGCAGGTTGCATCGGGCCGGTTGGGGGTCAGACCGATTTCGTACACCGAATCTTTTTCTACCCCGGCCACTTCAGAAAACGGGGTACCCGCCTTGATGGAGGGGTCCAGCACCATGATTCCGCTGTGGTCGTCGCCCAGCCCCAGTTCATCCTCGGCACAGATCATTCCGGCGGATTTTTGCCCCCGGATTTTGGCTTTCCGGATTTTAAACGGCTTGCCGTCGGGCAGTGGTTTGGGAAGCACCGAGCCCACTGTAGCGACGGGCACTTTTTGTCCGGCCGCAACATTCGGAGCCCCGCAGACGATTTGTGAAATCCCGTCATCTCCGATATCCACCGTGCAGACAACCAGCCGGTCGGCATCAGGATGGGGTTTCACTTCAAGCACTTCTCCCACCACGATGCCACTCAGATCGGCTCCGGTTTCTTCGATCTCTTCGACTTCCAGGCCGGTAAGGGTGAGGCGCTCGGCGGTTTCGGCGGGGTCCGGTATTTCTGAGAGGTAGCGGGATAGCCAGTTGTACGAGATTTTCATCGGTTTATCTGTCCTGAATATGTGATTTCAAAAAGTGAATGATCAAGATGAGGGGTGCCCGGCTGCTGTGGTACGGACGGCCTCGGAGCCGTTTCATGCGGCCGCCGTTCCAGCGTTCCTTCCTGGAGAACGGAGCCGCATGCCTGCGCCGTCATCCGGGAAACTGATTGAGGAAACGGAGGTCGTTGTCGTACAGCAGGCGAATGTCGTCGATTTCGTAGCGCGACATGGTAATGCGCTCCACACCCATTCCAAAGGCGAATCCGGTATAAACTTCCGGGTCTATATCCACCGCCTTGAGCACGTTGGGGTGCACCATACCCGCACCGAGGATCTCCATCCACTGACCGGGTCGGCTGCCGGTTTCCCACCAGATGTCCATTTCGAGGCTGGGCTCGGTAAACGGAAAAAAGGAGGGGCGAATCCGGTACTTCAGATTCTTCCCGAACAGATGCCCGGCAAAAGTGATCAGGGTGTGTTTGAGATCCGCCAGGCTTACGCCCTTATCGACATACAGTCCCTCGACCTGATGGAACAGGCAGTACGATTTGGCGGTGATGGACTCGTTTCGGTATACGCGTCCGGGCATAATGGCGCGAAACGGCGGTTTCTGCTCCTTCATAAGGCGGATCTGCACCGGTGAGGTGTGGGTCCGCAGAACCAGATCCCGCTCCGGCTGACGCTCATCCTTTCGGATAAAAAACGTATCCTGCATATCCCTTGCCGGATGTTCGGGCGGGAAGTTGAGCGCCGTGAAATTGTGGAAGTCATCTTCAAGTTCGGGGCCGTCCGCAATGGTAAACCCGAGGCGGTAGAAAATGGATTTTATCTCCTCAAGAGTCTGGGTGAGGGGATGGGTGGAGCCGACGGGAAGCGGCGCCGGCGGCAGGGTGGGGTCGTCGGTGGCGGCGGCATGCGATGTGGCGGAGGCGGTCAGTGCCTGTTTCGCCTCTTCAAACCGGGAGTCGGCCAGTTTCTTGAGTTCGTTAAGCTCCTTGCCAAGACGTGCGCGGTCCTCCGGAGCGGCCTTGCCGATTCCGGCGAGCATACCGGTGATGAGCCCTTTCCGCGACAGATACTTCAGGCGGAAAGTTTCCAGGTTTTCCGCCGAATCCAGCGTGATCGATGAAATTTCCTTTTTTACCGCGTCAATATCAGGAGGGGTTGCCATATCAGAATAAAAAACTGTTTGGTGGATGTCGTGGCAGCGTCAAACGTGCCCTGATCCGAACCCGCAGCCGATGTCACTGAACGGGAATCAGATACGTTTGGTACCATGAGCCGGAATATAGGGAAAAGCGAAATGGGATTCCGGTGTGCCGCTGCAGTCACGGAAGCAAAAAATAAAAAAACCGGCAGCATCGCTGGGATACTGCCGGCTGGAGGCTTTGAAAACCGTCAGGATTTCTTGAGAGCCGTTTCAACCACGGCACTGAAGGCCTGGGGGTCGTGAACTGCCAGGTCGGCAAGCACTTTCCGGTTGATTTCCATATTCCGGGCTTTCAAGGCGCCCATCAGTTTGGAATAGGTCGTGTCGTTAAGGCGGGCCGCCGCGTTGATACGGGCTATCCAGAGTTTTCTGAATTCTCTTTTGCGGACTCTCCTGTCGCGATACTGGTACTGAAGGGCCTTTTCTACCGCATTTTTCGCGACAGTGTAGACTTTGCTCCTTGCACCCCAGTAACCTTTCGCACGCTCTAATACGCGTTTGCGACGGCGACGGGAAGCCACATTATTGGACGATCGTGGCATTTTATCAGGATTTTAATGGTTGTTGATATGAGATTAAGCGTATGGAATCAGATCACGCATGCGAGGGGCATCGGATTTGTCCACCAATGTTGCAGCACGCAGATTCCGCTTTCTCTTCGGTGTCTTCTTGGTAAGAATATGGCTGGCGAACGCCTTCTTGCGCTTGATTTTGCCGGACTTTGTCAGCTTGAAACGCTTCTTGGCGCCGCTTATGGTTTTCATTTTAGGCATGATACACCCGGTAATTCGTTAAAATTTTGCAAGAACACAATATAGTAAAAAGGATGGTGAGCAGCAAGGTAGACTCGATACCCATAGTGTCACCCCGGCATTCCATGGCTTGCGGTCAGAGGGAGAGCTGCCGGGCAGGTTCAGGAGCCGGGCCCTTTTGACGGCGCGATAACCATCGACATGCGTTTGCCCTCCAGCTTGGCCGGAGTTTCCACCTTGCCCAGATCTTCAAGATCCTTGGTGAGCCGGTCCAGCAGCTTTTTACCCTGATCACTGTATATGATGTCACGCCCCTTGAACTGAACCGTCGCTTTTACCTTGTTTCCCTCTTTCAGGAATCCTTCGGCATGGCGCTTTTTGAACTCATAGTCGTGGTCGTCGGTCTGTGGCCGGAACCGAAGCTCCTTGAGAACCACGACATGCTGCTTCTTCTTGGCCTCTTTCTCCTTTTTCTTCTTCTCAAAGATGTATTTGCCGTGATCCATAATCTTGCACACCGGCGGATCTGCATTCGGTGCGACTTCAACCAGGTCACGGTTCAGGCGGCCGGCCATGTCCAGCGCCTCCTGTATGGGGATGATGACGTGTTCGTTATCGGGCTTGATCACCCGGACCACATCCGCACGAATCTGTTCATTGACCCGTTCTTTGGGTTCCGCTCTGCGGACGGGATAACTTTTAAATCGTTTTCCGATGGCTGTTTCTCCGTTTTTTTTTAAAATTTAAGACGATCGTGCCGGCTTCCACGGGGAGTCACCAGGGCTTCCCGGTGAATGCATCATGCCGCACATTTCGCTGCATGTGACCCCGAATGAACGTTACGGCAACACTTTTTCGTCCACTTCCTTTTTTATAATCGAAAGAAAATCTGAAAAATTAAAGCTGCCGATGTCACCTTTTTTGTGTTTTCTGACCGACACGCTGTGATTTTCAGCCTCTTTTTCACCCACTATTAACATATATGGGATCTTTCGGGTTTCCGCATTTCGGATTTTTGCGCCGATTTGCTCCCCCCGAAGGTCGCTTTTCACCCTAATGCCCGCCTGTTCAAGCTGCTCCCTGTAAGTCTCCGCCAGGTCATTGAACTGGTCCGATACCGGAATGATGACCGCCTGCTGCGGACTCAGCCACAGCGGGAAGTATCCTGCAAAGTGCTCTATCAGTATGCTCGTGAACCGCTCCATCGAGCCGAATGGCGCTCTGTGGATGATCACCGGCCGGTGTTTCTGATTGTCGGAACCCACATAGGTCAGGTCAAACCGCTCCGGCATAACGTAATCCACCTGCACCGTGCCAAGCTGCCATTTTCGACCCAGCGCATCGTGGATGATAAAATCGATTTTGGGTCCGTAGAAGCTGGCTTCGCCCTCGGCGATTTTGTACTCCAGCTCCATTTCGTCGGCCGCTTCCCGGATTTCCCGCTGCGCGCGTTCCCACAGCTCCAGGTCGCCGCCGTATTTCTCCTCGCTTTCGTCCCGGAAGGAGAGACGGATATCGACCGGCATGTTGAATGTGGAGAAAACAAACTGGGTGAGCTCGATACAGTGAATGATTTCCTGCTTGAGCTGGTCGTTGGTGCAATAGATGTGCGCATCGTCCTGGGTGAATCCCCTGACGCGCGAAAGGCCGTTGAGCTCGCCGGTTTGTTCGTAGCGGTAAACCGTGCCGAACTCCGCGAGCCTTACCGGCAAATCACGGTAGCTTCGCATCTCGTGGTCGTATATCCGGTGGTGATGCGGGCAGTTCATCGGCTTCAGAAGGTACCCCTCGTCGTCGATCTCCATCGGGGCAAATTGCGAATCCTTGTAATAGGGGTAATGGCCGGATGTGCGGTACAGCTCCAGGTTCCCGATGTGGGGGGTGATCACCTCCTCATAACCGCGTCGCACCTGCTCATCCCTCAAAAAAGCCTCGAGGGTTCGGCGCAGAATGGTTCCGTTGGGCAGCCACATGGGCAAGCCGCTTCCCACCATCCGGTCGATCATATAGATGCCGAGCTGCGGACCCAGTTTTTTATGATCCCGCTTGCGGGCCTCCTCCAGCTGGGTGAGAAAACTGTCAAGCATCGATTTCTTGGGGAAGCTGATGCCGTAAATCCGGGTCAACTGCTTGCTGCTGTTGTCCCCGCGCCAGTAAGCCCCGGCGGTGTTCAGCAGTTTGATCGCCTTGATGTTCCCGGTATCGGGGATATGCGGACCACGGCACAAATCGGTGAAAGCGCCCTGCTTGTAAAAGCTGATGGTGCCATCTTCCAGCCCATCCAGAAGATCCAGCTTGTAGGGATCGTCTTTCTTGCGATAGTGGTCGACCGCCTCGTCTTTTGAAATTTCGAACCGCTCAAATCGGTTTTTCTGACGGGCCAGCTCCAGCATTTTTTTCTCAATCGCCGGAAGGTCCTCGGTGCCGATGTGACGGTCTCCGAAATCGATGTCATAGTAAAAACCTTGTTCGATGGGCGGACCAATACCCAGTTTTACGCCGGGGTAGAGTGCTTCCACCGCTTCGGCCAGAACGTGGGCCGATGAGTGCCAGAACGCCATCCTGCCGTCTTCATCATCCCAGGTGTTAATCGTGATCCTGCCGCCGGAGTGCAGCGGTCGATGCAAATCCACTACCGTGTTGTCGATGGTGATGCTGAGGGCTTCCCTGGCCAGCCGGCCCGAAATCGATCCGGCAATTTCATGTCCCGTAACGCCTGCCGGGAACTGTTTTTCACTACCGTCGGGAAAGGTAAACGTCAGTTGCTGCTCTTTGTCGGTGGTCTGTGCTGACATGTAACGCGGTTTTGACTTGTTGGTTTGAAATGATATCCTCTGACCCTTTTCGTCCGGCTGCATCCGGTTGCAAGGGCAGGGCCGAATTTGCAACGACGCCCATTTGCGGGAGGAAGGGTCCCTGACCGGTTTCCGCAATCTGTTGCTGCGGATGGGATGTCGGCATTCTCCGCCATCGGTACCGGATCAGAAACGGTCGGAACGTCGCAATATAAGACTACAATAACAGAAATTCTCTTCGGATCATACATTAAAGCGGAACAGGATCACATCTCCGTCCTTGACCGTGTACCCGCGCCCTTCCGATCGCATTTTTCCCGCTTCCCGTGCTGCCGCTTCCGATTTGCATGCGGAGTAATCGTCGAACGATATGGTTTCCGCCCGGATGAATCCCTTTTCAAAATCGGAGTGAATGACCCCGGCTGCCTGGGGCGCTTTGGTCCCTCGGGTGATGGTCCATGCCCGCACCTCTTTCGGGCCGGCGGTGAAGAAAGTGATCAGTCCCAGCTTGCTGTAGGCCGCCGATATGAGCCGCTTCAGTCCCGACTCCTTCAGGTTCAGCGAAGCCAGGAACTCCCGCTTCTCCTCCTCATCCAGTTCGGCGATCTCCGCTTCGATCTTGGCACATACGACCACCGTTTCCGCTCCCTCTTTCTCCGCGTGTTCCTGAACGCTCATAACGTAACTGTTGCCCTCGCCTTCGGGAAGGTCGTCTTCGGAGACGTTGCACAGGTAGAGCACTTTCTTTGCCGTCAGGAAAAACAGCTCCTGAAAGGCGGGATTGGCCGGGTCCCAGCCACTGTACGAACGCACCGGCTTGCCTTCTTCAATGTGGTGGCGGAGCTGCTCCAGACTGTAGAGCTGGTTTTGAAGCGCCTTGTCGCCGGATTTCGCCATTTTTTTCACGCGCTCTTCCCGCCGCTCCAGTGTTTCGAGGTCCTTGAACAACAATTCGCTCTCAATGATGCCGATGTCACGGACCGGGTCTATGCCGCCCTCCACATGCACCACGTCATCATCCTGAAAACACCGGACAACATGGATGATCAGGTCCACCTCCCGAATATGCGACAGGAACGCATTGCCTTTGCCCTTGCCTTCCGAAGCCCCTTTTACCAGGCCGGCAATATCCACGAACTCGATGGATGTGGGGGTCACCTGGCGGGGATTGACCAGCTCCGCCAGATGATCCAGACGTTCGTCAGGTACGGGCACGATGCCCACATTTGGATCGATAGTGCAGAACGGGAAGTTGGCCGCCTCGGCTCCGGCGTTGCTTAACGCATTGAACAAGCTTGATTTGCCGACATTCGGCAAACCGACAATTCCACAGGTGAGACTCATAGGTAAATGACTGATTGGGTTAAATTGAAAAAACGGACTGGCAACGGTAATCGCGCCAGATAATACTCGGGTTTGCTGCAGGCCGCCGGGATTTCGGCCAGGTATATCAATTGGCCGGGTGAGCCGCTTTGCCGGCCATATTTACTTCGTCGACCGGAAGGGTTTGGAAACGGCTCCTGCGATGAATGCGTGCCGGCACGTTCTTCTGAAAACCGTGACATCCGGCAGATTTTTGCGATGCCGGTTTAACGGAGGAAGAGCTTTGCGGGGTTTCCATGCCACCGATTGCGCGGATTACGGTGATCGCTTGGGCCGTTTGATCCGCTTTTTTTTGGTTGCAGCCGGCCGGTCGGGGTCTATCGGCTCCTGCTGAGAAGCATCCTCCGGAAAATCCTCATCCTGCCCGTAATCCACCGGCCCGGCGTGCGGCCTTCTTGCCGGGGCATCGATAAGGCCGCGGCCCTTTTTCTTCAGCTTGCCTTCCTGCTGAAGCGATATCAGGGCGGCGTCGAGGATGCCGTTCACGAACCGCCCCGATTTTGCCGTAGAATACTCTTTGGCAATTTCAATGGCCTCGTTGATGGTCACTTTTGTGGGGATGTCTTCAAACGTGAGCAGCTCCGTTATGGCCATCTGAAGAATAAAACGGTCCACCGTTGCCAGCCTCTCGATTTCCCAGTTGGCGATATGCTTACTGATGATCTCCTCAACATCGCTCCGGTTGTCCAAAGACCGCAGATACAGTTTTTCGGCGAAGGCAAGACCGGCGGTGTCCTGGCTCAGGTTCGGTTTGACAATGGTTTGAAGAACATGCTCGGGAGAATGGTCGCCGATGATGGAAGAATAAATCGCCTGAAGTACGGTTTCCCGAATTTTTCGCCTGTTGGACATACCTTGTTTTCGTGATTGCTGCCGTCGGTTAAATCTTTACAAGATACGAATGTTACAACTAAAAATGGGAGGGATAATCGTGTGGTGTTATCGCAGCGGAAGACTCGCAGCGGCCGGCCGCGAGCAATGCCCCTATCCGGCGTGCCCTTCTTCGGCAAACAATGGTGAACTCAGGTACCGGTCACCGATATCGCAAACGATGCAGACTACCACGCCCTGCTCCAAATCCTCTGCCAGTTTCACGGCGGCGGCGACACACCCGCCGCTGCTCATGCCGGCGAATATGGCCTCCTCCCGGGCAAGCCGGCGGGTCATGGCCGTCGACTCCTCCTGGCTTACGTCGATGATACGGTCAACACGGTCGGCTTCGAATATCTTCGGGAGGAACTCCGGCGACCAGCGGCGGATTCCCGGAATCTGCGACCCTTCGGTAGGCTGTACGCCAACAATCTGAACATCCGGGTTCTGTCCCTTGAGATAACGTGAAACGCCCATGATAGTACCGGTGGTACCCATCGAGGAGACGAAGTGGGTGATGGAGCCTTTGGTGTCCCTCCAGATCTCCGGTCCGGTGGTGCGTTCGTGCATCCGGTAGTTGTCGGCATTGGCAAACTGGTTGAGCAGATAGTACTCCCCGGTTTCGGCCATCTCTTCGGCAACGGTACGGGAGTATTCGATCGTTTTTTCGCCGGGAGTCAAAATCAGCTCCGCACCGTAGGCACGCATGGTGTCGATTCGTTCCCGGGTTGAGTTGTCCGGCATCACAAGCGTCATGTGCAGGTTCTTGAGCCGGGCGATCATGGCCAGGGCGATCCCGGTATTGCCGCTGGTTGCCTCCACCAGCTTGTCTCCGGGTTGGATGTCACCCCGTTCGAGCGCGGCGTTGATCATTCCGAAAGCCGCCCGGTCCTTGACACTCCCGCCGGGATTGCGCCCTTCAAGTTTCGCGTAGATGGCCACATCTGGCGAAGGGGACAGGTGTGGCAGGCGCACTATGGGAGTATTGCCGATAAGGTCTTCCAGAGTCATGGCTGATTGGTATGTGTTGCCCGGCTCCATGTACCGGAACCGGAACTGGTTCGTAATCTGTTATTCGCCGCTGTCCTGAACGGAATTCTTCAGGGCGCTGCGGTTTTCCTGACGGGCGACATAAGTGACCCGTGTCCATTCCGGTACACTTTCGGTGAGCCAGACGTTCCCGCCGATCACGCTGTGGGAGCCGACATCGGTTTCACCCCCCAGGATGGTGGCTCCGGCGTAGATTACGGCATGATCGCCGATGGTCGGGTGGCGCTTCACCGCCGCATCCTCCTTCCGCACACTCAGCGCGCCCAGGGTAACCCCCTGATAGATCTTGACATAATCGCCGATGACCGTCGTTTCCCCGATTACAATTCCGGTTCCGTGGTCGATGCAGAAATGTTGCCCGATTTTTGCACCGGGATGGATATCGATCCCGGTACGGCTGTGGGCGTTTTCGGTGATCATGCGCGAGAGGAGCCGATACCCTTTGCCATGCAGATAATGGGCGATGCGGTATGAGGTGATCGCGTAAAAGCCGGGGTAGGTGCGCACCACTTCGGTACGGCTTTTTGCCGCAGGATCGCCCTCGTAAATGGCCTGAATGTCATGTTCCAGTCCGGCCTTGATGTTGGGCAACTCTGACCAGAACGCCTCGGCAAGTTCCTCCACATGGGTGCCCGGACACTCCGAACACTTTTTAAGAACATCACAGAACTCCCGCTTCAGCCCGGCGTCGAGTTTCTCCAGCTTCTCGATACTTCGGTATCGCGTGTTGCTGTATTCCGGAAACAGCAATCCCAGCAACCGGTTGAAAAAGGCCACCACCTGTTCCGGAGAAGGGCAGCTTTCCGCCCTTCTGTGTTCGTCAAATAGTTCCTGAAGGAATTTTTTCTCCATGTTATGCCTGCTCGGGTCTGTCTGTATCTGATCAGCCCGAAAGATATTGAAATTATCACTGTTTTTCGCCTTGCATTGATGGCAACAAGTATGGCGCGCCACGGGTTCATCCGGATTTCCGCCGCCGGCCTTCTGCCCGAACACGCGGAAAGAAAGGAGTTGATTTCAGTCGAAACGGAGGTTAACGTTCCTGCGTAGCACGGTTGACCGATTCTGGGTGCGAACCCGGCAAACGGTTTTCATCAATACATGGTAACAGATATGAGTCCGCTTTTTAATGACATACCGGGAAAGGATGCCGCAAGTGCCGTGAGCAGATGCCTGCTGCTGATCGTCGCCATGACACTGACTTCCTGCGGGGAAGGGTATGATGTGAACCGCCTCGACGAGAAAGCCGGTAAGCAGATGCTTGCCGAAGAGTACATGATATCTGCCTCCCATCCTCTGGCTGTCGAAGCCGGACTCGAAATTCTTCGGAATGGGGGGAATGCGGTCGATGCCGCCGTAGCCGTGCAAATGGCGCTGACCGTCGTTGAGCCGCCGGAAAGTGGAATCGGCGGTGGCGGTTTTATGCTTTACAGGGATGGAGTGACGGGAGAACTGACGGTTTATGACGGCAGAGAGACCGCCCCGGCCGCTGCAACCGATACCCGTTTCATGGTGGGTGGCCGTACTCTCCCGCTGTGGGCAGCGGTTCCCACCGGACTCGCCACCGGAGTGCCCGGAATCCCGGCCATGCTTCACAGGGCACACAGTGATTTCGGCAGCCTCCCGTGGAGCGAACTGTTCGAGCCGGCGGCGGCCCTCGCCGAAAGCGGCGTGCCGATGTCCGGCCGGCTGAAACGACAAATAGACAACGACCCGACACTCTGGATCTTTCGTGATACACGACGGCACTTTGTGCGACCGCGCAGGGCGGATGACCCCGTACTCAGGAATCCGGAACTGGCGCGCACCTTCCGCCTCATCGCCGCCGAAGGCCCCGAAGCCTTCTATTCTGGACCCCTTACCGGTCCGATGATCGATGCCGCCGATGCACGCTGGCCGGGACGGAGCGACCTTACCCGCCGCGACTTTCTGGATTATCAGCCGGTAAACCGGGACGCCGTGTGCGCCCGCTACCGGAACCGGACGATATGCGGCATCCCGCCTCCTTCTTCGGGAGGAATCGCCCTGTTGCAGATCCTCGGGATGCTGGAGCACTTTCCCATCGACGAAATGCCTCCGGGTGATCCCGGAGCACTCCATCTGATAGCCGAGGCATCCCGGCTCGCATTCGCCGACCGGGCCCGGTTTATCGGAGATCCGGCTTTTGTCCCGGTTCCGGTAGCCGGACTCATCGACTCCACCTACCTCGCCGCCCGTGCGGCGCTGATTGATCCCGGTCACGCCATGACGTCGGCAGCTCCGGGCCGGCCTCCGGGGTGGCACCCCCAGCCGGATGATGCCGAACGCAACAATCCGCAGATCTTCCATACCGCGGGCAAATCCCCGTCCGAACATGGCGACGACCTCAAAACCACCGGCACGGCCCATTTTTCAATTGCAGACGCCAGGGGCAACATGGTCTCCATGACGACATCCATAGAGGCGCCATTCGGCAACAGAATCATGGCCAACGGGTTCCTGCTGAATAACCAGCTCACGGACTTCACCTTCGACCCGCACCGGAACGGCTACTATTCCCCCAACGCCGTGGCACCCGGCAAACGGCCGCGCAGCTCCATGGCACCCGTTATGGTTCTGGATGAAGATGGTGACGTCCTTTTGCTCGTGGGATCGCGCGGAGGAAGCCGGATTATCGGCTATGTGCTTAAAACCCTGATCGGGGTCCTTGACTGGGGGCTCCCCCTGCAGGAGGCCATCGCACTGCCCAATCTGCTGCATCGCGGCAATGAGCTGGAGATCGAGAAGGGCACGGAGTGGGCCGAATATGCGGAGCTGCTCTCCGGCATGGGCCATCAGGTGAGCGTGCTGCCGCTCGAGAGCGGGGTGCACGGCATCGAACGGATCCCGGACGAATACCGGGGCGGCGCGGCAAACCGCGTATCGGGAGCAACGGATGCGCGCGATAAGAGATCTCCTCAGGGGCAGACAGACCATCCGGCCGGCCGGAACACCGCCGCGCTCGAAACCGGAGTAGACAGGGAGCCGGCCCAGGGTGTCCGTTATCGTTGGCGCGGAGGCGCCGACCCTCGCATGGAGGGCGTGGCGAAAGGCGATTGACCGCAGTAAAGGCGCATGTTAAGAACCATCCGCCGGGTGTTGCAACTTTTCTTCAGACAGCACGTAAACCCGAGGTTAATCTGCTTTTGTACAGTGTGCAACTTCCTGAAAAACAGGTATCTTCGAAGCTGTATTTTACTTGCAACCAATCCCAGTCACCATGAGAACCGTTACCTGCAGTTACCCGCTTTTTTATTCACTGCTGTTAAGTTTAGGTATGATGATGATGTTTTCCAGCTGTTCGCCCGAAAGGCCGCTTGATGCTGCTGATTCGGGTGTGTCGGGCCCTGCCACCGACCCATACACGGCACCCCTGATCGATCGCAACCTCTTTTTCGGCGATCCGCAATACGCCGGCGCCCAGCTCTCCCGCACCGGCAGATATATCACGTTCCGAAAGCAGTACAACGGAGTAATGAATATCTGGATCAAGGGGGTGGATGAGGACTTTGAAGCGGCTCGTCCGCTTACCGCCGACACCGAGCGACCGGTGAGCTCCTATTTCTGGAGCCATGACGACCGCTATGTCCTGTATGTACAGGACAGGGGAGGGGACGAAAATTTTCATATTTATCGCGTAGATATCAATGAGGAGCCCGATCCTGAGACGGGCGTCCCGGAAGCGGTCAACCTCACACCGATCGATGGAATCCGTGCCCAGATCTATTCGCTGCCGCGCGAGTTCCCCGACCGCATGATCGTCGGTATCAACGACCGTGATCCCGCCCTTCACGATGCCTATCATCTGGACATCGAAACCGGTGAACGTACCCTGCTCATTGAAAACACCGATAATATTGCCGGATGGGTCGCCGATCGCGAAGCGAACATCCGTGCCGGTATCCGCCAGACACCCGACGGCGGCTCCGAACTGCTCATGATTCGTGATGACGGCTTTGAACAGGTGTATGCCGCCGGACCGGAAGAGTCTTTCTCACCGCTGCGCTATCATGAAGATGGTATACATATATACATGAGTACCAACACCGGCGACCGCGACCTTGCCGAGTTCGTGCTGTTTAATCCCGATACCAGGGAATCTGAACTCATCGAACGCGATCCCGAAGGGAAGGTTGATTTCGGCGGTGCCACATTCTCGGAGATCACCAACGAAATTCTGGCAACCTACTATGTAGGCGACAAACGGCGCACCTATTTCAGGGATGCCGAATATGAAGAGATGTTCGAGGATGTCCAGAGCCGTTTGGGTCCCGGCGAGGTGAGTCCGACTTCACGCACCCATGACGAGCAGCGCTGGCTCTTTCATGTGGGCAGCGATGTCGACCCCGGATCGGTGTACTACCATGATTTCTCGTCCGGTGACCTGGAACTGCTTTATCAGACCCGCCCGGATCTGCCTTCGGAGTATCTCTCGGAGATGACGCCGATTCGCTATACGGCGCGCGACGGACTCGAAATCCCGGCCTATCTCACCGTCCCGCACGGCATGGAGCCGCAAAACCTTCCGGTGATAGTGGTTCCGCACGGCGGACCCTGGGCCCGCGATTACTGGGGCTACGACTCGTACGCACAGTTCTTGTCCAATCGAGGCTATGCCGTCCTGCAGATCAATTTCCGCGGATCGACCGGCTTCGGCAAGGCGTTTCTGAATGCCGGAAACCGGGAGTGGGGGACCGGCGCCATGCAGCACGACATCACCGACGGAGTCCGTTACCTGATCGATGAAGGAATCGCCGATCCCGACCGCATCGCCATTTTTGGCGGATCATACGGCGGATACGCCACCCTTGCCGGACTGGCATTCACCCCGGATCTGTACGCCGCCGGCATCTCTTTCGTCGGCCCGTCCAACATCATTACGCTGCTTAACTCCATCCCGGCCTACTGGGGACCCATTCGCAAGATTTTCCACACCCGCGTCGGAGATCCCGACGACCCGGAGGATTACGCCCGGCTGATGGAGCAGTCGCCGCTCTTTTCTGCCGAAAACATAACCGCGCCGCTGATGGTGGTCCAGGGCGCCAACGATCCGCGCGTTGTCCAGGCCGAATCGGATCAGATTGTAGTGGCCATGCGCGATCTGGGCCGCGATGTGGAGTATCTGGTTGCCGAGGATGAAGGCCACGGGTTCGCCCGGCAGGTCAACCGCCTCGCCTTCACTTATGCCATGGAGCAATTCTTCGCCGAGCATCTGGGCGGACGCTATCAGGCGGAGCTCGAAGAGGAGTACCGCGAACGTCTTCGGGAGATAACCGTGGATGTTGATACCGTAGAGCTTCCCGAGGAGTCTCCGGAGCTGGAGGCGGCCAAAATGGTGGTTCTGCCACGGTTTGATGCCACCGGTTTCGACGGAACTTCGCTGGAGTACGGCATTACCATGAATGTCCAGGGTAACGAGATCGGAATGGAGCTCGTACGCACCGCCACGCTGGTTGAAACCGGAGAGGGCGAAGTGCTCGAACTGAAAGATGCCATCTCTTCGCCGATGGGATCCATGACCGATGCCGTCCATACCGATCCCGCCACCTTTATTCCGCTTCTCAGGAAGATGGAGCAGCCGATGGCCCAAATCGAGGTCGCGTTCAGCGACGACAAGGTGGCCGGCACCATTCAGGCCGGACCACAACAGCATCAGATCGATGTTGCCCTCGAAGCGCCGGTTTTTGCGGAAGGTATTCATGCCGATTTCTTTGTCTCGCACATGGTTCAAAGCGGAATGGAGGCGGCCATGCTGCGCTACTTTGACATCAACAGCCAGGAAGTGCGCTATGTGCGCGCGGTGTCCAGTCCGGGAGAAGAACTGACAAAGGTTCGTTTTGAAGCGCTGGACGGCAAAAGCAGCTCCCGGACCTACCGGGTGGCAGCCGATGGAGTCATCCACTCCATCGAGGATTCCCTCCCCGCACAGATGGGTGGAGGCACCATGAAAATGACACTAAAACAGGATTAACGATTTGCAGTGATGAGCGGACGGTTCCGGGCCGTTGGGTAATAGTGTGTACTTGTTGGCCGGGCGCCGTCCGTTTTTTTATCTGATTACGTAACGATATGCAGCTATGAAAACTATTCTGACCTTGTCTTCGGTAGTCAAGGAGTTTCAAAAAGCGAAGGCCGTTGACGAGCTCTCTTTTTCGGTGGAAGATGGGGAGATCTTTGCCCTGCTTGGGCCCAACGGTGCCGGAAAAACCACCACGGTTCGCATGATCATGCAGATCATCCAGCCCGACCGCGGAGAGATACGTTTTGATCCGGCCATCAATGGGCAGGGCCGGGTGATGCGCTCCAGGCTGGGCTATCTCCCGGAGGAGCGGGGCTTGTATCAGGATATGCCAGTTCTGGAAAATCTGGTCTATCTGGCAGGGCTGTGCTCGAATGACCCGAACAGTATCAGAAAGGAAGCCCTGCAGTGGCTGGAACGGTTTGGGCTGGCAGACAGAAAGCGCGACAAGGTTTCGGCTCTCTCCAAAGGGAATCAGCAAAAAATCCAGTTCATCGCATCCATCCTTCATCGCCCCGCTCTGGCCGTGCTGGATGAGCCGTTCTCGGGCTTCGACCCCATCAACCAGGAGCTGATGTCGGATGTGATCCGCGATCTGCGAAATGCCGGCACCACCATACTTCTGAGCGCGCACCAGATGCAGCTGGTTGAGCGTATCGCCGACCGTATCCTGCTTCTGGACAGCGGCCGGGAGCGTATCTGCGGGACTCTCGCAGAAATTCGTAAAAAAACCATCTCGGCCCGGAAAATTGAAGTCGGTTTTGATGCCGGAGTGGACCCGTCCGCTCTGTCACGCATCCCCGGAATCAAAGCGGTGGAATCGCTGGAACAGGAAGTATGGACGGTTTACCCGGAAGAAAACGCCGACCTGAACCGCATCCTGAATGGCTTCACAGAGGCCGGCCGGGTCAGACACCTGCAAACCGCCGATGCGGGCCTGCATGAAATCTTTCTGCACAGTTTTACGAACACAAATATGGAGTCGAAATGACAGCGGCAAACAAATGGGGCACCGTGATGCAGGTGGCCCGGTGGGAATTCAACCGTTTTTTCAAAATTCGGAATGTTATCTCCGGTGTTCTGTGGACGATCGGTTTTGCCGTGATCGGCGGAATTGGCGGATACTGGCTGGCCGCTTCCAGTGTTCACGGACAAATCGACATCGCCGTGGCCGATTGGGGTCCGTATACCGTGGAGGAAGTGGAGCACGAAAGATTCCATTTTATGGATTACAGTCAGGGCTCGCCCGATACCATGATGGTCTCACTGAGAGAAGGGAACATTGACGGGATCCTCTTTTTTGATTCCACGGATGAGGCCCGATTGAAGGTGCATGGCGAACCGGGGTGGACAACCCAGATTTCCCGGCTTCTTGACGAACTGCGCACCGGAGTCAAGCTTGACGAACATGGCATTGATGCCGGGCAATTTGAGGATCTGACCGCCTCTGTCGCGCTTGAAATTCTGAATACCCGCGAGCATCGTGTGGGAACCGCCGATAAAATTCTCGCCGGGGCCGCCATCGGCCTGGTTCTGATGGCCGTGTTTCTGGGATTTGCCTACCAGTTCACCGCCATCACCGGTGAGAAACAGCAGCGGATAACCGAGCAGGTTGTCGCAGCTATCGAACCGCAGGCCTGGATTGACGGAAAAATTTTGGGGATCAGCGCTATCGGCATCGCCTACGTGCTGATTTACGGATCTATGGGAGTTTTCGGCGCAATGGTTTTTTGGTTTATCGCGCCATCGGCATTTCAAAACGTGATCCTGATGATCGATCCTGTTCTACTGGTTACGTTTCTGCTGCTTGCGATATTGGGTGTTCTCATGTGGAACTCGTTCCTTGCAGCAGTTGCCGCCACCATCGACGACCCCAATGCTTCGGAACGTTCCGGGTTGATGTTGCTGCCCACAGTTCCGGTTATGTTCGCGTTTTACGCACTGGTAAATGCCGACAGTACCGCAATTACTTTCATGGGCTGGTTTCCGCTCACATCCTATGCCGTACTGCCCGCCAGGATGGTATTGACCGACGTTGCGTTCTGGGAACCGATTCTGGCACTGGTACTTCTGGTTGCAACCGTATGGCTCTTCCGGAAGGCAGCCGGACGAATTTTCGCCGTCGCCATGCTCATTTACGGCAAGGAGCCCGGATTGCGCGAAATGTACTACTGGTTTCGCAGGGCCTGAATCGGGTGGGACGGCCACTGCATAAACCTCCCACCCTCTGAAAACGCAATCCTTTACGCCCCGCCACCCGGAAGGGGGAGCACAGTGAGGGTCCACATCGCAAAGATCGTGAGCAGCATGGTCGCCGCGAATACCGTGGGCCAGACTTTTGAAGGCGATACGGACGGGGTGGAGGCCGCTCCGCCGCGGTATTTCACAAACAGCTCAATCCCCAGCAAAATCGTGGTCGCGGCAGCCGACATCATGCAAAACGGACAAATGGCTCCAATCACTCCCAGCTGAAGATAGACAAACCCGAGTGAAGCAAGGAATCCGAGAGCCGTGACCGGCAGCAGCCATCTCTCCACCTGCTCGTTTTTTGTGGAAAGCCAGAAAGCACCAAGTGCAATCATGGCGATGTAATAAATGGCTCCGATAGTGGCAAGAGGAATCGGTCCGACATACGCCCACTGGCTGGTGATGACCTGCATGCTTCCCGGTAAATCGGCACCGGCCGGAATCAGCGGTATCGCCCAGAAATGTACCGCAGTGAGGATGACGCTGGCTACCCAACCCAGCATGGCTACAACAATGAAACCGATAATGAACTTGTTCATGACAACTCCGTTTTTTGGTTATGAAATCAAATAAGCAACACTCGTTAGAAGATGTGCTTAATATATATATTTAAATATTTATATACAAATATAAGTAAAGGGTTGATGGCTGTCAAGTCCCGGCTGTCTCTTTTCCTGTTACCTGCAGTGTTTTTGGGTAAGCCCGATCGGTGTATCGCGGCATATAGCCCTGTCTGTTCATCGGCGTGGCAGGCGCTTGCCGGCTTGGTCCGTCAGTGTTATATTGCCACGCGGCGGGCTGGTGAAAGTATCCGACATTATCAGTACAGAGGCCTTTTCAACCGGTATTTGCGCATTGTTATCCGGCATCACCCGAATTTGCGGAACACGAAAGCAGAGCATGTAATGTCCGGACCTTTGATATTCGGGGTGGCCTCCTAAAAGCAGGACATCCGAAAAAAACCTGTCAACCAATATGGCTTTATGAATCCTGATAGCAGCAACGAAAATGAAGACAGCCGGGAAAACACGGCATCGGTCCCGGCAGAACATCCTCTGGAACGGAAGATTCCCCCAGTTGTGGTTTTTGGTTTTTTTGCCCTGGCGATGTGGGCGATAGCCCGTTACTTCCCGGTTTTTGCCGTAGATATTCCGTTTCAGTATTATCTGACCGCTTTTCTGATGGGTACAGCGATACTGACCGCCGCATACAGCATTTATCTCTTCATGAAGAATCAAACAACGGTGCATGCCGGAAAACCCGCCGAAACGACAGCGCTGGTCACCGATGGGCCGTACCGGCACAGTCGCAATCCCATGTATCTTTCTCTGTCGCTTGTGCTTATTGGCTGGGCGATCTTTCTCTCCGACCTGCTCTGCCTGATGCTCATGCCGCTGTTCTACATATATATGACCCGGTTTCAAATTATTTCCGAGGAGCGTGCCCTGCGTGAAAAGTTCGGGGAGGATTATGACGCCTATACCGATCGCACACCGCGCTGGCTGTAGCGGAGGACCGCCGGTATGAAGTACCTCGTTTTTGTGACCCTGCTCTGGGCCTTTTCGTTCAGCCTTATCGATGAGTACCTGGCCGGACAGGTGGACAGTGATTTTGCCGTTCTCTCCCGGGTGGTTTTCGCCGGACTTGTGATGCTTCCGTTTACCCGGTGGACCGGTGTTAGGCGCGAACTGGTAACCGGTATGATCCTGGTCGGCGCGCTTCAGTTCGGTGTGACCTACCTGTGCCTGTACCGCTCATTTCAGTTTCTGACGGCACCGGAAGTGCTGCTTTTCACCATCATGACACCGGTGTTTGTCACCGTCCTTGATGATGCCCTGAACAGCCGCTTTTCGCCGGTGGCGCTGATTGCCGCCATTCTCGCGGTTGTAGGTGCGGGCGTGATCCGCTACGACGGCATCACAAGCGGCTATCTGTTCGGGTTTTTATTGATGCAGGTTGCGAATGCCTCGTTCGCCGCAGGCCAGGTCGGATATAAAAACCTGGTCCGGTGGTATCCCACCGAAATCCCGCCTGTCCGCTTTTTCGGCTACTTCTATGCCGGCGCCCTGCTGATCACCTTGCCGTCCTATCTGATTTTTGGTGACACCACGCTGATGCCGCAGACCGGCACGCACTGGGCCGTTTTGCTGTGGCTCGGCTTCGGCGCATCAGCAGCCGGACTCTTTTTATGGAACCACGGCGCCACCAAAGTCGATGCCGGAACTCTTGCGGTCATGAACAATGCGGTCATCCCGGCCGGACTGCTGGTCAACCTGCTGATTTGGAACAGGGACGCGGACCTCATCCGGCTGGCCGCCGGTGCCGTCATTCTTGTTGCGGCCTACTGGGTAAACCGCCGTTTCTCGCGCATATAATATCTATGCACCCATTTTTGTTTCGTAATCCTCCAGCTCGCGCCGGATTACCTCCTCCAGTTGCGGCGCCTGCATCACACCCGATTGCTGCCAGATAACCCGGCCTTCCTTGAACAGGAGCAGTGTTGGAATTCCGCGTACCTGGTAACGTATCGCCAGGTCGGCATTCTTCTCGGTGTCGATTTTAAGGATGTGGAGCGAATCGCCCATCCTCTTCTTGAGCTCTTTGAGAATGGGTGGCATCATCCGGCAAGGCGCGCACCAGTCGGCATAAAAATCGACCAGTACCGGCGTTTCGCCCCTGATCACTTCAGAAAACCGTTTGTCTTTGATATCCGGACTCATAACCATATCTGTTTTGGTGGATGGGAACATTGTTTTGCCGATGGCACAGGTTGCTTCCATTTCTGGAGCCAACCGTTAAGCTCATTAAAAATTGCAAACCGGGTAAGTCTTATACCGTTTCAATTTGATAACGGGTATTATGTCTGTACACTGGGAGTATCGGTGACTAACCCACGTATCAATTGGGCGTGTGGAACGTTTCCACCCAATTATAACCGGCTGGCCACGCCGGTTATGCGATGGCCGTTATCGGACAAGATTTCACTTTGGATGCCTTTCTGTCAGCTTCCGGGTTCCAGCCGGTAGAGTCCTCCGTCCGGGTGGTCGGTGAGCACATAGATATTGCCGTCGGGCCCGACACGGACATCGCGGATGCGTCCGATCTCCTGCAGGATCAGCTCTTCATCGTGGATGACTTCATAGTCCTGGATAACCAGCCTGCGGATCCGTTCGGCGCGAAGGCCGCCGGCCAGCAGATTATCATCCCAGCGGCTTGTGAAATGGTCACCGGAAATGTGGGCGAGTCCGGAGGGGGCGTGTGTGGGCAGCAATTCGTAAACAGGGTCCGTCATGCCTTCCACGCTGTGGCGTGCTTCCGAATGCGGGAACTCCTCCTGGGTGCGGTAGTCGAGTCCGAGCGTGACGGTCGGCCACCCGTAATTCTTTCCCGCCTCCAGCAGGTTGAGTTCATCGCCGCCGCGCGGCCCATGTTCGGTGGCCCAGATTTCACCGGTTTCTGGATGGACGATCAGTCCCTGGATATTTCGGTTGCCGTATGTAAATATTTCATCCAGGGCGCTGTCATCTCCCACAAAAGGATTATCCGGCGGGACGGTGCCGTCGTCATTAAGCCGGAGCAGGGTACCGGCATGATCCATCAGGTCCTGGGCTCTGGGAGGTTCGGAACCACGGTCACCGATACTCATAAGCAGTTTGCCGTCATGGTCCCATGCCAGCTTGGATCCGTAATGTCGGCCGGGCTGCGAGTAGCGGTTCTGGATGAAGATATCCTCAGAGTCGATCAGGTTGTTTCCATCCAGGCGGGCACGTGCCAATGCGGTGGCGGTCTGACCCTGGTCATTGGGCCTGGAGTAGGTCAGATAGATCCAGCCGTTGGATTCATAATCGGGATGCAGGGAAACTTCCATGAGTCCGCCCTGGCCCCTTGCATGTATATCGGGAAGCCCGTCAACGGATGTGATCTCACCGTTGTCCAATATGTTAAGCCGTCCGGGGCGTTCGGTCACCAGCATGCGGCCATCCGGCAGAAAAGCCAGCGACCAGGGGTGTTCGAGTCCGCCGGCAATCTTTGTCAGCCTGATATCGGTATACTGGCTGGAGACAACCCAGCTTTCGCTTTCATCGGTGTTGCTCAGGGATTCGTTGGAATTGGACGGGCTGCATGCGGATATTGCGAGCAACATTGCCATTGAGGCGATTAACAGGTGAGCTGCGCTTTTCATGTGATGATTCATGAGAGATAATTTGTGTGGTGATACGGGACGATCGGATAACAATCATATTTCAGCGTATCCTGGGTTACCTTCCGTATCGGTTGACAATCGTTCAGCCGCTTGTCTAGTAACACCATGCCCGCAGAATATGTTCCGGTCTGCCCGCGCCGCCGAAACCGTTTTTTTATTTACGTATTATTGCCAAAAGCGATAGATTGCGCGATAGCCCGGCCATGCCGGCCGGTATGGAATCACACAAGCATCCGGAACAAGATGAAACCAGAAGACAGCGTTTCCGATTTTCTCGGGGGAGAAGCGATCGGAGTTGCCGGAGTCTCCCGAAAAGGGGATACCGCCGCAAATTATATTTACCGCAAGCTTCGCGACAGAGGTTACCGGGTTTATGCCATTAATCCCAATGCCGGGCAGGTGGAGGGAGATACCTGTTACCCGGACATCTCCGCTCTTCCCGAGCGTATCGACGGCCTGGTCATCGGGTGTCATCCGGATCAGGCCCCGGATCTGGTTCGGCAATGCCGCGATGCGGGCGTTTCCCGAATCTGGTTTCATCGCTCCATCGGTCAGGGCAGTTATGATGAAGAAGCTGCCCGTCAGGCCCGGGAGGCAGGCATCACCGTTATCCCCCGCGGATGTCCCATGATGTTTTGCGAACCGGTGGATGTATTCCACAAATGCCTGCGCTGGTTTACTTTTCGTTAACTATCAACCACATCAATCGATAATATGATTTCCCGACAATCACCATTGTTCGCTTTCCTGATTTTAATATTTCTGTTGCAGGGATTGTTTACGACACAATCCGTCGCCCTTGCAAACGACAGCAACAGCAAACTGCTTTCTGCCGAAGTACTCTGGAAAATGGAGCGCATCGGTTCCCCGGAAATTTCGCCCGACGGCCGCTGGGTTGTGGCACCGGTCACCCGCTATACCCTGGATGACGACAAAAGCCATACAGACCTCTGGCTTTTTGGTTCGGACGGTTCCGTTGAGCGGCCGCTGACACGGCACGGCTCCGCTGATGGTCAGCCTGCATTTAACGCAGACGGCAGTATGATCGCCTTTGTAACTCGCCGCGATGATGACAACGCATCGCAGGTCTATGTGCTGCCGATCGGCGAGCCCGGCGAAGCCCGCAGAGTGACCGATGTGCCTACCGGTGTCAATGTGATCAAATGGGTGGGCGATCACATATATTTCATCACCAGCGTCTGGCACGGCAAAACCTGGGACGAGATGGAAGAGGAGATCGCCTCTCAGCGCGATTCCCATGTTTCTGCCCGCATCTGGAATGAGCTTCCGTTCAGCCACTGGGATCACTGGCTTGATGAAGAGCGCCAGGCACATGTCTACCGGGTTCCCGCGTCTGAATTGTCACTTCGAATGAACAGGGTTTCCGGCGACCAGGCCCTGGTCGGCCGGGATGAGATCGAAGCGGTGACCGGAACTTCGGGCCGGGAGCTTCCGCGCTCGACCCAGGGTCCCGGAAGCTATGATGTTGCTCCTGATGAATCCCTGGTGGCATTTGTCAGCGACACCAATCACGACGATACCGATCCCAAAATGGATATCTATCTGATGGGGCCCGGAAGCGATGAAGCCGTCAACATAACCGTTGATAACGACGCGGGCGACAGCAACCCGCTTTTTAGTCCGGATGGCTCCCAAATCGCCTACAACCGGCAGCAGATCAAGGGTTTTTACGCCGATACGCGGCGCCTCGTCCTGTATGATGTGGCCGGTGAGGAGCATCGTGAACTGACCGGCGACTGGGATCGCTCGGCCGACGGACTGGTATGGGCCCCGGACGGCTCCGCCCTGTATGGTGCCATCGACGATGCCGGAACCTATCGTATCTACCGGATTGATGCTTCTACCGGCGCCCCCGCGCCTGTTACCGGCCAGACGAGCTATTCTTCCCTGTCCGTTGCCGGAAACGGCACACTTGCCGCCTTGAACCAGAGTTTTCTCTATCCCAACCGGCTGGTACTTGTGGATCCGTCCGGTGGCCGTGTCACCCGGCTGGATACACGCAATGACGACATCCTGGATAAGGTGGAACTTGGTACATACGAATCGGTTACCTACGAGGGCTATGGCGGTGCCGAAATCCAGATGTGGGTCCATTATCCTCCGGGATTCGATGAAAGCAAGGAGTATCCGCTCTTTCTGCTGATTCACGGCGGTCCGCACAGCGCCATACCCGACGGATTCCACTTTCGCTGGAATGCCCAGACCTTCGCTTCCTGGGGCTATGTCACCGCATGGCACAACTTCCACGGTTCTTCCGGCTTCGGACAGGATTTTGCCGATGCCATCAATCCCGACTGGATTACCAAGCCCTATGCCGATACCAGAAAAGCCGCAGAGTGGTTTGCCGATCAACCCTGGATTGATGCCGATCGCATGGTTGCGGGGGGTGGCAGTTACGGTGGATATCTCTCCAGCATCCTGCTTGGAAAAGAGCATCCGTTCAACACGCTGCTCATCCACGCGCCCGTATATAACATGTACTCCCAGCTGGCTGCCGACTTCGCAGTGCATACCACCCGCTTCGGCGATTACTGGGAACACGATATTTACGAGCAGATATCGCCGCACTACTTTGCTGAAAACTTTGAAACTCCGGCCCTGATCATTCACGGGCAGCTGGATTACCGGGTTCCTGTGGGTCAGGCTTTTGAACTGTTCCGCACACTTCAGCACAAAGGAATTGAATCCCGACTGATCTATTACCCGGACGAAAACCACTGGATCCTCAAGCCGAACAACTCCCTGAAATGGTATGATGAGGTAAGAAGCTGGATGGCCCGTTTCGCGGAACCGGGACCGCGATAAGCCATGTAAATGAAAGGTGCTGCCTCCCGGGCCGGTCTCATTACAGCAGGCTTTGCGACCTGCGGCTGGCTCTGAAAAAATCCTTGTAACTTATTGTAATTTCATTTATTTGTATGAAGAAAGGCGAAGTCGGTTCAACTTAAAATAAAGTGGACGGATCAATGAAAGTACAGGACATTTTACACAAGAAAGGAAGGGAAGTATTCAGTGTGGATTGCGACTCCTCGGTTTTCGATGCCATTGCGTCGATGTCGAACAAGAACATCGGAGCGCTGATCGTAATGACCCGCGGGAAAATGAGTGGAATTGTATCCGAACGGGACTACCGCAATAAGGTTATTCTGAAAGGCCGCCGTTCAAAAGATACCGCAGTCAAGGAGATCATGACCGAGAACGTTTTTTGCGTGAGGGCCGATTATGACCTTCACGACTGCATGGGAATCATGTCGGAGAAAAAAATCCGCCACCTTCCCGTGCTTGATGAACAAGGTAGCGTAATCGGGGTGATCTCCATCGGAGATATCGTGAAAGCCATTATTGACGAACAAAAACTGGAAATACAGGACCTGAGAAAATACATCTCCTCCGGTTATCCCGGTTGATTCTTCGATTTGGCGATTCACATTGTTTAAATGGTGCAACTGCGATAACTTCTAGGACTTTTACAGAATATTCCTATGAAGATTGTTGATATCGCAGAATTTTACGCGGAGAAGGGGGGTGGGGTTAAAACCTACATCAACCAGAAGCTTCTCGCAGGCAGTAAGCTGGGGCACGAGATCGTGGTTGTAGCACCCGGTGCTGAAGCAGGGGAGACGGAACGCAATGGCGGCCGTATCATCTGGGTTCCGGGGCCCGCGCTTCCAGTAGACCGGCGTTATTATATTTTGTGGCGTGAACGCATGGTCCATGAAATTCTTGACCGCGAACAACCCGATGTTGTGGAAGGATCGTCACCATGGACCGGTGGGTGGTTTGCCGCCCGATGGAAAGGCGATGCGGTTAAAGCCTTCATTTTCCACCAGGATCCGGTGGCCGTCTATCCGCATACGATTTTGGGAAAATTCATCAAATCGGCCAGGGTTGACAAACTTTTCCTGTTTTACTGGAATTACCTGCGAAGGCTGAGTAAACGGTACGATGCGACGATCGTCAGCGGAGAGTGGCTGGCCAACCGGCTGAGCCGTTTCAAGATCAATAACCCCGTTACGGTGCCCTTCGGTATCGATAAACTGTTCTCTACTCCCAACCGACGGAGCACGGAGCTCCGGAAGATAATCCTCGAAGAGCTCGGTCTGCCTGAAGATGCCATCCTTATGATCGGCATCAGCCGGCACCATCCGGAAAAACGCCTCGGAACCATCTTTGAGGGATTTCGGATGGCCTCGGAGCATCGTCAAATCGGATTGGTGATTTTTGGTGACGGGCCGTTTCGATGGATGGTCAAGCATCAGGCCCGGGGGATTCCTCACATCAAACTGATGGGATTTAAATCAAACCGGGAGGAGCTCGCCGATTATCTGGCCAGCGCCGACTATTTTGTGCATGGCTCGGCAGCCGAAACGTACGGACTGGTGGTAGCCGAAGCGATTTGCAGTGGCCTGCCGGTAATTGTTCCTGCGCATGGAGGGGCCGGAGACCTTGCCGACAGCGAGTATTCCGAAGTGTATGAACCGGGTGATTCCGTGGATCTCTCAAAGGCGATCTTGCGGATGCTTGACCGTGACAGGCCCGCGATGGTCCGAGCATGCGCGGTAGCGGCAGAACACTCCATCGGCACGCTGGACGATCACTTCCGGATGCTTTTCGAAACCTATCAGAATATGGTTGATAAGCGCAAGAAATCAGGTCCGGTTACTCCTGGCAGCCGATCGGTTTAAAAAAAACCGAACCGGAGTGCCCGTCAGGTGTTGATTAGTGGTAAAGCGGCAACCTCGCTGGTTGTCAAAACGAGCCGAATTTAAACGTCAGTTTCCCTTTGAAGCCCGAGAAATCGGAATCCTGCAGCCCGGCCTTGCTGATGCCGCTGGTATAAAAGTAGGAGACCCCGGTCGCGATTCTGAAGAACGAGGTGACATTCATTTCGATGTTCAGCCCCGGTTCCAGCACAAAGAAGGTGTTCGCATCGGAATCGATTTCAACATAATCACTGTCACGGGTCGTTGCGCCACCAGCACCAATAAGTGTGGAGGCGGTAAAATGGACAAGCTGGTAGGTCCGGTTGGTGTACTCCATTTCAAAACCGCCGTAGCCAATTGCGGCAAATTCAGAAACAAGGGGAACGCTCGGATTCGGTACCTGGTGTTCGGTCACCAGTCCATATCCACCACCACCCAATGATATCGCGTGTTCGTTGGAAAAGTTGAGAATCCACCCGCCCCGGCCACCGACCCAGACGCCGGTTTTACCATCGATACTGCTGAACTTGACTACGGGTCCGCCGAACCCGCCATGTCGCACATTTCCATCAAACAGAGTCTGCATTTGCTGGGATGTCGCGGGAGCCGCTGCGGCCATCCACGCTGCAGCAACAAACAGAACCGGCAACAGCCGGTGCAACTTTCGTACACGTTGTGTCATGATATTACCTCTTCAGGATTAGGATAAACTGGGGTTTCAAATAAATGCTATGAACATGACCGGGCCGGCGCCAGGGCACAAAGGCGCATGATTAAAACCGGTCATGGAATTGCAGGTGTCCAGGTAATCAAAATTTTTAAACCCATGAAACCGGGTGCAGTACATGCTTGCGGAATACACGGCTGTTAATTTAAAAATTATTTTAGGAGACTTGGTGCAAATAAATACTGGCCGGATATTACGTGAGAGTCAGATATTAGTTGCGGTCGAATGATGGCACCTGCCGGCAGGCTGATTTCAGGTTTTGTCCCGAAGCGGTCCGGCCGGGTTTGAGGGTATTGCGGACTGTATCGGCGTGCCGGATGCAGCCCGGGTTCCGGTTTTCACGGCAGGGGATTAATCAGCTTTCACCCGGTTCGTTTTTTGTATATTCAGGGATGGATGCGCAGATTGTCTGCACTCCTTTCCGATCCCCGATGTTACGCTGAACCATGAGCAAACTTTCCATCGAATTTGTTGAAGCGGCCGTTGAATCCGAGTGGCAACAGGTCTGGATGGAGTGTGAATACGCTACATTCTTCCATTCACCAGAGTGGTTGCACATTGTAAAAGAGTATTCCGGAGGATCCGTTTTGCCTGTAACGAGGAAGATCACTTTCAGTGACGGCACATCCGCCTTTTTCATCCTCTCGGCGACCAAAAACCTGAAAGGCCTGGTAAAGGTGTATGAATCTTCCCCCCTTGGGGTTTATGGCGGATGGATTTCAACCCATGCCCTTTCGGATGCCCATGCAGCGATGATCACATCGTTGGTGATGAAACAATACCCCGGCCTGATCTGGAGAGCCAGCCCGTTTCAGCCGCATGACGCTGCCTTTCCGGTCTCCGGCAGCCTGAAACAGGAATCGACATTCGTTGTTCCACTCAACATGCCGTTTGATGAGCTGCGGAAAAAAATCCGGAGAAATACGCTCAGAAATCTGAAAAAGGCCGAATCGCTGGATCTGTCGCTGAAGAAGATAGAAGCGCGCCATTTGCCGGCTTACTACGACTGTTACAGGCAATCCCTGGAGCGGTGGCAGGGAAAGGGAAGCCCCAAAAGCCACTATGGCATGGAAATGTTCCAACAACTGCTTCAATCGGAGTACTGTGATTTTTTCGGGGTGTTTCACGGCGGAAAACTAGTTTGCGGCGGACCGATTCTGCGGAGCAGGAGGCACGCCGTCAGCTGGCTCGGCCTGGCCGATGCCGACTACATTGGGAAAGGGGTTTATCAGTATTTTTACTATCACCTTATCCGCCATTACAGAGTGCAGGGGTTTGCCTGGTTTGATTTTAATCCCAGCAGCAGTCTGAAAGGTGTGGAGCACTTCAAGAAAGGGTTTGCTACCGTAGCCATGCCCGCCCCCGTGATGGATACACGTTCTTCGTATGTCAGGGGACTTCAAAAAATCCGGAGGTATTTCGATTCCGGAATCAACAGCTAATATCCCGAAAAACAGTGGTAAGAGATTGATGAGGAAGCTTCTGGCAAAACTGGTGGCGCGCTTCAGGAAACGACAACAGCTTCGGCTGGCCCATGGCATATGTAAAACATTCGGTATCATGACTCCCGTCAAGCTGGACGCCGACGACGCTTCGGTAATTATTGATGTGTTTTACAAGCGCGTTTATCACAACCTGTTCCCGTTTTATGCCGATTCTGTGATTGTAGATATTGGTGCGCACAGAGGCTACTTTTCCATTTTTTGCGACAGCTATTCCGGAAAGAACTCCACGATCCATGCGCTGGAACCCGAGCCGTCAAACTTCTCCCGGTTGCGGGACAACATAAAAGCAAATCAATGCAGCAAGGTTCAACCACACAATATGGCGGTATCCGGAGAAACCGGCACCAGGGAGCTGTACGTAAGCAAATCGGTGAACCACACACTGGTAAAAACTAAAGGGAGGCACCCAAAGGACAGTCAGGAGAAATCCGTATCGGTCAATGCTGTGACACTGGCTGATTTTTTCCAGAATAATCAAATTGAAAGAGTCGATTTTTTGAAACTGGACTGTGAAGGGAGTGAGTACGAAATACTGCTACAGTGTCCGAAAAGCGTTCTTGACCGGATACGGGTGATCGCTTTGGAGTTTCACGATACCGGATTGCCCGGATATAATGTGACCGGGTTAATTCATTTTCTGGAGATCAACGGATATCAGCTGGTAAAACTGGAATTTCAGGAGACCATGCAGCCTCTGCAAATGGGAATACTGGTCATGAAAAATAACGGCTACCCCAAATCACAATAAGATCCTGGCCTGAAAGCCCGGATACAACGAGTGTTGTCGCTTACACTCTGATATTATTCATTGTGCCGAACTTTTTTCTGAAAACTGATAGCGCTTTTTTGCGTTTTATGTGCCCAAAAACGGCAGAACCAGCGCCCTGGACAGTTTTTTTATTTGAATCGCTACCTGTTTTTAATCATATTGCATTGCTGAAACTTTTTAAGTTTTTCAGATTAAAAGCTTTTAAAGTTTTGACGAATCGGTTGGTGAAGCGATACCCGGTTACAGCGGAGCTTTTTGACAGGCCGGGGTTTGCGCGGTCAGGGGACTGAATCCGCGCGGCAGTTGAATCCGCTATTTTTTGTGAAGGCTCACCCGGCACGCCGTCAGCGTCTGGGTATTTGAAATCAGCACGTCAAATCAGGATATATGTATGGCAAACGAAGGAATGATGGCCCCTGGAAAGCAGGGCATGTACGATCCGCAATTTGAACATGACGCTTGTGGTATTGGCTTTGTCGTGAATATGAAGGGTAAACCTTCCCACGAAATTATCAAGCAGGGGATCCGGGTATTGCGCAATCTGGATCATCGCGGTGCCACAGGCGCCGAGCCCAACAGCGGTGACGGAGCCGGTATCCTGATGCAGATTCCCCACAAATTTTTCAGCCAATCCTGCGAAGGTCTTGGTTTTACTCTGCCGGAGGCTGGCGAATACGGAGTCGGGATGTTTTTTCTTCCGCCGGAAAGGGAACAGCGGAAATTGTGTGAAAAAATCATCGAAAAGGTGATCCAGGAAGAGGGGCTCACCTTGCTGGGATGGCGCAAGGTGGCCACCGACAATTCCAGCCTTGGCGACACTGCCATATCCACAGAGCCCCTGGTTCGGCAGGTGTTTGTTCAACGCAGCCCCGACCTGAAAACCGAACTCGATTTCGAACGAAAACTGTTTGTAGTCCGCCGCCGCTGTACCCTGGCAGTTCAGCAATCGGAGCTCAGTGACGCGGACAAGGAGTATTATTACGTAAACAGCTTTTCCTCACGCACCATCGTTTACAAGGGGATGCTTACTCCCAACCAGGTGGAACTTTATTACCCGGATTTGAGAGACTCGGCCATGACCTCCGCCATCGCCCTGGTCCACTCCCGGTTCAGTACCAATACGTTTCCCAGCTGGAAACTGGCGCACCCGTACCGTTATGTCATCCACAACGGCGAAATCAACACCCTTCAGGGTAACCAGAACTGGATGCACGCAAGGGAGAAACAGTTTGCAACCGAACTGTTCGGCGACGACATAAAGAATGTGATGCCTATCATCCAGGATGAGGGCAGCGATTCCGCGAAGTTCGATAACTGTCTGGAGTTCCTCTCCCTGACAGGCCGCTCGCTGGCCCATTCCATGATGATGATGATTCCCGAGCCCTGGGAAAAGCATGAGAACATGGACGATCTGCAGCGTGCATTCTACGAATTTCACAGCTGCATGATGGAACCGTGGGACGGACCGGCCTCGATTGCGTTTACGGACGGATCGGTAGTAGGTGCGACCCTGGACCGCAACGGGCTTCGCCCTTCACGCTATTATGTGACGCGCGACGATATGGTCGTGCTGGCGTCCGAGGTGGGGGTACTCGACATCAAGCCCGAGGATGTATTGTACAAGGAGCGCCTGCAGCCCGGCCGCATGCTGCTTATCGATACCAGCGAAGGCCGCATTATCAGCGATGAGGAGATAAAGAACGAAATTGCCGCCGAACATCCGTATCGTAAATGGCTGGATGAGAACCTTGTGGAATTTGACAAGGTGACCGAGGATCTCTCCTACAAGACACCTGACCTTTCCCACGATCAGATTGTTCATAACCAGAAAGTGTTCGGCTATACTTACGAGGATTTGCGCATCAATGTGGGTCCGATGGCCGAGAACATGCTGCAGCCGGTTGGAGCCATGGGCAACGACGCCCCAATCGCGGTGCTGTCCAACCAGCCGCAACTGTTATACAACTATTTCAAGCAGCTTTTCGCGCAGGTTACCAACCCTCCGATCGATCCGATTCGCGAGGAGCTGATCACATCGACCGAGACCAACCTCGGCGCGCAGGGCAACATCCTGGATCCGGGTCCGCACAGCTGCCGGCAAATCCGGCTGAAAGGCCCCGTACTTACCACCGAAGAGCTCGAGCAGCTGCGCAATCTGGTGATCCCCGGTTTCAAAAACGCGACACTGCCGATGCTGTTCAAGGCAGGATCAGGCGGGGAAGGGCTGGAAAAAAGCCTGGATGAACTGTTTGCATCCGCCGACAAGGCCATTGCCGATGGAGCCAATATCCTTATCCTTTCCGATCGCAGATTCGACAGGGAACATGTCCCCATACCGGCTCTTCTGGCTGTATCCGCGCTCCATCACCATCTTATCCGGACGGGAAAACGAACCGAAGTCGGACTGGTACTGGAGTCAGGCGAACCCCGCGAAGTGCATCATTTTTGTACCCTGCTGGGTTACGGCGTGGATGCGGTCAATCCCTACATGGCCTACCAGAGCCTCCACGATCTCATCCGGGAAGGGCTGCTGGAAAACATCGATTACCAACGTGCGGTCAAGGGATACAACCAGGCTGTGGTCAAGGGTATCGTAAAGGTGATGTCCAAGATGGGAATCTCAACCATCAAATCGTATCGCGGCGCGCAGATATTTGAAGCGCTTGGAATCGACAACAAGGTTATCGACAAACATTTCACCTGGACCAAGTCACGGATCGGGGGCATCGGCGTGGATGTCATTGCCGAAGAGGCGGAAATGCGTCATCGCAAGGCCTATCCCAAAGTGCGGGTCAACGGACAGGTGCTGGAAGAGGGTGGGCAGTACAAGTGGCGCAAGAACGGCGAATACCACATGTACAATCCCGAAACCGTACACACCCTGCAGTTTGCCGTCAAAATCAATGATTACAAGCTGTACAAGGATTATACGACGCTGCTGGACGAGCAGCGCGACCCGGCTCCGACCCTGCGTCATTTGCTGGAATTCAATGATTCGTCACAGCCGGTGCCCATCGATGAGGTCGAGTCGGTGGAGTCGATCTGCAAACGGTTCAAGACGGGGGCGATGTCCTATGGCTCCATCAGCAGGGAAACTCATGAGGCGCTTGCGATTGCCATGAACCGCATCGGTGGGAAAAGCAACACGGGAGAAGGGGGAGAGGATGTCGACCGCTTCACACCCGACCCGAACGGGGATCTGCGTAACAGCGCCATCAAACAGGTGGCGTCCGGGCGTTTTGGCGTTACCAGCGAGTATTTGAACCAGGCGCAGGAGATTCAGATCAAGATGGCCCAGGGAGCCAAGCCCGGAGAGGGTGGTGAGCTGCCGGGCAAAAAAGTCTATCCGTGGATCGCCAAAGTCCGTTACTCCACGCCCGGAGTGGGACTGATCTCCCCGCCGCCGCACCACGATATCTACTCGATCGAAGATCTGGCACAGCTCATCCATGATCTCAAGAATGCCAACCGCGATGCCCGCATCAATGTGAAGCTGGTCTCCCTGGCCGGGGTAGGTACCATTGCCGCAGGGGTGGCCAAAGGCAAAGCCGATGTGATCCTGATCAGCGGTCACGATGGCGGCACCGGCGCTTCTCCCCAGACCAGCATCAAGCATGCGGGGTTGCCCTGGGAGATGGGTCTTGCCGAAACGCATCAGACCCTGGTGATGAACGACCTGCGAAGCCGGGTGGTACTCGAGACCGACGGCCAGATCAAGACCGGAAGGGACATCGTTATTGCCGCGCTGCTCGGCGCCGAAGAATATGGTTTCGGGACCAGCGCGCTCATCACTCTGGGATGTGTGATGATGCGGGTCTGCCATCTGGATACGTGCCCGGTAGGCGTGGCAACGCAAAACCCGAAACTGCGCCACAACTTCAAGGGCGATCCGCAGTATGTGGTCAATTTCATGAAATTCGTGGCGCAGGATGTCCGGGAGCATATGGCCAGGCTCGGTTTCCGCTCCGTCGACGAAATGATCGGCCGGGTGGACAAGCTGCGGCAACGCAAAACCGACCACTGGAAAAGCAGGAACCTGGATCTGTCGCCGCTTCTCTATATTCCGAAAGTGCCCGCGACGTATGGTATCCGTTCGATGATGCGGCAGAATCACGGCCTGGACAACTCGCTGGATATTCAGACCCTGCTCGATATTTGCGAACCCGCGATCAAAGAGAAGAAGCCGGTCAAGGCAAAACTCCCGATTCGTAACATCAACCGGGTTGTGGGGACCATCGTGGGCAGTGAGATCACCCGTGCACACGGGCGCGAAGGCCTCCCGGAGGATACCATTCGACTCACGTTCCGCGGGTCGGCCGGACAAAGTTTCGGCGCGTTCACCCCGAAAGGGATGACCCTCAAACTGGAAGGCGACGCCAACGACTATTTTGGAAAAGGCCTCTCCGGCGGCAAGCTGATACTTTCTCCCGATGGCAACGCGCGCTTCAAGCCTGAGGATAACATCATCGTCGGGAATGTATCATTCTACGGAGCCACCGATGGTGAAGCGTACATTCGCGGGATGGCCGGTGAACGCTTCTGTGTACGGAACAGCGGTGTGAGGGCGGTTGTGGAAGCTGTCGGCGACCACGCCTGCGAATACATGACCGGTGGAAGGGTCGTTGTGCTCGGATCCACCGGACGCAATTTTGCAGCCGGAATGTCAGGCGGTATCGCTTATGTCCTTGATGAGGATGACACCTTCGAAGGCCATTGCAACAAGGATATGGTCCACCTCGAGCGTCTTGAAGATATTGATGAGATTCAGGAGGTGAAGCAGATGATCCGGCGACACGCCGACTACACCGACAGCAACCGTGCCTGGAAAGTGCTCGCCAAGTGGGATGAGATAGTGCCGCTCTTCGTGAAAGTGCACCCTGTTGATTTCAAACGGATGAACGAGGCGATCCGGGAAGCCCGGCTCCGCGGACTTGAAGGCGAAAAAGCCATCATGGAAGCCTTTGAGATCAACAAGGGCGACAAGGCACGGGCCGCCGGAAACTGACATAATCCGGCATTTCGTGCCGGACGCATTAATTATGGACGGGCTTCCGGACATGATGCAGGCATTCGAAACCCGGCCGGGGCACAACAGACAGACCAACACGATATCACACAAAGAAAAACGCAAGAAACATGGGTAAACCAACCGGATTTCTGGAGTACGAACGAAAATCCACTCCTTACAGCAATGCCAGGGAACGTATCGAATCCTGGGATGAAATCAACGTTGCGCTGACCGAGGAGGAGCTGAAAACGCAGGGCGCCCGGTGCATGGATTGCGGCATTCCGTTTTGCCAGACCGGTTCAATGGCCGAAGGCGGAGCCCGTGGCTGCCCCGTCTACAACCTCATTCCTGAGTGGAACGACCTGGTGTACCGTGGTAAATGGAAAGAGGCGCTGCACCGGCTTCATAAAACCAATAACTTTCCGGAATTCACCGGTCGTGTGTGTCCGGCGCCGTGCGAAGGCTCCTGCGTACTGGGCATCATCGAGCCGCCGGTGTCTATCAAAAGCATTGAACAGGCGATCATCGATCGTGGTTTTGAAGAAGGGTGGGTGGTTCCGGAGCCCCCGGAGAAACGAACCGGAAAAACGGTCGGGATTGTGGGGTCGGGACCGGCCGGACTCGCAGCCGCCGCACAGCTCAATAAAGCCGGACACAAGGTTACCGTCTATGAGCGTGCCGACCGGATCGGGGGGCTGCTTACCTACGGAATCCCCAATATGAAACTGGAGAAGTCCGTTGTGCAGCGCCGGGTGGACATCCTTGAGGCTGAGGGCATCGAATTTGTCACCAATACCGAGGTTGGAAAGGATGTTTCCGCCAAAGAGCTTCAGAAACGCCACGACGCCCTGATTCTGGCCGGAGGCGCTACTGCGCCACGTGACCTTCCCATCGAGGGACGCGACCTTGAAGGTATCCATTTTGCCATGGAGTTCCTGCATGCCGACACCAAAAGCCTGCTCGACTCGGATCACAGTGACGGCAAGTTCATTTCCGCCAAAGATAAAAACGTGATTGTGATCGGCGGCGGCGACACCGGTACCGACTGCGTGAGCACCTCTTTGCGCCATCAATGCGAAACAATTACCCAGTTCGAAATCATGCCTCGCCCGCCGGACTCCCGTGCGGATTCCAACCCCTGGCCGCAGTGGCCCAATATCTACCGGCTGGATTACGGCCAGGAAGAGGCCCGCGAAAAATTTGGCGACGACCCGCGGCAGTACGAGATCATGACCAGGAAATTGACCGGCGATAAGAATGGCCGCGTCAAGGAGCTGCATACCGTGCAAATCACCTGGGAAAAGGGCGATAACGGACGGATGGCCCCGAAGGAAGTACCCGGCACGGAAAAAGTGTGGAAAGCGGATCTGGTGCTGTTGGCCATGGGCTTCCTCGGACCGGAGAACCCCTTGCTGGATCAGCTCAATGTGAAGCGTGACGAGCGCTCCAACGCCAGAGCCGAACACGAAGTCTATAACACCAATGTGGATGGCGTGTTTGCCGCCGGTGACATGCGGAGAGGGCAAAGCCTGATCGTCTGGGCGATCAACGAAGGCCGTGGCGTGGCGCGTGAATGCGACCGCTGGCTGATGGGAAGCACCGAACTGCCCTGATTCGAAACTCGCGGCCCCGTTTTTTTGCTTTATTTGTCATTTTTTGGAATGATATAGCACACAAACTGTTTACGTGTATAGCAATCCATCAGAAAAAGAAGTGAAAGGCAAAAATGAAGATCGCTATGGCAGGAGGACATGGCCAAATCGCCATGTTGTTGCACTCCATACTTAAGAGTAACGGCCACCAGGTGTTCGGCATCATCCGGAATGAGGAGCATGCCGATGAAGTCAGGGAAGCCGGCGCCGAACCGGTAATCTGTGACATCGAAAAGAGCGACGATATTTCCGATGCGGTCGGTGAGGTTGACGCCGTTGTCTTTGCGGCGGGTGCCGGTCCGGGCAGCGGAGCGGCGCGAAAATGGACCGTCGACCGGGACGGGGCGCTCAAACTGATTGAAGCCGCCAAAAAGAACAATATCCGCCGATATGTGATGATCAGCGCCATGAAGGTTGAGGAACCGCGCGGCAATGAAGTGTTCCAGGTGTATCAGAAAGCCAAGGCGGAGGCCGACAAGGCTCTGCGCGAAAGCGGACTCGATTACACCATTATCCGCCCCGGCAGGCTCATTGACGATCTGCCCCGTGGACGGGTTTCCCTGGCTCCGGATCTCCCCGGAGGCGAAATACCGCGCGCTGATGTGGCCGCCGTTGTAGCGGAAGTCCTGGAAAGCCCCGAATCTGTCGGCCACCAATGGGATCTGGTCACGGGTGATATGGAAATCGACAAGGCCATCCGGAACGCGGCATCGACCGGCGGGCACCATCCGTAATCATCAGCGGAACAGGCAGGGCCGGATCACGTGCGGCCCTGCGGGATTCATGGAGTCGCGATTTTCAGCGGTTGCATGGAAAAGCACCGAAAATCAGAGCAATCATCCGCAAAACATAGAACATAGCATCAGATTTCAGCGGTTCAGTGTGAAGAGAAGCTCATCCTCCCGTCCGGCGGCAATGTGCGCGTGAGCAGGCTCATCAATCAGGCGCAGGGTGGTCGAATTCATGCAGTAGCGCAAGCCGGTAGGCGCGGGCCCGTCGTCGAATACATGTCCCAGATGCGAACCGCATCGTGCGCAATGCACCTCTACACGCTCCATAAGCAGTTTGTGATCCGATTTTTCGCCCACATGATCGGGCGAGAGCGGCGCATAAAAACTAGGCCATCCCGTCCCCGAATCATACTTGGCAACGGACGAGAACAGCGGGTTCGAGCAGCTTCGGCACACATAGACCCCTTCGGTCTTTGTACCGAAATATTCATTGTCAAAGGGCCGCTCGGTTCCCTCCGAGCGCAGCACCCGGTATTCGTTTTCGGAAAGACGTTCCCGCCACTCCGTATCGTTCAGTTCCAGTTTTTGATCCGGTGAGGGAAACAATCCGAAATCAAACCATTCCGGTGTTGGGGCCGCAACGGCGCTGTCATCTGTCCGGTTACCTCTTTTATCGCTCATAGTCATGGTGGTTTTTTGGTGGATGGAACCGCGCCAGGCGCGCAGGTTTCAAAAGCATCGGCGCCGGTACGATAACCCGCTTATCCGCAAACACAGGTTGTCGCCGGTATCATTCCCTTCATTTCCGTGATGATGATCCCGTTGAATTTCCTTATTTTGCGCGCTGTTTGGCAACAGGCCACAAGAGGGTGTGTTTCTTTCCCGGACGGTGGCCTTCATAAATTATAGAGGAGATTCATGTCTAACAGAGTAGTAGTTACCGGCCTGGGCGCCCTGGCCCCGCTTGGCAACGACCTGGACACATTCTGGGATAACGTCAAAAACGGAGTGAGCGGTGCCGGCCCCATCACCAGGTTCAACCCCGAAAAATTTCGCACCCGCTTTGCCTGCGAGCTAAAGGACTTCAATGCCGCCGACCACCTGGATCGGGCCGATATCAAACGCTCGGACATGTTTACGCAATATGCGCTGATTGCCTCCGACCAGGCGATCAGGGACTCCGGATTCGATTTCTCGAAAATGTCTCCTTTTGATGTCGGTGTCATCTGGGGTACCGGACAGGGCGGGATGATGACGTTCGAAGAGCAGATGAAAGCCTATTATCAGGGCGACGGCACCCCGCGGTTTAGCCCGTTTTTTGTGCCCAAGCTCATCGCCAATATGGCCTCCGGAATGATATCCATGCGCAACGGCTACATGGGAGTCAATTACACCACTGTTTCGGCCTGTGCCACGTCCAATACCGCCATCATGGACGCATTCAACTATATCAAATGGGGGAAGGCGAAGGTGATCGTTACCGGCGGATCGGAATCCCCGATTACGGAAGGCTCTGTGGGCGGCTTTTCGGCCATGAAGGCGATGTCGCCGAGGAACGATGACCCGAAATCGGCATCCCGGCCGTTTGACACCGGCCGCGACGGATTTGTCATGGGAGAAGGGGCCGGAGCCATTGTTCTGGAGGATTATGACCATGCCGTGGCCCGGGGCGCGCATATTTACTGTGAAGTGACCGGTGCGGCCATGACCGCCGACGCTTACCATCTTTCGGCCACCCATCCCGAAGGTATTGGCGCTATCGAGGGAATGAAACGCGCGCTTGCCGAAGCAAAACGGGATATCAGTGATGTTAATTACCTGAACCCGCATGCGACATCCACCCCGGTGGGTGATATCAGCGAGATCAAAGCCATCGCGTCGATGGTAGGCTCCGGAAAGAACGACCTGTGGATAAGCGCCACCAAATCCATGACCGGGCACCTGATGGGTGCGGCCGGCGCCATCGAAGCGATCATTACCATACTGGCGCTTCGGGACAATGTGATTCCTCCTACCATCAATACCACCGATCTGGATCCGCAAATCCCCTCCAATATCAATATCGTGATCGGCGAAAGCATGGAGAAAAAGATCGATGTGGCGATGAGCAATACGTTCGGTTTCGGCGGGCATAACGGTATCGCCATTTTTGAATCCGTCTGATAGGGCTGATCGAACCGGTCGCGGTCGTTACATATGTGGTCACCATCCGCGCGAAAGGAACGGCCGCTCCGCTGAGCCGTCACGAATAGCCCGGGCAAGAGGATACATCGACGGCGGCCAGCCATGACGAATGCCTTTGGCCGGGTTCAGCCGCAGCCATTTGAAGAGCACGTGGCCACTTGTTCCGCACTTCGGAACAGATGAGTCCTGCATCGTGTTATCTAACTATACCATGAACCAAAAATCGCGAGGGATTATGAGCAAACTCAATATGCTGATCAGTGTAATTATCGGATCGTTTATCGGAGCCCTGCTTGGAGTACTTTTTGCTCCGGACAAAGGGGAGAAAACAAGAAAACAGATTTCCCGAAAAGGTGATGAGTATGCCGACCTGGTGAGATCCGAGTTCGATGATTTTGTTAAGAACATGAACAGTCGCTACGAAGCGGCGCTGAAGGACACCGAAGAGATGATCGACAAGGGAAAAAACATGACGGAGGATATCATCCAGAAGGGAAAGGATAAATCGGATGACATTAAAAAGGATGTCAGAAAAGCTCTGAAATAGCAGCCGGAGAAGGCCGCCTGTTTTATCTTTGTGAAAATGCCGGTATCATGACCTGAAACGTATTCAGGATCATATACCGGCTTTTTTTTTATGGAAACCCATGTTATTTATGAAATCATCGGTTATACGGCATCCGTACTGATTGCCGTCTCGCTGATGATGAGCGCGATCATCCGGCTCAGGATTATCAACCTGATCGGTGCCGCCACCTTTTGTCTCTACGGAATCCTGATAGGCGCCACCCCCGTCGCCGCCATGAATGGATTTATCGTCCTGATCAACATCTACTATCTGAGCAGGATGCTGGGCGACAAGGAGTATTTCCAGCTTCTTAAAGTCGGCAGCAATGGTGAGTACATTAAAGCGTTCATCCGGTTTTACCGGGAAGAGATTCGGAAATTTCAACCGGAGTTTCAGGACGACCTGCAGGAGCAGGACCGCTGTATTTTTGTGCTCAGGAACATGGTGCCTGCCGGGCTGCTGGTGACCCGTCCGGGTGAAGCGGGGCTGCATACGGTGGTGCTGGATTTCGTGATCCCCAACTACCGGGATTTCAAAATCGGAACATTCCTCTTCGAGGATAACCGGGGCTATCTGAAGGAACAGGGGATTGACAGGCTCGTGGCTCATGGCTCAACTCCGGAACACCGCAATTATCTGGAGAAAGCGGGATTCGTCGCGTCGTCCGACGGCCAGGATCGCTACGAGTGGAGAGCCTGACTCTCCTTCCGGGAGAGGGGAGTTTCGCGATTGCGCCTTCCATTAGATCCGCCAATAGGTGGACTGCCTGACTCTCCTGCCGGGGGAAAGGTTGATGAGAGACGTGCCTTTTACCGCGGTCGGATTCTGCTCCGGATGCTGGTGTAAACGAGATACCCGATTGTTACCAGCAGCGCGGCCGAAGCGACCGTCAGGCCGATGATCAGAAAACCGGTATCGATGGATGTGGCATCCACCATCGGCTGGGTGAGGATGGGTGACAGAAACTGTCCCAGGAAAACCGCAGACGTAAGTGTGCCTGAAAGCCTGCCCCTGAGATGCGCCGGCGCCTCCGAAAGCATCCATACGTTGCTATTGGGCATCAGCAGTCCGGATCCGAATCCACCCAGTACCATGCCTGCAAAAATCTCGTGGTAACTGCCGGCAAAGGAGATGAGGATATATCCGGTGCCGAGCAGAAAAAAGCAAAGCAGATAGATGGAAGCATAGCTCATACGCACCAGAAACCGCTGGTAATTCAGGGCAACGATTGCGCCGGTGAGCACAAAGGAGGCCAGGGCAAAGCCGATGGCGGTGTTGCTCACATCGCCGAAGCTGTTGATAAAAAAAGGCATGTGAACCGGGATCATGTAGAAAATGGCCATGCCGGCGAAAGCCGATCCGATAATCAGGGTGATGATCCCTTTGGGAAACGATGTGGGGGAGGGGGGCGGCGATGTGTCCGGTGTGCCCCTCGGCTCAGGCGGCTCACTGTCGCTGCCGCGATTCACTGGCGGTTCGGTGATGATCAGGGCGATGGCGGGCAGCAGTAAAAACGCCATGGTATATATCAGAAACGGTGCGCGCCAGCTGATGTCGGCGAGCACTCCGCTTGCGGAGATGAACACGACACCTCCGAACGCCATAAATGCGCTTTGCAGTCCGGCGAAATACTGCCGTTCGTCGCCGCTGTAATAATCGCCGATGAGTGTGATACAGACGGTCATCACCCCTGCCACAGACATGCCAAGCATCGCCCGGCTGATCAGGATGGCGGTGAGGGAGTCAAGCCACAAACCGGCCGAACCGGAGATGCCATACAGCAGTGTCGCCATCAAGAGTATGTTCTTGCGACCGTGGCGATCCACAAGATATCCGCACAACGTGGAGAACAATACAATAAACAGGGCGGGCATGGTCAGAATCAGGCGGGTCAGAAACGCCGCATTGGGCGTATCGGCAAACACCTCGCTCATCAGGGGCAGAACGGGGCCGATTGTGGCGCCCGACATCACCGTCAGTGTACTGGCAAGCAGTATGACAATTTTCTTTGGAATGGTGCTGTGGCTTTATGTTTGATAATGGCTGTTACCAATGCGCTCCCGGGATCAGCAGGGTTCGAACAGCGGACTTCTGTAAGCTGTGGCGGCTTCTGTGCCGACATAACCGCCATAGTTTAGGTGCCCGGCTGAAATATCGCAATACGAAAAACAAGGTGTTTCATCTGTTTAAAAAATTTGATTGCACTTCGTGATCTTCGGTTCATCTTTTAAAAATTTAGATTACATGGACACGTGCAATTCCATGACCGGTTTTAGTCATGTGCCTGTGTGTCCTGATGCCAGCCCGGTCATGATCATAGCACTTCGTAACCGTCGGTTCAGCATTTTAAATTTTTGATTACATGGACACGTGCAATTCCATGACCGGTTTTAGTCATGCGCCTGTGTGTCCTGATGCCAGCCCGGTCATGATCATAGCACTTCGTAACCGTCGGTTCAGCATTTTAAATTTTTGATTACATGGACACGTGCAATTCCATGACCGGTTTTAGTCATGTGCCTGTGTGTCCTGATGCCAGCCCGGTCATGATCATTTCATCAAGTTCACCAAGCCAGCACAAAAGATTTCCGACCGGCGAACCGCACGAGGCGCTTGAGGGATGGATGGGGTTGATTGGGGCGCAATCATGGCAATTCATGTGCAAATAAAGAAGTTATTTAAATTATTATGATAATGTTTATCTTGCAATAGACGGTGTCTATATCCAATGAATATGTTGTCTGGCTGAGGGGTTCTTGTCCTGATGTGCAGCGGATGGGGCGACAGCCAGGGCGCCATGCCGTTTTCCACCAGAAACGTTACTGAGATTATGAATTTTCAGCAGCTGACCTACATTATTGCCATTGACCGGTTTCGTCATTTTGCCAGGGCGGCGGAGCATTGCCACGTAACGCAGCCCACCCTCAGTACGATGGTGAACCGTCTTGAGGAGGAGCTCGGGGTGAAAATATTTGATCGCAGCCGGTCTCCCGTAATGCCAACGGAAACCGGCAAACGAATCATTGCCCAGGCCCGTCGTATCCGGGAGGAGGTAGAACATATGCAGCGCCTTGCGGGTGAGATGTCCGACCAGGTAGAAGGAGAACTCCGGATCGGGGTGATTCCTACCGTTGCCCCGTATCTGCTGCCGCTCTTTCTGCCGGATTTACTGGCCGGTTATCCCGGGCTGCGGGTCACCATCAATGAACTGACGACCAGCGAGACCATCGCCCGGCTGAAATCAAACATGATTGATGCCGGGATACTGGCAACGCCACTGGGGCAGGACTCCATCCGCGAACTTCCGCTCTACAACGAACCGTTTGTGGTCTACCGTGGCAAAGGTCTGCAGCCCATCGGAGAAAAATATATCACCCCGAACGAACTGGATCCGGACAATCTGTGGCTCCTTGAGGAGGGGCACTGCCTGCGCAGCCAGATCGCGAAGCTGTGTGAACTCAGAAAGCACAAGAAAACGCCAAACAACCTGGTTTATGAAGCCGGAAGCATTGATTCACTGAAACGGCTGGTGGATGCCAATGACGGGATCACCATACTGCCGGAACTGTCCGTTCGTGATTTTTCCCAACAGGAACTTGCATCGGTCCAATACTTCAGGGAGCCGCTGCCGGCACGACAGATCAGCATTGTCACCTACCGGCATCACCTGAAAGAACAGATTGTAGACGTTCTCAAGGAAGAGATCCAAAAGAAGGTGAGTCCGTTGCTCGCCGGTGACCGGGCGATGGAGATACTGGAAGTCTGATCCCGGCTTTTCAGGGAGCATAATCTGGTGGCAATTTCCATTTTCTATTGTGAGGAATCCGCCAAAATGATATCTTTGCTCTGCAGTTGACGGACTGCCTGTTTCGGATGCCGTCAGGCCGGGCCACTATGAAGTTACGCAAGTATCGGATGTATGCCCGGGACGCTGCAAACCGGGTCCTTAGCTCAGTTGGTTAGAGCGCCAGCTCGACAAGCTGGAAGTCACTGGTTCGAATCCAGTAGGACCCACGAAATCATGTTGAAGTTTTTGCAAAAATCGGCTCTCATGCAAAATGGGATCGATTTTTTTGCTATATGGGGGTTGGTAAATGCAAGGGGTTTTGAGGTGCCTCAAATTTTTTATCCCCCCTTATTCCCCCCCGACTGTTTTTTTTAAAAAAAACAGTCGCTCTGCATTTGGCAGGTTTTGGCTTCTCCGCATCAGGCAGATTGTACCTTTTTACGAAGGCCGTCCGGGTTATCGTGCAGGTATATTTCGGTTATGGTCAATGAGCCGTGCCTTAGTAGCTCTTGAACGTCACGGACCGGCAGGTTCCTTTCGTGCAGCCACGATAACCTGACTCATTGCACGGCACATTTACCCAAGCTCAACCGGACCCGAAGCATCGTCTCCCTCATACCATTTGATTTCAACTTCCAGTTTATGCTGGATGCCTTTTTTCTGCTTTTTCTTGTCCTCTACCTCTATTTCTACGGTTACATCGCCGGGCAGCTCTAGCAGAACCTCTTCGCTGCCCTGTTTGAGAGTCAGTTTGCCCGCTTCAATCTTGTCGGCAAGCTGACGCAGGAAAACAGCCGCTTCTTCACGGGATTTACGCTCTTTGCTCTTAAAACGGAGATCTTCATTTCTCATAACAACTGAAATACTTTTCGTTATTTTGGGGTAATGTATTATTGCTCAGCCGCCTCTTCGCCTGCTCTGCCGTGCGGATTGTGACAGACAGAAGCCGCGACATCACTTCATGTACACTCACTAACACAAATCAGGCAAAGAACGGTTCCTTCGCAGATTCGGTGTCGGATTTTCCGTCTTTGTCGGAATTCCGCCAAAGCAGAGGTGTGCCAGGTTGCGATCTGAGCATGACACATTCCGGACCGGTACTTTTTATCGCACCAGGCTCCGGATGACAAAAAACGAAATACTTTAATTACAACAGAGCTCAGATATGAACCATCAGGATCGGGCAGGAACCGGAATCAGCGGCCTCGACAAGGCGATCGACTACCTTCGTCTGGGCGATAATGTGGTCTGGCAGGTCGATTCGGTATTCGACTACCAAAAACTGATCGAACCTTTTGTCAGGCAAACGCATAACGACAAACGTCGGCTCGTGTATGTCCGGTTCGGCTCTCATGCCCCGCTTCTGGACCATCATCCTGACATCACCGAATATGATGTCGATCCCGGTAAGGGCTTTGAACATTTCGCCGGAGCCATCCACCAAATGATGGAGCGGGAAGGGAGGAAGACGTTCTATGTTTTCGATTGCCTGACCGATTTGCTCGCAAACTGGCACTCCGACCTTATGATCGGTAACTTTTTTAAAGTGACCTGCCCCTATCTGTTTGATCTGGACACGATCGCATATTTCGCCCTCAGACGAAATATGCACACAAACAGCTGTATCGCGGGTATCCGGGAGACCACCCAGTTGCTGCTTGATGTCTACCATGTCCGGGGCAACCGCTATATCCACCCGCTCAAGGTGTGGCAGCGTTATTCGCCAACCATGTTTTTTCCCCATCTGATCCGGGGGGAGGAGGCGGTCAGCGTTACCTCCAGCGCCGAAGCAGCCGGACTTTTTTCGGGTATTCCCCGCCCGGAGGAACGTCTCGATAACTGGGATGTGATTTTCCGGCAGGCCAGGGAAGTACTCGAACAGAACGAGGAGCAGCACCAGGCCGTAAAAAGAAAGTTGCTGCGGATGCTCGTTGGGCAGGAGTCGGCGATGTTCGATTTGTGCGACCGCTATTTTTCGCTGGCCGACCTGATCGCCGTCGCCTCGAGGGAAATCGGCAGCGGCTTCATCGGTGGAAAAAGCGTCGGCATGCTGCTGGCCAGAAAAATTCTGGAAACGGAGGATGAGGCACGTTTTGCTCCGTTCATGGAACCTCACGATTCGTTCTACGTCGGGTCGGATGTCTTCTATACCTATGTGGTCCGAAACGGCTGGTGGAAACTCAGGACTCAGCAGAAAACGGATGAGGGTTACTTCTCGCTTGCCCCGGATTTCAGGGACAAACTGCTGTCGGGCACCTTTCCCCCCGAAATCCGTGAAGAGTTTCTTCAGATGCTGGAATATTTCGGCCAATCGCCGATCATCGTCCGTTCCAGTTCGCTGCTGGAAGACAATTTCGGAAATGCGTTCGCCGGCAAGTACGAGAGCGTGTTTTGCGCCAATCAGGGTTCGATTGAAGAGCGCTATGAGGCATTTGAATCGGCCATCAGAACCGTCTATGCCAGCACCATGAACCGTGACGCCCTGATGTACCGGAAGAACCGCGGACTCTCCGACAAGGACGAACAGATGGCCGTACTCGTACAGCGCGTTTCCGGCGACCGCTACGATGACCTCTTTTTCCCGCATGTCGCCGGAGTCGGGAACTCCTCCAACCTGTATGTCTGGGACAAAAACATCGATATGGAGGCGGGAATGCTCAGGCTGGTATTCGGACTCGGTACCCGAGCGGTCGACAGAACCGTCAGCGACTACGCCAGACTGGTTACCCTCGACAGGCCAAAGCGGCTTCCGCCCATGTACTCCGATGAGCAGCAGAAGTTTGCGCAACGCCAGGTGGATGCCGTCTCTCTTTCGGAAAATGCCTTTGTCACCAGAGACTGGCAATCGCTTGGCACCCTTGACCTGCGCGCCGACAAGGCGCTATTCGCCACCATCGACTACCAGACGGAGCAGCGGATGCGCAGCCTTGGGCAACGGAACTATACCGCGCCATACCTGCTGGACTTTCAGGGCCTGCTTGAAAGCAGCCCGTTTCCCGGATTCATGAGAGATATGCTGGCATTGTTGTCCAAGGTCTATGAGTATCCTGTGGATGTGGAGTTTACCGCAAACTTCACCGAAGAGGGGGCGTTCAAGGTGAACCTGGTCCAGTGCCGCCCGCTTCAGACCCGCGGACTGGGACGCGCCGTGTCCATGCCCGAACAAACCGCCGATGAAACATGCCTGATCCGGCAGACAGGCAACTTCATGGGGGGCAATGTACACCTTCCCATAGACCATGTGGTTTACGTGGATCCGCAGGCCTACAGGGAGAGGCGGGAACAGGACAAGTTTGCCGTGGCCAGGCAAATCGGAAAAATCAACGCGCTGCTCCGCAACAGCAGTGCCATGCTTGTGGGTCCGGGTAGATGGGGAACCACGACCGCTTCCCTGGGAGTGCCGGTCCATTTTTCCGAACTGAGCCACATGTCGGTGATCTGTGAAGTGTCTTCAACTGCTGCCGGCTTCATGCCGGAATTGTCGTATGGCAGCCACTTTTTCCAGGATCTTGTGGAAACCGGAATTTTCTATATCGCTGTTTTCGACGGCAGGCAGGATGTGATCTTCAATCCCGAAATAATCCACTCACGGGATAATCTGCTCACAGAGCTCCTTCCCGAAGCCGGTAGTTTTTCAGATGTAATTCATGTGGCACGTACCGAGGGGTTGCAGATCTACTCCGATGTGATGACGCAACAGGTTGTTTGCCGGTGATGACGAAAGGCTGTCGCCGGACCAATTCAGGGCGGCAGCTCAATCCACCCGTAACTGCAGGCCGGCTGCCCGTGATGGCAGTATCAATTCCATCCACCCCGCCGGTTAAAGCCGTGTCGTTATACGGTGGCAATACCGTTAAACCGCAGTCACGACTCAGATGTCGCGATGATGCATCAGAACGGTACCCTGACTGTTTTGCAGGAATGTGACAATAACATATCCGTCACGAACCGCCATCGGCCGTGTGTACTCGCCGCTGGAGAGGTTTCGTACCGCTTCTGTGACATTTTTCGGGTACCGGTTAACTGGAAAGGTATCCAGTATCCGGGCTTCCATGGAGTCGGAGCCGGTTTGCCCGATATAGGTCATTACGCTATGGAATGACGCTCCGTCTTCAAGCTGCTGATACAAAGCTGCAGCCAGATCCTCCGTTTCTGCCCAAAGCAATCCGACTTTTGCCGCCGGTCCCCACAGCTCAGATGGCCCGGGAACCCCGGCAGGGGACTCGATGCGAACGGCTATCCTGCTCTTGAACAGATACTCGGACTTGCCGGCCGGGGGCTTGGTAAAAGTCCATTTCCGCAGGGAGTCCACTGCCGCACGGTCCCACACCGCATCGCCGCTTGTATTGAGCAGTCGAAGGTTGGTCACTTCCCCTTCCTCATTCAATAAAAACAGTACTTCAAGATTGATTTGTCCCTGGCTTTCATCACCTGTATGGGCAGGCAGCATGGTCTTGTGCAATACACGAACCGCATCCGGTTGTGTAGCGCATCCTGCCGCAATCAGGCAGGCAATCACGGAAAGCAACACGTAATGGCAATGGATGGTACCCTTAATTGACATATCATCACCATGGTATTAAATATTAAAATTTTTTATATAACCCCTTGTCAATCAATAATAAAATCCTAATTTATACAACGTCTGAGAAAAATCTAAAGTATTGCCCGACGGTATACCTGCTTATCCGGGAGGGGAAAATGCCGGTAACATTATTCAATGTCTGACGGTATGGCAGGTTGTACAAACTGGGAAATAATCGAGGAATCGGTTCAAATGGACTATGGCAGCAGCCTGCATCAACCTGGGATGGATTTAAGCCATGCGCTTATCTTTTGAGATGTGCCATATATGCTGTCATCACGGACCGGAATCCTCTGTCGGGAATCGGGGAAAGAGAAGTTTTTCATCGGCCGGAATACAAAACAAGAACATTGAGAAAATGCCAGTTCTTCAAGATGAGATTATTTACAACCTGCTGCATGTGATGCACGGGATAGAAAAGCTGGACGACTCTCTGCTGTACGTAATCCGGGAAATCGGTTTGTTGTTTGATGTGGAGGCAGCCGAGGCGTGGCTGGTTCATTACTCCGGCGAGGATCTGGGTGTACGGGCCCGCTGGATCAACGATGCCATTGAAGCGAAGGCGGCCTGCGATCTGCCTGAAAAACTGCAACTGGGAACGGGGCTTCCCGGCCTGGTATTGGAGCGACAGACCACGCAGTTCACCCAGAACTTGACTGCTTCTGAGTATGCCGGCTGCAAAGACCGCTTTCCCGCCGATAAGGAGCTCTCGGCAGTGGCTTTTCCCGTTGAGGTGGATGAAAAGATGGTCGCCGTATTTGTATTGTATCGGCCAGACCCATTTCCGGATACCGAAGAAATCCATCAGTTGTTTCGGAAAATCTCCCTGCAGGCGGGCATCGATATACAGCGTAAACAGGCCACCCACCAGATGAACAGCTTCTTCAACGGATCTCCTGACCTGCTGGGCATCATGACCGAAGAGGGCCGGTTTATCAAAGTAAACCCGTCTTTTTGCAAACTTCTGAATTATTCGGAAGAGGAGCTGACCTCCGGACCGTTTTCTGAATTCATCCATCCTGATGATGTGGATGATGCCGCACAGACTTTTGAAAGCATAAAAAACGGATTGAAAAACATCAGTACCCAGCTGCGTGTGCGAACCAGGGAAGGAATCTGGAAATGGATTGTTTGGCACCCCTCGGAGTGGATTGTTGAGGAGGGGGTGATCTATACCATCGGACGCGATGTGACGGCGATGAAACAGACCCGGCTTGATCTGCTTAAGTTCAAGAATGTCATAGAAATGTCTAACGACGGGATTGCCATTTATACGCTGGAAGACAGGCAGTGGTACGTCAATGAGGCGATTGTTGATATGGTGGGCTACCGTTCGGAGGAAGTCACCCGCCTCGGTGGAATTTTCGAGCTCTATACCGACAAAAACCTCAAGGATATCATCCCCAGAATGCTTTTTTCCGGAAATTACTGGCAAGGCGATATCGCATTGAATACGCGCGACGGGAAAACGGTCGACCTGTACCTCAGCGCCGGCCCGGTTTTCAACAACCTGAATGAGCTTATAGCGGTGTATGCCATCCATACCGACATCAGTGAGCACCGTCAGGCCCAGCAGAAAATCCGTGAGTCATTGCGGGAGAAGGAAATGCTCTTGTCGGAGATCCATCACCGCGTTCAAAACAACCTCGCGGTCGTCTCCAGCATGTTGCAGCTTCAGGCGCTGCAGGAAGACCAGCAGGTGGTTAATGAAAAGCTGCTGGAAAGCTCCCTGCGTATTAAAACCATTGCCTCCATTCACGAACACCTTTACCAGTCGGACAGCTTCTCGAAAATCGATTTCAAGAAAAATATCGCCGCCCAGATTGCCGGAATTGTGGAAACCATTGCCTCGGAATCCGATATTACCGTCTCGTTCGATTGCATCGACCTGGATCTTAACATCAACCAGGCCATAACCACTTCGCTGATTGTCAATGAAGTGGTGACGAATATCGTAAAACACGCGTTCCGTGACCGTGAAGAGGGACATATCCACGTATCACTCGGCAAAGAGGGCGATCGGGTAATGCTCGAAATCCGTGACAACGGCCAGGGGGTGCCCGGCAAGGAACAGCTTGAAAACAGTTTTGAGCAGAGCCTGGGCCTGCACATGATCAATCTGCTCTCAAAACAGCTCGAGGCCACCTATCGCTATACCTCCGGCCGGGAGAACAGCTTCTCCCTGACGTTCGATAAAACGGACAAAAAAAAGGGGATCGGCAGTGCGGATCTCTTCTGATCGGCATACCGAACGCGAGGCGAAATCACATTCAAAGAGGAGAGACCGGGCATTGCTGAATCAGGCACTTTTCGGGTTCAATGGGGTTGGAATGATACGTATCTTACCTGTGTTTTTTTTGGCGTCTCCCGGATGTGACCAATGCCGCTCCGTGACCCGTTTTTTAATAATTATTTCTTTGCTGATTGTTACTTTATGAATCCCCTTTTTGAAAGAGAATTGTTCGAATTTCGTCACAACAGCCCCGGCCCATCCGATGTCGAGGAGATGCTGCAAGCTGTGGGCTGCAAATCCCTCGATGAACTCATCCGCCAGACGGTACCGGAGTCAATTCGCATTTCCAAACCAATGGACCTGCCGGATCCGCTCAGCGAACACCATTTTATCAAGGAGTTCCGCGCTATCGCATCCCGCAACAACGTGTTCCGGAATTTTATCGGTACAGGGTACTACGAAACCGTAACCCCTCCGGTGATTCAGCGCAATATCCTGGAAAATCCCGGATGGTATACCTCCTATACACCCTACCAGGCCGAAATATCACAGGGACGGCTGGAGGCGCTCATCAATTTTCAGACCATGGTCATAGACCTTACCGGTATGGAAATCGCCAATGCATCCCTGCTGGACGAGGCCACGGCGGCGGCCGAAGCGATGACCATGCTCAGGGATACCCGCAAGGGGACCCGGCGTGAGGGAAGCCGTTTTTTTGTTTCCAGCAACTGCTATCCCCAGACCATCGATGTGCTGAGAACCAGAGCCGAACCACTGGGAATTGAACTGGTGGTTGATGAGCCGTCCAGGCTGGATGTCTCCGACGAAACCCTGTTCGGTATCCTGCTTCAATATCCGGATAACGACGGTGCCGTACGTGATATCGGTCCGTTGATAGCGGCAGCCTCCGAAAACGGTATCGGTACAGCCGTGGCTGCCGATCTGCTGAGCCTTGCCCTGTTTACACCGCCGGGTGAGATGGGAGCCGATGTAGTGGTCGGGACGACCCAGCGCTTCGGCATCCCGCTCGGGTTCGGGGGGCCCCATGCCGCCTTCTTCGCCACCAGGGATGCGTTCAAGCGCAAGGTGCCGGGACGCATCATCGGGGTGTCTGTCGACAAGGAGGGCCGGCCTGCCTACCGGATGGCGTTGCAAACCCGCGAACAGCACATCCGCAGGGAGAAAGCCACATCGAATATCTGTACCTCACAAGTGCTTCTGGCGGTGATGGCCGGCGCCTATGCCGTGTATCATGGTCCGGATGGCCTTCGCCGGATCGCTTCACGCATTCACTCCCTGGCGCGGCTTGCCGATCTGGGCTTCAGGGAGATGGGACTGCGCCAGGCCAACGATCGCTATTTCGATACGCTCAAGGTGCTTCTCGATACTCCGGAAGAGCAGGAGAGGGTCAGGGTGGAAGCCGAAAAGCGATCGATCAACCTGCGCTATTTCCCGGAACCTGCGGTGGGTGTCTCGTTTGACCAGGCCAAGGAGCCGGAGGATGTGGCGGAGATTCTGGCCGTATTTGCAAGTGCCTGCGGAAAAACCGCCCCGGATACCGCCCGCCTGCAGAATGAGGTGGCGCTGTACCTTCCGGATTCACTTAAGCGGACTTCCCGCTACCTCAGCCATCCGGTTTTCAACAGCTATCACAGCGAACACGAGATGCTGCGATATCTGAAACGACTTGAAAACCGGGATTTGTCGCTGACCCATTCCATGATATCGCTCGGTTCCTGCACCATGAAACTGAACGCGACCACGGAGATGCTGCCGGTCAGCTGGCCCGAACTGTCCGACATCCATCCGTTCGCCCCGCAGGATCAAACCCGGGGTTACCGGCAGCTGATTCGTGAGCTCTCCGGCTGGCTCTGCGAAATCACCGGCTTTCAGGCCGTATCCATGCAGCCCAATTCGGGCGCTCAGGGAGAGTTCGCCGGCCTGCTGACCATACGCGGCTACCACCAGACAAGGGGCGAGGGGCATCGCGATGTGGCCATTATCCCGTCATCCGCCCATGGAACCAATCCCGCCAGCGCGGTGATGGCGGGCATGCAGGTGGTTATTACCAAATGCGACGACCAGGGCAATATCGACCTGTCGGATCTTCGCGAGAAGGTGGAACAACACAAGGATCGCCTGGCGGCTCTTATGGTGACCTACCCCTCCACCCACGGGGTTTTTGAAGAGGATATTCGCGAAGTTTGTGACCTGATTCACGCCCATGGCGGTCAAGTGTACCTCGACGGTGCCAATATGAACGCGCAGGTCGGACTCACCTCGCCCGCCAAAATCGGCGCCGACGTTTGCCATCTGAACCTCCACAAAACGTTTTGTATCCCGCATGGCGGCGGTGGTCCGGGTGTGGGCCCTATTGGTGTCGCCGAACACCTCGTCCCGCACCTGCCCGGACACATAGCCCTCCCCGAGAGCAACGGGGCGGTGGCCTCGGCACCGTTCGGAAGCCCGCTCATCCTGGCCATCTCCTATGCCTACATCCGGATGATGGGAGCCGAAGGCCTGACCAACGCGACCCGCCTCGCCATTCTGAATGCCAATTACATTAAAGAGCGGCTGAAGGACCACTATAAACCGCTTTATGTGGGCAGAAACGGCCGCGTCGGTCACGAGATGATTATCGAGTTCCGGGACTTCAAAAGCAGCACCGGCATTGATGCAATCGATGTGGCCAAACGACTGATGGATTATGGCTACCATGCGCCTACGGTCTCCTTCCCGGTTGCCGGGACCATGATGATCGAACCAACCGAAAGCGAAAACAAAGCGGAGCTGGACCGTTTCTGCGATGCCATGATCTCCATCCGGAAGGAAATTGCAAGCATTGCGAAGGGCTCGCTGGATAAGGAAGACAACCCGCTTCGCAACGCGCCGCATACCGCGTCGATGGTGACGGCCGACCACTGGGACCACAGCTACAGCCGCAGGGAGGCGGCCTATCCTCTCGAATGGATCGGGCAGAACAAGTTCTGGGTATCTGTGACCAGAATCGATGATGTTTACGGTGACCGGAATCTGGTGTGCAGCTGTCCGGATACCTCCGAATACGCCTGACGCATGCAGCAGAAATGATCCGGGTCGCAGTTCTGCCTGACGCGCTGCAAGATGCACAAGTACGGCGACCCAAGCGCTGGCCATCAAACGCTGCAACCGGCTTTCTGCCCGCTCTCCCGGAGGAATGAAAACCCGAATGGTTACCGCATAACCCGCCCCGGCTGGATGCGGCTGTGCACCACCCAGGCATCAGGATAGCGCAGGCGTACAAACTCGGTAAATTCCATTGCATGGTCGCGGTTCAGAAAATCGCCGACGTGCACACGGTAGTACGGCTGCTGGAACACCATGTAGGTGCGGGCGTGCGGTGGCGCGCTCACGCTGCTGATCCAGGATTCAAAATCCTCCCGGATCTCTTCGGCCAGACGGGCATCTCTCGTGGATATGATCTGGATCCGGAATCCCTGATTCGTGGCTCTCTGCTCCTGTTCCCTGATCTCCTCCATGTAGATCTCCGGGACCTGATTTCGGACCGTTTGCTGCTGATCTGCGAGCCGGCTCCGGTAGCTTGCCAGGTCAATTGACAGTTCGGGCAGTTCGGCCAGCAACTCCTCGGCCCGGGCCTCAATCGCCTCCATGGATTCCTCGTCCAGGGTTTCCTCGACGATCGCCATTTCGTCCAGCAACTCGGCCAGGTCGCCGTACTCCCTTTCGGCCTGATCCAGCAGCTGTTCCAGCTCATCGTCCTTCAGCTCGTCGGTAGAGGCGCAGGAGGAGACCAGCAGGAGCGTGCCCGTCAACAGCACCAAAAGCCACACAGGCGCTGCGGAAAACCGGGAAACCGGGATGGGGGGATGGTTCCGGCTATATGCCGACGGTCCCCGAAACGCCGAACGGAACACGGCCTGAAGGGATCGCATAAGGAAGATGGGCTGCATCATGTCTGTGAGTAAGAGTAAAAAAGAGGTAATTCGAAAAATAACGTATCGCCCCCGTCAATGTCCAGTTTCGGGCAGTTGGTCATAGGTTTTTCTTCCGCGGATGAAATAGTGCCATATCAGGGAGTACGGTTTTAAAACGGTACGGTCGGAGGGTTCGGTACGTTCCGCGAGAAGTTTTTTTCGCTGGCGCATCATCGCGGGCAGTGCCAGAAAAAAATGGAGATGGGCTCGGAGGATGGCCCCGGCCTCCCGGAAACGCAATCCCGGCAGCAGCCGGGCCAGTGCGACCTCATCCAGCACCAGCCGCATCAGCAGCCTTGGGAGCAGCCGGCCACCGGCACTGTTCTTGAAGATCATCTTCAGGTTGTTCCGGAAGTTGTAATAGACCTTTCGGGGCGATCCGGTCGGCAAGGAGCCGCCGCCCAGGTGATAGACCACCGAGTCGGGACAGTAGCTCACCCGGTATCCGCGGTTGCGCAGGCGCCAGCACAAATCGATCTCCTCCATGTGAAACTCGAAGGATTCATCAAACCCCCCGAGTTCCTCAAAGAGATCCGCGCGAATGGCAAGCGCCGCCCCGCTGGCCCACGCGATGTCACAGCGGTCGTCGTACTGGCCGCGGTCCTCTTCAAGAGTGTCAAAAACGCGGCCCCGGCAAAACGGGAAGGCGTGGCGGTCGAGAAAGCCGCCGGCGGCTCCGGCGTACTCAAACATGCCGGGCTGTTCATGGCTTCGAATCCTGGGTTGCAGCGCGGCTGTCTGCGGCTCACGATCCAGAATTCCGGAAAGGGGCCGGAGCCATCTCCCGGTCACCTTGACATCGTTGTTCAGGAACAGCAGGTATTTCCCCGAAGCCTGACGTGCGGCGCGGTTGTTCCCGCCGCAATAGCCGTAATTGTGATCCAGAGCTACCACCCGCACTTCGGGATAATGCTCCGCCACCCATTGGGCCGTGCCGTCGGTCGAGGCATTATCGGCAAGGATGATTTCCGCGTCGTCGCGGGAGTGTTCCCACACCGACGGGAGAAAGGTTTTCAGATGGTGCAGCGCGTTCCAGGTGACAATAATAATACTGAAGTCAGGCATCGTTATAGATTACAGCGGGGTTCGTAGCCGGGCCGCATTTTTTGCTTTACCCCTGTTGCTAATTGCCGTATCATGGCGATGTTGTTCGATACGGTGACCCTATGATACACAATAAGTACGATGCTTAAAATAGGGCTTATTTCTGATACCCATCACTATCTGGACCCTGAAGTCACTCGGCATTTTTCCGGTGTGGACGAGATTTGGCACGCCGGGGATTTCGGTACCATCGCCATCGCGGACCAGCTGCGGGAGATCGCCCCGCTTAAAGGGGTGTACGGAAATATCGATGGTGCGGATATCCGGGCCGAGTTCCCCCTGTTTCACAGGAACGACATCGAAGGGGTGGATGTGTGGATGACCCATATCGGAGGCAATCCGGGCCGCTACTCGCTGCCGATCAAGGGCATGCTTGAGGCGAATCCCCCCGATCTGTTCATCTGCGGACATACCCACATCCTGAAAATCGCCCGCGATCCCGACAAGAACAACATGATCTACATGAATCCGGGCGCCGCCGGCCGGCAGGGCTTTCAGGAATACCGCACCGTTCTGCGTTTCTGTCTCGACAGCGGAAAGGTCCGGGAGGTGGAAGTGATCAATCTCGGCAAACGGGCGCAGGAGTAATCTTCCGAAAACGTCACCCTTCCGACCGTTTCACCAAAAGCCCCACGTTCAGCGCCGACTGCAATACCATCGGGATGCCACCGCCCGGATGCGTGCTGCCGCCACACAGATAGAGGTTCCGGAACCACGGGGATTTATTGCGCGGTCGGGATAAAGCGGCGGCTTTGCTGTTCATTCCCGGTCCGTAAATGCTCCCGCGATGCAGATGATATATTCGCTCAAAATCCTCCGGAGTGATGGTTCGGCGAACCAAGATCGACTCGCGGAGTCCGCAAAGCCCCCGTTTTTCCAGTGTGTGGATGATGTGGTCGGTATACGTTTCTTTCCACTCAGGCCAGGGTTGACCGTTACGCGTATAGGGCGCGTTCACAAAAAGCATCAGGTTCGAGCAGCCCGGCGGAGCGTCATCGGGATCGGTATGGGAGGTGTTGACGAGATAAACGGTGGGCTCGTCCGCCAGCTCTCCGTTCTCGTAAATCGCCTGGAGCTCGCCTTCGTGATCGTCCGAGAAAAAAACGTTATGATGGACCAGGTCTTCGTAGGTCCGGTTGATGCCCAACATCACGACGAAGCCGGATGATGAGGGTTCGGTTCGGGATATTTTCCGGCGTTTCAGCCCCGGAAGGGCGTTTTCGGGCAGCAGGTTGAGATAGGTGTCGGTGGCGTCACTGCCGGCTACGACGGCATCGAATTCAATCAGTGAGCCATTGATCATCACCCCGGAAATCGACTTTTTACGGGATGGATCGGGAACGATCAGGTCAACCGGCATGCCGGTGTAGACATTTGCGCCGCAGTCCCGCGCAAGATCGTGCAGCGCCGAGGCCAGCCGGTACATGCCGCCGCCGATGTAGTTGCCGCCCAGCCTGAGTTCCTCGTACGGAATGATATTCATTGTGGCCGGGGCCCGGTACGCGGATGCTCCGTTGCTTACGGTAAACTGTTTGAAAAGCTGCCGCAGCCTTGGAGAGCTGAAAAAATCGTCAACGCGGCTGGCAACGGTAGCAAAGGAGTCGATATTGAGCATGCCGGGCAGATCTCGTATCTGAAGGTCACGCAGGCCCTGCAGAGGATTGAAGATAATGGATCCGGATGAGCGCCGGTAGAGATCGGCGCTGTAGCTCATGAATTTTTCCCAGGCGTCCACATCTTCGGGGGCGACGCGCAACAGCTCGTCCCGGTTCCGCTCGGCGTCCCGGTAGTTGTCGAAAAAAACACCGTCGGCGAACCGGTATCGGCAGAGCGGTTCAACCGGAAACCACTCGAGATAGGTTTCCGGCGTTTTGCCGCAGGCGGCAAAGACTTCATTGAGCAGGAAGGGCATGTTGAGCGTACTCGGACCGGCGTCAAAGCGGAAGCCGTCGGCACGGACTTCCTGCATCTTTCCGCCGATGAGGTCGTTTTGCTCAAACACGTCAACCTCATGGCCATCGGCCGCCAGGATCGCAGCCGCGGAGAGTCCGCCCAAACCGGCACCAATAACAACGATTTTCATCTTCGAATCACATTATTTCAGGCAACAGGCGGCCATATGCGGCGCCCGTAAGCGAATATCAGGCAGGCCGAGCTGTTCGTATCAGAGTCCGTCCTGCCGTAAGGATAAAACGGCCACCGACTCAATATGATATGTCCGCGGAAACATATCGACCGGCTGAACGCTGTCCAGCTGGTATCGTTCCGAGAGCAGGGCCACGTCACGCGCCTGTGTGGCACTGTTGCAGCTTACATAGATGATTTTCCGGGGGGCGAGCTTGAGCAGGCGCCGAACCACATCCTCGTGCATGCCGGCCCTCGGGGGATCTGTGATCACCACATCGGGCCGTCCGTGCCGTTCCACGAGCGCATCGTTAAAGATATCCTTCATGTCGCCGCGTTCAAAAACCGCGTGTTCGACACCGTTATCGACGGCATTTTCCCTGGCTTTTTCGATGGCCTGCTCATTGAGCTCGATGCCCACAATACGGCCGGCCATGCGGCTTGCATACAGGGTAAGCGTACCAACCCCGCAGTACAGGTCATATACAACGGGAACCTTCTGATCACCCAGAGAGCGGAGAACAATTTCATACAGGGCTTCGGCCTGGAGCGTATTGGTTTGGAAAAACGTACCGGGATCTATGCGGAAGCGATAGCTTCCGAGGTGCTCGTGGATGTGGCCTGGTCCGTGGATCAGATTCCGGTAGCGACCTTCGGAGGTGGGGGACCGGGTGTCGTTGACGGTATGGACGAAGGTGGTGATTTCGGGGAAAGATTCCAGCAGATGACCGGCCAGTGCCCGGACGGTCTCCTCCTCGTTGGTGCGGGTGACCAGGTTCACCATCAGGTCGCCGGTATGTTCGGCGTTGCGAATGACCAGGTGCCGCAGCAGGCCGGTGTGTTTGTGGGTATTGTACGGGGGGATGTCGTTCTGCAGGGCCCAGGCGCGCACGGCGTCCAGAATGCGATAGGAGACCGGGTGCTGAAGATGGCACTCCTCGATGTTGAGGATGCGGTCGTAGCGGCCCGGAACATGGAGGCCCAAGGCGAAATCCCTGTCGGGGATCTCCTGGCCTGACTGCACCTCGCTGTCGGTGAGCCAGCGGCGGTCGCCGAACGTATATTCCATTTTGTTGCGGTAGTGATAGGGCCGGGGTGCGCCAACGGGCGGTTCGGGTTTCAGATCCCGGAAACCGCCGATTCGCTGGAAATGGTCGGCGACGTGCCCCGCCTTGTAGGCCAGTTCGGTTTCATAGGGGATATGCTGCCAGGTACAACCTCCGCAGATCTCCGCGTGGCGGCATTCCGGCCGGATCCGGTCGGGTGACGGGGAGAGCAGCTCAAGCAGAACTCCTTCCGCGTATTTCTTCTTCTTTTTGATGATACGCACCTTCACCCGGTCACCGGGCGCTGTGTTCTTCACAAATACCGCGTACTCACCTACTTTGCCGAGGCCTTTTCCTTCAAAAGCCGCCGCGGTAATATCCAGTTCCAGTTCCCGGCCTTTTTTTACCGGAGAGGGGGGCTGCTGCTGATTCATTTAACTGATTTTCTCATTGACCGCCTCTTCCGTCGGGAGGTCATAGGTTTCAAAGAGCAGGGCGTACGCTTCTGCTTCCATTTCAACATTGTTCATGCGGGAAAGGGCGAGGTCGAGGTGCTGAATCGAAACGACGTTCAGGGTTTCCAGAAAACGAAGCGCGATCTTGGGGTGGCGTTTACTCAGAATCTGGTAATCGGAGATAAAAAAGCCGTAAAGCACACAATCGGTGACACAGCGGGCGGTGGCCTTGCGCCGGATCTGGTAATCCACGCTGAAAGCGCCGAACGATTCGGGCGGATGGAGCTGGGTGAGCTGGACCTGCTCCTGTTCAGGGTTTTCCTGGTACAGCAGTTCCACGGACCCCTGCTCAATCAGATACATCCCGGTGCCGGGGTCTCCCTGATAAAAAATCACTTCCCCGGCTTTGTATCGCCTCCGGTGGCTCAGTTGCAGCAGCTCATAGCGCTCCAGCTGCGAGAGGCGTTTCAGAAACGTTGATTGGAAAATCAGCTCCGACTGGGATTTTAAACGCTGCCAGAATTTGGGTTTGTACATGGCGGGATTCGGGTTTGCTGGTGGTAAACAGAGTGTATTCGGCGTACGGGACCGTTCCGGCAGGTTCAAAAGGGCAACCACCTGCCTGAATATCGACTCCATTGCCGGAAGCTCGAAATCGGCACTGCAGGCCGTTTTTTTTTACACCGGAAAATAGGGGATTGCGGGACTAAAAGGAATGGCCGATTCCGAAATGCCAGTAGGGGTTGCTGTTTTGAAACCAGCCCTGCTGAAGGTCGTGGATGCGGTAGGCCACATCAATCCGGAAGACGAAGTAGTCCCAGTCGAGGCGCAAACCGAATCCGGATCCCACGGCAATCTGCCGGTAGAATTCATCAACCCGGAATTTGCCTTCGTTAAACGGGCTTCGAGAGCCGTACCAGATATTCCCGAAATCGGTAAATCCGGCGATGCCCCAGTCGGTATTGATGAACCCTTGCAGAATGGTGTGCCGGTACTCCAGGAAACCGGCCAGTTTTATGTCGCCGCCATTGATGGGCGCTTCCCCCGCGCCTGCATCCAGGTCGGCGGGTCCCAGTCTGAGTGGCGCCCAGCCGCGGATGTCGTTACTGCCGCCGGCAAAGAAGCGCCGGTTGAGCGGTATCTGGGGGTTGGTGCCGAAGGCATGTGCATAACCGGCGAAAGCCCTCCAGGCAAATACTCCGTTTTCGAGGACCGGAATATATCGCCTGTAATCAACGGAAACCCTGGCAAAACGGCTGTAGGTCAGCGTACTGTCGCTCAGGCTCAGGGAAGGCACCGTACCCTGAACATCTCCCGGGTCGAAAATAAACCGGTCCATCAGCCAGGGAATGGTTCCGCCGAGCTCTATGGACGACTCGCTGAAGAATCCGTAGTTACGCTTGATGAGATCGGTATTGGCATACCGGAACGTGTATCGGGTGATGGAACTGAATTGCGGGTTGAAGTCTTCGAGGATGCGTTCAACCACAATATCGTCGAATCGGTCGCGGAGGTTTCGTTCGAAATCGGAGGTGGCGGAAGCATCCAGCCAGTCCAGCTCGATAAGGTCAAAGAGGCTGGCCATTTGCGGTCGGTGCCGCACCTCGAACTGGTTATTGAACCGGAAATTGGTGTTGATAGTGAAATTTTCCTGGGTACTCTGGGCCCAGCTGAAACGGTACCGGGTGGTGGCATTCAGGAAAAACGGGGTCTGGTCCAGGCGGCGAAACGGGAAATTCAGCCGTTGCACGGAATAGGCGGTGCTCAGCTCGGTACTGTTGAGCAGGGTTCCGCCGACATACTCGAAGCTGCCCTGCATCCCGATTTCAAAATTTTCGGCTCCGCGAAACAGGTTGTTGTTGATGTAACGCAAACCGGCGCCGGCGCCGAATCCGAGCCGTCTCATGCCGTAGAAGTCCAGCTGAATTCGGTGTTTCGGAAGAGTCTGCATTCGAATGAATACCGGCAGCAGCTCTCTGGAATAGTCGGGCAGGGAGCCGTCGTCACTATGGCTGAACTGGTTGACAGTCAGCATGCCGAGGTTCTGATACTGCGTAATCGTGTTGCGGTAATCCCTGTTGCTGTAGAGTGTTCCGGGTTTGAATATGAGCTGGTCGGCAAGGAGACCGGTCCGGGTTTTTGCCGATTCATCGACACGGATTACGATCTGGCGGGAGTCTTCGGTATACGGTTCACCGGACAGGGTGTCGGTTCGTACGTTGTCGAGCTGCCCCTCGGGCCCGGCAAGTTGCACGTGAACGTCCCCGAATCGGTAGAGTGAACCGGGGAAAATTCGGAACATCAGATCCAGCTCCTGCGTATTCACGGAATCTTCGCGCACAATGGCCAGTACGGAATCGCGGTTGGCGGAGGCGTAGCCGTTGTTGCGCAGGTGCTCCAGGATGCGGTTGCGCTCGGCTCCTACCTTTTCGTACGTAAAGGGCAGGCCCGAAACGAAGGTGGTGTCGTTGACAGAACGGGTGATCAACTCGCTGTCGCTGAAGAACTCGAAAATCTCGGTATCGGAGCCGATTACAGGCATTCCGCTGTAGTAGATTTCCCGCAGCCGTGACTGTTCCCCCTCCTGGATGATGAAAGAAACTTCGAGCCGTTCCCGGTCGAACGGAGTGAGGTTGGTATCAATGCGCGCTTCGCGAAACCCCTGAGATTCGTAGAAGTTGGTAAGGCGCTCCAGATCGCGGTTGAGAACAGCCAGGTCCAGCAGGGCGGGGGGTTCACCCAGCCGGTCCCAGACTTTGTGCAGCTGGTACCACATGGTGAGGCCCGGTATTCCGAGAAATCTCCGGTTGGGCCGTGTTCTGACGATTGACTGCAACTGCCCGTTGCTGAACGCATCGTTACCTACAAACCGCACGCGCCGTATGCGCAGATCTTCGAGGGAGCGAGAATCTGTATCAGCCTCTGTTTGTACCGAAGGTGCTTCCATCGGCGCCGGGATCGCAGGCGCAGCAATACCGAGCAGAAAGCACAATCCAAAGACACCCGATACGAATTTCAAAAATGATTTATCTCTGTAAAAAGTGAGCGTAAAGGCAAGGATACAGAATACAATCTATTCTGCGGGCCAAATAGATGCTGAGAGAAGGACGTTGGAACTTACATTCTGGCTATCGCATTCACCCGGCGTTAAAAAAGATAGCCGGCGTGGCGATCACACGTCATCATAGTCAAATCCTTCGTCCTCTTCTCCGTGGAAAAAGTCCTCTTTCATGATGTAGTCAGGCCAGATCTCTTCAATACTTTCGTATGGAGTATCATCTTCCTCGTCCAGCTCATAGAGATTATCGATGACCTGTTGAGGGCATCCGTTGCGCTCGGCCCACTCAATCAATTCGTTACGTGTAGCCGGCCAGGGGGCGTCCTCCAGGGTCGCAGCAAGTTCAACGGTCCAAATCATAGTAACTAAATCCGATTTTATGCGTTATCAAGTTTCGTGGGTTATAAACCAATAATTATGGAGAAATTCAAGTGCCTAACGGCATCAATACAAAATAATTTTGCCGGGGGTTAACCCTGTCGAGAAAGTTTGCTATTTTACGATATTCTCAGGTAGCAAAGAAACGTAAATTTTTAACATTTTTCTGAGGTTTTTTTATGGGATCATTCGGTGGCATGGAGTGGCTGGTTATCGCGTTGGCGGTGCTGCTTCTTTTTGGTGCAAAAAAAATTCCGGAACTGGCTCGAGGCCTGGGTCAGGGACTTACAGAGTTTCGAAAAGCTTCTTCCGACATACGCAAGGAGATCGAAAAAGGTTCCAGTGAACCGACTATTTCGGAACGTGACCAGAAGAGCAAAAAAGAGCCGGAGAAGGAAACGGTCAAAGAAGAGCAGAAGTCCGATAACTGAAATCCTCCCAGAAATCGTATTTATTCGTTTTGAATTACACTAGCATCCGAAGTGCGCGCCGGGCGGTGGAAGCCGGGGAAGCATCCCTGACTGATCTCGTATCCGGGTATTTTTCGCAAATTGAATCCGCCAATCCCGAAATCAACGCATTCACGCAGCTTCATCAGGATGAGGCCCTGGAGCAGGCGGCGGCCGTTCAGAAAAAGATCGAGGCGGGCAGTGCCGGGCCCCTTGCCGGTGCGGTTATGGGGATCAAGGAGGTGCTTTGCCAAAAAGGTGTCAAGGCGACGTGTGCTTCGCGGATGCTCGAATCATACGAGGCGGTTTACGATGCCACGGTGGTTGAGCGGATTTTGGAACAGGATGCGGTGATCGTCGGCCGGCTCAACATGGACGAATTCGCCATGGGGTCATCCACCGAAAATTCCATCCATGGACCGGTTAAAAACCCGCATAACACGCAGAAGGTTTCGGGTGGATCCAGCGGGGGGAGCGCGGCGGCCGTGGCCGCAGGCATGTGCGGCGCCACCCTCGGAACCGATACCGGTGGCTCCATCCGCCAGCCGGCGTCGTATTGCGGTGTGGTCGGACTCAAACCCAGCTACGGCCGGGTCTCCCGTTACGGCCTGATCGCCTACGCCTCTTCGTTTGATTGTATAGGTCCGCTTGCGACAAATGTAACCGATGCCGCGGTTCTGCTGAAAGCAATCGCCGGCCAGGATCCCCGCGATGCCACCTCATCCGCCCGCCCCGTGCCCGACTATCCCGCGCTGCTGGAGAAACCCGATCCCGCCATAAAAGTGGGCATCCCTGTCGAGTATTTCGGAGAGGGGCTGGACCCTGTGATTCGTGAACGTGTGATGGGCGTTGCGCGCAAACTGGAGCAGAAAGGGGCGCGGCTGGTCGATATTCGCCTGCCTCACCTCGAGTATGCGATCGCCACCTACTACATTCTTGCAACCGCGGAGGCCTCCAGCAACCTGGCGCGCTTTGACGGTATCCGTTACGGACACCGGGCCGACATGAAGAAAGTGAGAAAAGAGCTCAAGGAAGAGGAGGCCGCGATCCGGGCTTCCGTAACCGCCAACGGGACGGATACCGCGGCCCTGCAGCAGGAACTGAACGCGATGGACAGCCCCATGATCCGCCTGTACAAGCAAAGCCGGACCGAAGGCTTCGGGCCGGAGGTGAAGCGCCGTATCATGCTCGGCACCTATGTGCTCAGTGCCGGATACTATGAGGCCTATTACGGCAAGGCGCAGCGCATTCGCCGGTTGATCCGGCAGGATTTCGAGAACGCCTTCTCCGAAGTGGATGTGATCCTCTCGCCGACAGCACCGACAACGGCCTTCGACCTGGGATCCAAGCTGGACGACCCCCTCCAAATGTATCTCAACGATATCTATACCATATCGGCCAACCTTGCCGGGATTTGCGGCATCAGCGTTCCGGCCGGCCGGCACGATGCCGACAATATGCCGATCGGAGTTCAGCTGATGGCGGATGCCTTCCGGGAGCCACAGCTTTTCAACGCCGCGCTGCTGGCGGAAAATGCCGCTGGCTGAAATACTCACTGTATTTCTCTCTACTTCCCATGTCACTTCACCTACAACCATTTACCTGCTGCCGATGGCGGGTGCTGCTGCCGGCGGCCCTGATCTTCTGTTTCGGTGCCATTGCGTGCTCCTCGGAGGCGGATAATGACCGGTTTGGATTGGTTGACCGCGACCGCCATGTGCCGGCTTTCTCTGCGGATTCGGCATATCATTTTATCGAGCAGCAGGTAGCGTTTGGTCCGCGGAACCCCGGTTCGGCCGGCCACGCGCAGGCCATGGAGTACCTCGCAGAAACCCTGCGCAAATATGCAGGTAACCGTTCGGTCTTCATTCAGCGCTTTACTCACGTCGGATACGAAGAGGATCTCTATGATATGGGAAATATCATCGCCTCGTTTCGGCCCGATGTTACCGACAGGATCATGCTGCTGGCGCACTGGGATACGCGACCCAGAGCGGAACGTGACGGCGATCCGCGTTTGCGGCACGAGCCGATTCCCGGAGCCGACGATGGCGGCAGCGGTGTCGGTGTACTTCTGGAGCTGGCCAGGCTGTTTCGCGACCATCCCCCGCCCGTTGGCGTGGATATCATTTTGTTTGACGGTGAGGATTACGGCCATGAGGGCGACCTGGACTACTACTTCCTGGGTGCGCGCCATTGGGCAGCCAATCCGCCGGTGCCCGGCTACCGGCCCCGGTTCGGGATTTTGCTGGATATGGTCGGCGGTGAAGGCGCGGTTTTTCCCAAAGAGGGCTTTTCGATGCAGTACGCCCCGCAGCTGGTCAGGGAAGTCTGGGCACAGGCGGCCGAACTTGGGTATGAGGAGCTGTTCCCCGATCGCAGGGGATCCACGATTGCCGATGACCACTGGATTGTGAATCGCGACGCCGGTATCCCCACCATCAACATCATCCACCATAAACCGCCGGAAAGCGGCGGCGTCCGTTTCCCGGAATACTGGCACACCCACGACGACAACATGGAGATCATCAGCCGGGAGACGCTGCAGGCCGTCGGTGAGGTGATGACCCATTTCATCTATACACGAATCGGAAAACAGCAGAATGAACGCCAATAGAAAACCGGTGGCGCACCTGAACGTCCGTTTGCAGGTGCCTGACGAGCTGCAGGAGCTGGTGATCGGGGAGTTGCTGGACTACAGCTTTGAGGCATTTGAACAGCAGGAGGCCCTGCTCTCGGCATGGATTTCACCGGAGAAGTATGGTGATGCGCTGCGGGAACGGCTGCAAGAGTGGCTTTCGGGCCTGCCGGAAGAGTGCCGCATCCTTTCGGAAGAGCGCGTCGAGGAGAGGAACTGGAATGAGGAGTGGGAGAAGACGATTCGTCCGCAGACCATCGGCTCCTTCCACATCCACCCCACATGGACGGACGAACCCGTGCCTGCTGACAAGATAGCGATCGCCATCGATCCCAAAATGGCATTCGGAACGGGGTATCACGAAACCACGCGACTGTTGCTGCATCTGCTGCCGGGCAGTGTGGCAGAGGGCGACAAGGTGCTGGATATGGGGACCGGAACCGGAATTCTGGCCATCGGCGCACTCAAACTGGGCGCTTCCGAGGCCGTCGGCATTGACCTGGACCCGTGGTGCTATGACAACGCGAACGAAAACGCGGCGCTGAACCGGGTGGCCGGCCGGCTTGCGATTCGAATCGGTTCCTCCGAACAGATTCAGGATGAAGAACGGTTCGACCTGATCCTGGCAAATATCAACCGCAACGTGCTGCTGGATTTGGGCGACGAACTCACCCGGCGCCTGGCTCCCGGCGGACGCCTGCTGCTCTCCGGAATTTTGGAGGGAGACCGCACGGCCATAATGGCTCACCCCGCCTATGCTTCTCTTGAGTGTACCGATTCGCGGCAGGAAAACGAATGGCTTGCTCTGGTGCTTAAAAAAAGCTGATAACAGCGGCAGCGAATGAATAGATATCCGGCAACGCAAGTGCGGTTACCCAGATAGTGAAAGTGAAGATACCCGGCGGCGAAAGTGCAGAAACGGCTTAGAATTCATACCGGATTCTTGCTATATTTTCTGCGGAAATAATTAGCCCAGTTTCCGGCCGGTTCAATCAAATCAGGATTCGGATTATTGACAGGTACCCAATGAGCAACAGCAGCACAAAAGATATTACACTGGTGGAGGCAGCGCTTTCCGGCGATCAGAAAGCGTATCAGCAGCTTGTTGACAAGTACCAGAGGCCGTTGTATTTCCATGTGCTGAAAATGGTCAGGAACCGGGATGTGGTGGAGGATCTGGTCCAGGAGGCATTTCTGAAGGCGTTTGACTGCCTGAAGTCCTATAACAGGGAGTACGCGTTTTCCACCTGGATCTACCGGATCGCCACAAATCACACCATCGATTTTCTGCGTAAAAAAAAGCTTCAGACATACTCCATCGATGAGCCTGTGCCTGGTAAGGATGGAGAGATGAGGATGGAAATTGCGGACGAGACGTCCGGAACCGACCGTGATATCATCAGAAAGCAGCGACGCAAACTCATACGGGACGCGGTGGAGAGCCTGCCGGAGAAATACCGGCTGGTCATCCGGATGCGGCATATGGATGAGATGAGCTACGAAGAGATTTCCGAAGAACTGAATCTGCCGCTGGGTACGGTGAAGGCGCACATTTTCCGGGCGAGGGAGTTGCTTAACAAATACCTGAAGGATCGTATTCGCGCTTATTAAGATACCGGCCAGCGGGCTTCGCTGGGGAATCCCGGCTGGAACCGGCATCGCAGATCACTGCCGCGCCGCGAAAAAAAGCATTGGCGCGTGAATTCCGCAAGGGTTAAATACCGAAGCGCACTCCGAAAGAGAGTGTCAGCTGGTCAAATCCGGTAAGGAAAAAACGGGGTTCACCGTAAAGCAGCACCGGACCGGCATTGTACTCAATTCCAGCACCCACGCCAAGTGCCAGGTCGGTGTTGGAATCGGAAATGCTGCCGCCGTTGAAGGTCACCTCGAAGCTGTTGTAATGGATACCAAGCGACCCGATGCCGTAAAGCGTGATATCACCCTCCCGGTAGAACAGGTAATGGGCGTTGCCATTCAACTCGAAGAAGGTGTTGGATGCATCCTGGGGAGAATCGACAAACCAGTAGATAAAATCACCGCCGAACCGGAAGTCTTCGTTAAAGATGTAGTATCCTCCAAGTTGCAGGCCGAGTTCATCGATCGATTCTCCGTAGGTGAGTCCGCCGCCGATAAAGATATCGGAACCATCGTTTTGCTGGGCCATAGCGCCGGTGTGGGCAAGCAGCGTAATGGAGAGTATCAGGGTCAGTGAAAGGATTTTGTTGGTTGACTTCATGATATGCATGTCGGGTTTGGTTATCATTTTCCGGCCGGGAAACAGCTGCACATACAGATACAGTGTAGCCATCCGGCCGTTGACGGTTGGTGTTGCATTCCTTCTCGTTTTCATGTCGGACAGCTTCACAGGCGCAACCTGACTTATCTCTAAGTGATTAAATTACAAGGAAGGAGTGCCCTAATATACAAATGCCCGGACAGAACGCAAAAGATTCCAAAAAGAGATTGGGATAGTTTACTCCGAGTAGTAATTTGTGGCATGCCGAACAGAGAAGACCGCTCACATTCCCGTTTTTCCTTTTTTGCGCTGGATGCCCTGATGATCCTGCTTTTGGTGGTGAACCTGACCTGGATCGTCTTTGACTGGCTTTTTGAGTATGAGATTCTGCGTGATGGACTCTATTCCATCGCGCCGGGTTTTACAGACTGGTACGCCTCTGCCATCCACCCGCGTTTCATACTCATCGACCTGATGTTTATCTCGGTTTTTCTGACCGAATTTTTCATTCGCTGGGGGATGGCCATATATCACAGAGTGTATCATCGCTGGTTTTTTTTCCCGTTTATCCACTTTTATGATTTGCTGGGGTGCATCCCGCTGGGCGGATTTCGCTTCCTGCGACTGCTCAGGATCTTTTCCATTGTGTACCGGCTGCAGAAGAGCGGGATCATCGACCTGAGTGAGACTGCACTTTTTTCGTTTATTCGAAAGTACTACGGCATATTGATTGGGGAGCTGTCGGACAAGGTGACGCTCAACATATTGAGCGATATCCAGCAGGAGGTCAGAAACGGCGGACCCGTTGTCGATCGCATCGTTGGCGAGGTGGTCATGCCCCAGAAGGAGAATCTGGTGGAGTGGATTTCCCATCGTGTGGAGAAGGTGTCGGCGGATAACTACGCCCGCTACCGCGAAGACATCCGGGAATATGTGCGGGAACGCATCAGCCTGGCTGTCGAGGAGAACCGGGAGATGGCCCGGCTGGATCAGATTCCGGTGTTCGGATCGCTGATCAGGCAAACCATCAGCCAGGCAATCCATGACATCACCTTCAACGTGATTAACGGGATCATGCAGGACCTGGCTTCCGATCGAAACCGCCTGCTGATTGATGAATCTGCCGACATTCTGTTTGACGCGATATTGCTGAAAGAGGAAGATTCGGAACTGAACCGCATGGTGGTCGAGACCATTGACCGCTCCATTGAGATCGTCAAGCAGCAGGTCGGCATTCAGCAGTGGAAACTGCGGGATCTGGCCGAGGATGAGGAGGATTTTCAGCGCCGGTTGCGGGATGCGATCATCTCGGCTCCAGATGGTAGATCGGCCGCTGAATCCGAAGAGAATGAGGGGGACCCGGGGGATTCCGGAGGATCGGACCCCGTAGAGGAGAAGCATGACGATGGCCGTTCATCGTCCGCCCCGAACCGCTGAAATGCAGTGCTATGGATCGCATCATCAACAACATCACCAGAAGAACCGAACTTGTTCGCCGTGAAGCGTTTCGCCTGGGATTCGACGGTGTCGGATTCGCCCGTGCACGGCGCCTGGAGCAGGAAGAGAGCCATCTGGAGCAGTGGCTCAGGGAGGGACGGCACGGATCCATGCAATGGATGGAGAACCACTTCGACAAGCGGGTGGATCCCCGAAAGCTGGTGCCGGGTGCCCGGTCGGTGGTCTCGCTGATGATCAGTTACCATCAGCCCGAACTGGCGAACATGCAGGTGGATTCGAAGAATCCCAAAATATCAAAGTATGCGCTGGGCGATGATTATCACAAGGTCGTCAAGGAGAAGCTGTTTGATTTGTATGCCTTTACCGCGGAGATCACCGGCAATGTCGAAGGCCGCGTGTTTGTGGATACGGCGCCGGTACTGGACAAAGCCTGGGCGGTGGAGTCGGGCATTGGGTGGCTGGGCAAGCACACCAACGTGCTGAACCGTCACCAGGGTTCCTGGTTTTTCCTGGGGGAGATGATACTGGATGTCGAGTTTGATTACGATGCGCCGGTAGCCGACCACTGCGGAACCTGCACCCGGTGCATTGACGCGTGTCCGACCGATGCCATTTACGAACCTTACAAGGTAGACGGCAGCAAGTGCATCTCCTACTTCACCATTGAACTGCGCGATGAAATCCCGGAGGAGTACCACCGACAGATGGGGGAGTGGATTTTCGGATGCGATATTTGTCAGGATGTGTGCCCGTGGAACCGCAGGGCGGAGCCAGGGGCGGAAGAACGCCTGTTCGCACGGCCGGAGAGCGCCGACCGTGACATTAACTACTGGGAGGAGCTGAACCTCCACGAATATCGGGAGCTCTTCCGGAAAAGTACCGTCAAGCGGGCGAAATTCGAAGGGTTAAAGCGCAATATCCGGGTGGCAGGCGCCAATGTGAGGGATCCGGAAAACCGGTATCTCAACCGATCGGCGGCCCCGCTCCATCGGCGCCCGTAACCTCTTATACCTCAGCGTATTGCTGAACTCCCGCCAGTTCCACCATAAGATGGAACAGGTCGGTGTTTCTGGTAAACGCTCCGATTTTTTCGCTGCCGGGACCCATGGCGGCAAGTTCAACGTAATCGGCAGTATGGGCGCCACTTACCCAGTTGAATGCCAGGTAATTGGCAAAAATTTGCCCCATCACCTGTGCGGGGCGGCTCATCCCCCGGTTCAGGTTTTGATAATCACCGGCAAAAGCCTTGCGCAGGATTTCCGCCTCATCCCTGCCGATCGCAATTCCGGAAGCGTACTCAACCGTCTCACGGATACTACTTACCGAGCTGTTTTCATTGAGCTGACGAAGCATCCAGCTGTTGGTGTAACGGAAATCGGCGAGCTGGTCGAGAGCGGGTCCGCTATCATTATAGTAGGCACCGGTGCCGCTAAGGCCCGGGTTGGCGTTGCCATGGTCGGTGGTGATGATTACCAGGGTATCATCGCGCCCTTCGGCGAAAGCAACCGCTTTGGCGACCGCATCGTCAAATGCGATCTGGTCATAAACCAGGCCGGCGGCGTCGTTACCGTGGGCGGCGTGGTCTACTCGTCCGCCTTCCACCTGCAGGATAAATCCGTTGGGTTTGCCGGAGAGCTGTGCGAGGGCGGTCTCGGTCATTTCAGCCAGGGTTGGGATGTCACGGCGGTACTCTTCGGTATTGATATGATTCAGGTTGTAGGGGAGATGGCCGTTGTAGAAGACGCCGAGAAGCTTTTTACTGTTTTCACCCTGCTGCATTTCCTGTTTGGTTCTGGCGATACGGTAGCCGGCTTCTGCAAATTCGGCATAGAGATCGCGGCCGTCCTCGCGCCGGTCGGGAGCCAGATGCCGGTGACCGCCGCCGAGGAGCAGGTCATATCCGCGTTCCAGATACTGGACGGCAATAGTCTGCTCGTCGCCGCGCTCCATCACGTTGGCACCAAAACCGGCCGGTGTGGCATGGGTAATGGTGGTGGTGGTGGCCAGTCCGGTCGCCTTGCCCGCATCCCGGAAAATCTTCAGGATGGGTGTGAGCGGCTCGCCATCCTCGGTCATGTTCACCCTTCCGTTGTTGACACGCTGCCCGCACCCCCAGGAGCTCGATGCGGCGGCGGAACAGGTGACGACGGAGCTGGCCGATGCCATGTCCATCAGGCCCCGTGTCGCTTTTCCCGATTCGTAGAGCGAAATCCAGCTTGAGGGCCGGCCGTAGTTGCGGCGGAGCAGCTGATCGGCGGCTGCGAGGGTTCCGCTGCTCATACCGTCACTTACCATGAAAATGATATTCTTGACATCTCCCGGCCGTGCCACGCCGTTACTTTGGGGGCTGCAGCCGGTAACAAACGCTCCGGAGCCAATAAACAGACCGGACAGCGCCCCGGTTTTGAGAAAGTCCCTGCGGTTGAAGGAGCCGTTTTTTTTCTGATCGGATTGTCGCATGGTAAGTTGTATTTTGCAGTTTGTGGAAAAAGTCGGTCGGCCTCACGATTCAATTCGGGTATGAGCGCCCGGGTCAGGCCGCGTCCGTGTACATACGATGCCGGCAGTGGTTTCATTTGCCATCTGCAGAATAAAAAAAAAGAGATTATTAAACTGTAAAAAACGAAATGTTTCCCGGCTCACGGGTGTTTTTCTGTTCGGATAATAATTTTGCATTCCGGCAAGTTATACTCCGGAAAACAAGTCTGGTAATAATTGATTGGAGGAAAGTTAAGATGCTCAAGAATTCTGTTCGCACTGTATTTCTGATGGCGCTGGTAGGCCTTCTGTTTCTGTTCATTGGTAATTTGCTGGGCGGGCAGACCGGGATGGTCATCGCTTTGGTTTTTGCACTTATGATGAACGGATTCAGCTACTGGTATTCCGACAAGCTCGTGCTGAAGATGTACCGTGCCAAAGAGGTTACCAGGGATAATGCCCCGCAATTCTACAATATGGTCGAGGAGCTTTCGCAGAAGGCGAACCTGCCAATGCCCAAAGTGTATATTATTCCCCAGGAACAGCCGAATGCTTTTGCCACCGGGCGCAACCCCAACCATGCTGCGGTGGCGGCAACACAGGGGATCCTTCGCAGCCTGAATGAGAGAGAGCTGAGAGGGGTTATGGCGCACGAGCTTGCCCATATCAAAAACCGCGATATCCTCACGCAGACGATTGTTACGACGGTTGTGAGTGCTATTACCATGATCGCCCAGTTTGCCATATTTCTGCCGATCGGCCGCGGAGGCGGAGACGGCCCCAACCCGATCGTCCTGCTGCTGACCCTTATTTTGGCGCCTTTGGCGGCCGCCATGCTGCAGGCCGCAGTTTCCCGGACCCGTGAGTTTGAAGCGGACCGCGTAGGGGCCGAAATTTGCGGGAGCGCCGAAAGCCTGGCCAGCGCGCTGCGTAAAATTCAGGCCTCTGTGGAGCGCATACCGATGCAGGCATCCGAAACGGCCCAGCGGTCTACCGCCCACATGTTTCCGGTGAATCCGTTTTCGGCCCGGGGCATGAGTAAGCTTTTTTCCACCCATCCGGATACGCAGCTCAGGATTAAAAAACTGATGGAAATGGAGAAAACCGGCCGGTATTCCTGAATCATTGCGCAGCCGGTCCACTCTGCCTTGAATGTTGTGGTTGATTCTCTCCGGAATATTACAACCCGCATGGCCGGTGCGCCTTCCCGGGAGTGATGGAATCGACAGCAATCTTTTTTGAATATGGGGTGCGGAATCGGTACCATACGCAGTGTGGACTGCCATGTCTTTTCTTGTCTCCATATCCAACAGAAAGGCGATATGTAGCAAATATTGTAAGTGTAAGGAGTGACGGTCCGGAGTGTCTTGTTTTTAAAAAGTAAATCAGAGATAAATCGATAACAATATGGGATCACTTAACAAAGCAATGATCATCGGTCGGCTGGGAGCAGACCCTGAGGTTCGCTATACTCAAAACAATACCGCTGTTGCCAACATGAGTGTCGCGACTAGCGACCGTTACAAGGATAAAAACGGCGAATGGCAGGAGACAACGGAATGGCACAGAGTGGTTGTATGGGGAAGGCTGGCCGAGATATGTCAGCAATACCTGACCAAAGGCTCTCAGGCCTATTTTGAAGGGCCTATCCAGACGCGTTCCTGGGAGGACAAAGACGGTCAGAAGCAGTACACCACGGAAATCAAGGCTCTTGGCATGCAGATGCTGGACAGCAGGGGAGAAGGTGACCAGGGAGGAGGTTCCTCCGGACAGGCCCGGCAGCAGCAAAGCAGGCAGGAAGGCGCCAACACCAGCGATGAGATTGTGGATGTGGACGATGACCTGCCCTTCTGAATCAGTCAGCAGGGCGGGCTGACATCATGAAGTGTTACTGGAAAAATGGCGGCAAGAAAATTGAGTTTGGGCTATACCGGCTCACCGGATATCCTTATCTTGCCATCTGTTGTTAACCCGTTACGACAGATCCGGCTGAAGATGCGGTTAATGTGAAATGCCGGTGCATCCATAACCCAACGATACCAGCACTCTTTTGATTATTCCGCTGTTGTTTCAGGCAATGATTCTTCCGGACCGATTCCAGGCCGTCGCTGATACCGGTACTTTTGAATCCCTGCTGGTCAATCCGGCTGATTTTCTTGTATTGGTAATTGTCATCGTTCTGGGCCTCATCTTTTCCGCCTTTTTCTCCGGAGCGGAAGTGGCCTTCTTTTCTCTCGACAAGAAGGTGGATAGCAGCACCATCGAGGAGGCGAAGAAGGACCGTGCCCTCGCCAGGGTGCTTCATATGCTGGAACGCCCCCGGCAATTGCTTGCCACAGTTCTGATCGGCAATACGTTCGCGAACATCATCACCGCTGTGGGAGCTGCGGTACTCACCGGCAGACTGATTGCGCTGTTTGGACTGCCACAGCTTCTGATCTTCACCATAGAAGTGGTGGTGTTGACCATCACCATTGTGATTCTCGCGGAAATAACGCCCAAACTGCTTGCCCTGAACAGGCCCCTTGCCGTTTCCAGAAAACTGAGCTGGCTGCTCTATTTCTTCTTTTTCATCCTGGCACCGCTGGCCCGGCTGATTGCGCAGGGAACCCGTTTTCTTGAGAAAAGTATCCCGCGCCCCTCCGATGCCATTTCAACGGACGACCTGAAGACGATAGCGGAAGTTGGAGAGCTGCATGGATCAATTCATGGCGACGAGCGGGAAATCATTGAAAATGTTATCGAATTCGGCAATACCTATGTTCGTGAGATTATGACCTCAAGGGTCAATATCACGGCGATCAATACCGGAAATACCCTGCAGGAGGTACTGGACATCATCCGGGAAAAGGGGGTGTCGCGGCTGCCGCTCTATGAAAACGACCTGGATAATATTATCGGCGTTATCCACTCCAAGGATTTGCTGCCCTATATAAAAAGCGAACTTGGTGGCGCGACGATCAACTGGAAAACACTTGCCCGAAAGGCGTTGTTTGTCCCAACCACAAAAAAGCTGGATGATCTGCTGCGCGAGTTTCAGCAGTTGAAAACCCATATTGCCATTGTTGTGGATGAGTACGGCGGAACGGAAGGAGTCATTACCCTGGATGATGTACTTGAAGAAATTATAGGTGAAATCACCGATGAATATACCGAGCCGGTTGAGCTCTATACGCGAAACAAATCCGGCAACTATCTTTTTGATGCCAAAATTGACCTGGATGATATGGCCGACATCCTTTCCATGGACCTGACCACGGACGAGGATGAGTATGAAACATTGGGAGGATTGGTCTATTATCTGCTGGAAAGAATTCCGGAAGAAGGGGAGACCGTCACCTTCAAGGAGCTCCAGCTTAAAGTCATGGAGATGGATAACAACCGCCTTACCAAAGTGGAAGTGGAAGTGCTGAGTGATCAGGAAGCGCCGGAAGCGCCGGAAGCGCATGATAATAGTGATGAACATGATAAGACGGACAAACACAACCGGAATCAGTCAGGGTCGCAGAACCCGGCCCCGTAAACTTGTCCGAATAATAACAGACGTATGATTGAAAGATATTCCCGAGAAGAAATGGCATCGCTCTGGACTGAGAAGGAACAGTTTCAGGCATGGCTGGAGGTCGAACTGGCGGCCTGCCGGGCATGGAGCCGGCTTGGAATTATTCCGGAAGCCGATGTAGACAGGCTGTACGAGAAAGCCACATTTGATGTAGCGAGAATCCATGAGATCGAGGAGCAGACCCGGCATGATGTCGTGGCGTTTACCCGCTCCGTGTCGGAGTCGCTGGGTGAGGAAAAAAAGTGGGTTCACTATGGCCTGACCTCCACCGATGTCGTGGACACCGCTCTTGGAGTGCGTCTGAAAAAATCCAACCGCATTATACGCGAAGGCCTCGAGCGGTTTCTGAAGGTACTCAGGGAGAAAGCCCTGGAACACAAGTACTCGGTCATGATGGGCCGTACTCACGGTGTGCACGCCGAGCCGACCACCTTCGGACTCAAATGCGCGCTCTGGTTCAGCGAAATGGAGCGAAACCTCAAGCGTTTCGAAATGGCTGCTGCAGATGTGGAGTTCGGCAAGCTCTCAGGCGCTGTTGGTACGTTTGCCAATATCCCTCCGGAAGTGGAGGCCCACACCTGCGAGATCCTGGGCCTGTCAGCCGCTCCGGTGTCCACTCAGACTCTGCAGCGCGACCGCCACGCCCACTACATGTCAACGCTCGCACTTATCGGTTCCACCCTCGAAAAAATCGCCGTTGAAATTCGGCACCTGCAGAAAACCGAGACCCGCGAGGTGGAGGAGCGGTTTGGTAAGGGGCAAAAGGGCTCCTCGGCAATGCCGCACAAGCGGAACCCCGTCAGTTCCGAAAATATCGCAGGATGCGCAAGAGTTCTTCGTGGCTACATGGTCACGGCTTTTGAAAACATCCCGTTGTGGCACGAACGCGACATCTCCCATTCTTCCGCCGAACGCATCATCATACCCGACGCGCTTATCCTGCTTGACTACATGCTGCATCGGTTTGCCGGAGTGGTTGAGAAGCTGGTCGTCTATCCCGAAAATATGAAGGCCAACATCGACAAGACCCACGGTGTGGTTTTTTCACAACGCCTGCTGCTGATGCTGATCGACAAGGGATTGTCGCGTGAAAACGCCTACGACCTGGTCCAGCCTCTCGCCATGGAAGCCTGGGAACAGAAGAAGGCCTTCCGGGATTTGGTGGAGCGGCACGAAGGCATCACGGCCCATCTGAGCGAGAAGGAGATCGGAGAGGCGTTCGACCTGAACCATCACACAAAAAATGTGGATGTAATCTTTAAGCGGGCCGGACTCTCATAGCACCACCGTTTGCGAAAAGTCGGCGCGCTGTTACCGCCGGCGATGCAGCCTGGAAGCCTCCTGCCTCACTTTTTCGCGCCGGATTTTTCCCAAAGACGATCGCGGTACATGGTCGGTCAGGAACAGCCGTTTGGGCACCTGGTGGGGAGGAAGTTGTCCGGCGAGCGTTTGCTGGAGTTGTTCCGCTGAAATCTCTCCATCCGCAACCACCAGGGCCACCAGAATCTGTCCCCACTCTTCGTCGGGCAGACCCGTAACTGCGGCGTCCCTGACACCGGGAATGCCCGCGAGCGCAGCTTCCACATCCGCCACCGGTACGTTCAACCCTCCGGTTACAACCATGTCCGTTCTCCTGCTTTCGATGAACAGATGGTCATCAGAGTCGAGTCTCGCATAATCGCCGGTCTCGAACCACGGGTATCGGGAAGGCTCCGGGCCTTCACCACCCGGGCGATATGCTTTCAATAGCTGTTGTTCCGGCAGATAACCATCGAATACCTGCGGGCCTCTGACCTGCAGTATGCCGGTTTCACCCGACGGCAGGAGCTGATTTCTCCGATCGGTAATCTGCACCTCGTGGCCGGGCAGCGCCCGCCCTACAGAGCCTGCCGGACTGCTTCCATCCGGGTTTTGCGCTGAAATCTGTCCGCACGTCTCGGTCATTCCGTAACTGAACGCCGCCGGCCAACCCTGCCGGCGGGCGCGGGCCTCCAGCTCCGTTGTATAGGGGCCTCCGCCGACAAGCACACAGTCAAGCGAATGAATAGGGTGAGACTCCCGGCGCCCGGCTTCATCCACCAGCCGCTTGAGCATGGTCGGAACCAGGGAAATGCGTCTGATGGCGCGGTTTGTTTTCAGCGCTCTGAGAATTGTTCCGGCATCAAACCCATCCCATAAAAAAATCCCTGTGCCGCTCAACAGCGCCCGAAATACGATGGCTACGCCCCCGGCATGGTACAGGGGCAGGGGGTGGCCCCAAAGGGACTCTGCCGGGACATTATCGGTTGAAGCAGACGACAAGCCGGCATTTGCGGCGGCGGCGATCATTTGCCTGCGCAACAGGGGAACCCGCTTTGGCAGACCCGAGCTGCCGGATGTGAGCAGTCCGCAAAACACACGATCGGGGTGGGAGTGAAGCTCTGACACACCCGGAAACCCGGATGTGTCGGCACGGGGGATCTGTTGGGTGCCGTGCGCCTGCACGCGTTCAGAATAGAGCTTGTAAGAGACTCCGGACAAAGTAGGCGCACCGGGCAATGTGCTGCCGCGACCCAAATCCCTATCGTCGTGAGAAGTCGGCCTGGCCAGCTCAGTAAAGGCTATTGCGGCCGGATTAGCTGTAACGGCATGCGGCGACACGATGAGATCAGGTTGAAAGGCTCCCAGTGGTGCGGGATCTTCCGGGTGGAAAGGCACGAAGGGAAGGTGCGCCATCCAGCAAGATGCCATCCATAGAATCGCCTGGAAGCGGTCGGAAGTATCAATGGCGATCACCGGAGAGTCGGCGGACTCCGTATGTGTTCGGACGCGGTGCGCAATCACAGCCAGATCGCGGTAATAAACGGTGCTGTTGCCGTCGGTCAGGAAAATCGAGTCAGAGTGATATGTGTGTCGGGAAGTATTCATCACCGGTTTTGGGGTACGGGGCGCATGCCGACTCCGGGTTCTGCCGCCAGCATTATCTCGGGATTGGGAGGTTCGGGTTCTTCGATGGTGAGTGAAGCAGCGGATTTGTGCGATGAGGCAGTTGCACCGCGCGCGACACCCTCCGGATGTGTCCGAAGCGTGAAATCCGCTTCAAACAGGTGGCCGGTTGCCAGGCCGTGGGCCTCGGGTTTTAGAACCATGTCCACACAGGCAGCCAGATGTGCAAGAAGCTGGCGGCCGACGGATGTTTCAAGCGCTGAAGAGACGACCAGCGACACCGGTCGGGTCTTGCCGTCAGACCAACGGGCGTAGTTGTGATTTCTGACGAGATCCACCAGACCATGCAGTTCCTGTGCCGAACCGTATAGCGTCGGTTTCAGTACGATGGCGTCGACAGCATCCTCCTCCAGCAGCCGGGAGATCTGATCTGCGGTGCGGGCGCTTTCATCGGCGGCGATCGGGATGCCGAAGCTTCGCAACCGGTTCCACTGCCGGAAACTGCCCCGGTTCAACGGCTCCTCGATGTATTCAATTGGAGCGGAAGGGGGCTCCGTGGAAGAGCGGTGGCGGGGACCCCTGAATTCCGAAAGCCCCTCCAGAAGCCGGGCCGCGTCGTCCGGGGAGAACGCGGCGTTGGCATCCAGCCGGAAGCGAAGGCCGGGATAAGCCTGGTGCAGGGTGCGGAAAAGATCCAGCGCCTCTCGAACCGAGGGTGGCAGTTTTAATTTGATGGTGGTAAAGCCGCCATTTTGGAGCGCCTTCACAGACTGCAGCATTCTTTCCGGAGTATCCTGGCCGACAATTCCGTTGCATCGCACAACATGACCGGCATGCGTGATGTGTGCAGGTGCTTGTCCGGCATGCTCCCCTCCGGCGGGTGACCGGTGCCGGCCGGCGGATGTAGATACGTTTTCCCGGCCGCCAGGGGCGTCAGCAGCGGGGTCATGTGAAGGGGGCTCACCACAAGAAGCATCAGGGCGCCGGAGTAGTTGAGGATGCTCCGGCAAATGGGTACGAGTTAACAGGGCGTAAAGGGGCAGCTCCGATGAGAACGCCTGCTGCTGTGCGGCCAGCATGGAGAGGCCGAAGCGCACCGATGGCAGTGCAGCAAACTCTTCGGCAATGAAGTCATCCTGCAGCCACTCTCCAAGGCTCTGACTCCGGAAATGTCGCTGCACAGATTCCCGGTTCTTCATCAGAAATGACACACAGTCGTCCAGGGATTCGGTGGAAAAACCGGGAAGAGGTGCGATTTCGGTCCACAGAGCCTCTCCGTCGCCAAGAATCACTCCGTTGCGGTGACGCGTCAGGCCTTGTTCATTCCGCAGCGATATGCGAAACGGCAGGCGATATCGGTACAGGGTCAGTTCCTTGCTCATCGGGAGGAATAACGGGGTGCCGGGTTCGTAAAAAACTACGAAAGGACGATACCCGTTGCAAAAAGAAGGCCGAAGGCCGTCATCAGTCGGGCCGTATTCACAAGTATGCCGTTAAAGACGGCCTTGTCGGTTTCCCGCCAGAATGCACGTACCAGGAGAACGCCCCATGGCAGGAGGATCATGGGAAGCAGAATAACGAGGGGGTAGGATTCCCGGAAATAAAAATGCGGGGGGATGGAAAAAGCGAGCATCATAAGAACGAGAAACTGCCAGCGAGAGAAACGTTCTCCAAGCAGCACGGCCAGGGTTCGTTTATTTACTTTGCGATCGGTATCGACGTCCCGGTAGTTGTTTGCGACCAGGATCATGGTGGAGAGAGCCCCCACGGCAACAGCGGCCCAAAAGGATTCGGCAGACCACTCAAGAGTGTTTACATAATAGGTTCCCATAACCGCTGCCAGGCCGAAAAACAGAAAAACGAACACATCTCCCAGGCCGTTATAGGCAAGCGGAAAGGGTCCGCCGGTATAAAGCACTCCCGCGGCAATAGAAAGCAGGCCGATGGCCAGGATGGGCCACCCGGCATGTGAGACCAGAATAAGTCCCAGCAGAAACGCCATCAGAAAAGAGACAAAAGCGGCGGCAAGCATGGTACGGGGGGCGACGGCTCCGGTGGAAGAGGCTCTGGTGAAACCCACGCGTTCGTCGTTATCGGCACCTTTCAGGAAATCGAAATAGTCGTTGGCGAAGTTGGTGGCAACCTGAATCAGGATGGCGGAAAACAGTGCGACGGAGGTAATCCATCCGTTAAAAAGTCCGTGTTGCCAGGCCAGGGCCCCACCGGTCATTACAGGAACGAGTGAAGCCGGAAGGGTACGAAGGCGTGCCGCTTCTATCCAGACAGAAAAATTCATAGAAATCCGAGCTATAAAAAAAATTAATGTAGCGGAAAATACGGAAAAGACAGAAAGATGCGTCCCTTCTCCAGGTTGTAAGCGCTTTTTTGATTTATATGCATAAAAAAGGCAATTAGATTGAAAAAATTAGTCAGTTGATATCATTTAATTAAATAATTATGGATTTTTTGCATTAATAATTTATCTTGTGTCAGCGTCACCAACGTGAGTACAACCGAAAACCTAAAAGAATGTGATTGATGAGTACAACATATAGAAGATTTGATGCGCTGAAAGCAGTCAGAAAAGCAGAAGAGAACCTCCTGGCCCGAAACGGTTCAAACAAGCTGGATATGAATATTTCGGAGATATTCGGTGAGAACTGCCTGTCCATCGATACGCTTAAGGAGAGACTTCCCAAATCTGTCTGGAAGGTGTTGAAGAAGACCATACGTGACAATGAGCCCCTGGATGAAACGGTTGCGGATGCTGTTGCGGTGGTTATGAAAGAATGGGCATCAGAAAAAGGGGCGACACATTACACACACTGGTTTCAGCCGCTCACCGGTGCAACGGCGGAGAAGCACGACAGTTTCATCACACCGAATCAGGGTGGAGGCGCGATCACCCAGTTTTCCGGCAACGATCTGATGCGTGGTGAACCGGATGCTTCCAGTTTCCCCAGTGGCGGCCTGCGCCCGACGTTTGAAGCGCGCGGGTACACCGCCTGGGATCCTACCTCTCCGGCGTTCATTATCGAAAACGGTAATGGTTCCACGCTTTGTATTCCGTCGGTGTTCGCTTCCTGGAAGGGGGAGTCATTGGATTTCAAAGCTCCGCTTCTGCGATCAACCGAGGCCCTCAACAAGCAGGCATTGCGTGCGCTGAAGCTTTTCGGCATAGAGGATGTCAACTGGGTAAACTCGACCGGAGGCTTTGAGCAGGAGTATTTCCTGATTGACCAGGAGTTTTTCTATCGTCGCCCTGATCTTATGACATCGGGCCGTACCCTGTTTGGAGCGAAGCCGCCTAAAGGGCAGGAGCTGGACGATCACTATTTTGGATCCATTCCGGATCGCATCCTCTCCTTCATGCTCGAAGCCGAACGGGAACTTTACCGTCTCGGCGTGCCGGTCAAAACCCGTCACAACGAGGTGGCACCCGGTCAGTTCGAGATAGCGCCGGTATTTGAGAAAGCCAACGTGGCGGCCGACCATCAGCAGCTGACGATGATTATCCTCAAAAAAGTCGCCAAAAAATACGGCCTGGAGTGTCTGCTTCATGAAAAGCCATTTGCGGGCCTGAACGGCAGCGGCAAGCATCTCAACTGGTCCATGTCCACCAGCAAGGGCGGAAACCTGCTGGAGCCCGGCGACAGTCCGCATGACAATATGCAGTTCCTGTTCTTCTTCGCCGCTACGCTCAAGGCAGTATATGACCATCAGGGGTTGCTTCGCGCATCCATTGCCAGTGCCGGAAACGACCACCGGCTCGGTGCCAATGAAGCTCCGCCGGCCATCCTTTCGGCGTATGTGGGCGATCAGCTGGAGGATATCGTCGAGCAGATTAAAAACGGTGGCGCCACCAGTTCAAAAGAAGGCGGTCTGCTTGGCCTTGGTATTCCGGTGCTTCCGGACATTCCGAAGCATGCGGGTGACCGAAACCGGACTTCGCCCTTTGCCTTTACCGGCAACAAGTTTGAATTCCGTGCCGTGGGCTCCGAACAGACTGTCTCTTTCCCGGCGTCCATTTTGAATGTGACGGTGGCCGAGGCCATCGACGGCATGACAACCCTGCTTGAAGAAGAGATTGCGAAAACAGGTGATTTCGAAAAAGCTCTCGGGGCAGTTCTGAAGGAGACCTTTGAGGAAATCGACGCGATACTCTTCCACGGTGACGGTTATTCCGAGGAATGGCAGGTTGAGGCGAAGAAACGCGGGCTGCTCAACCTCAAGTCCACGCTCGATGCCATGCCGTACCTTACGGCCGAAAGCACGGTCTCACTGTTCGAAAAGTATAATGTGCTTGCCGAACACGAGCTTGAGTCGCGGCTCGAGATCTACCTGGAACAGTATTTCATAAAGCTGAATATCGAAGCGGAAACCACCGAAGACGTGGTACGAACCATGGTGATTCCCGCTACCATCCGGTATTTGAATGAAATACTTGCCGCAGGTGATCTGGGCAAGAGCTCCGGCCTGGATGTATCCACAACCAATACACTGGCAAAACAGGTAAATGATCTGCTTGCCCAGCTTATTGCGCAGGTTGACAAGCTCGGGGCGGCCAATGCCGACCTTGGCGGCGACACCATCCCCGAGAAAGCAGCCCACCTGGCCAATGTGGTGCTCCCGGAAATGAATAAAACGCGCGAAATTGCCGACAAGCTCGAAAAGGTGGTGGCGGATGATTACTGGCCGCTTCCGTCCTATCGCGAAATGCTTTTCGTGAAATAAGCGCAGCGAATTTGGTCACACTGCGGGAGGTGTTCCCGCAGCGAAACCAACGATACTTCTTGACGCAACAGGAGGAAAAAGAAAGTCCGGTGTCGTGAGAGCGGCCCGGACTTCTTTTTTTATTTACGGGTTTTCACCACTTTCCGCTTTTTTCTCCAGTTCTTCATCGAGCAGAGCCGGGTTCTCGGTCATTTCGTCTTTGGGTTCCTTCACCAGATACCATGCGGCTGCAGAAAAGGCCACGGTTACCGAGCAGATGATCATCAGGATCGATTTGTTGTCCACGGCCTGTACGATATCGCCGACGGCAAAACTGGAAACCAGCTGTGGCAGAACGACCGACAGGTTGAACAGTCCCATGTACAGACCCATCTGCCCCTGGTTTATTTTCTGGGACATGATTGCAAACGGCAAACTGATGATGGAGGCCCACCCGATGCCCACAACCGCCATCAGCAGATAAAACACATAGGGTGACTGTCCGAGAAACGCGATCAGCGCGTATCCCGCAGCCATGACCGCCAGGGCACTTGCATGAACCCTGACCCGCCCGTAACGGTTGGCAAGCGGACCCAGTATCAGAACCGGTATAATTGCCGCTACCAGGTTGAGCGAGAAAAAGCTCCAGTTCACAACCGAACCCACCCCCTCGTCGGATAGGCCCGGCAGCCGGTAGTCGACAAACGCAAAAAAGTAGATGAACATGCTCTGAGCGGCAATCCAGGAGAACGAATGTGCCGCAAGTACTTTCTGGAACCCGATCTTTCCGGCCTCCTCTCCGGTCTTCCCGTCCTCCGACCGAAACAGCGCCTCTCCGATGAGGTATATGGTGATGACCAGAGCAAACATTTCGAAGTAATACCCCGGAAATTCCAGACCGCTCAGCCGTTTGATGATGGCGTAAATCCCGTACATGAGAAAACCCCACAACGGCCGGATACTGAACAAGATCTGATACAGGGATGCCTGATTCACACTTTGCGGCGACGCTTCCTTGCCGTCAATTTCACGGGCGATGTCTTGTTCATCCTCCCCGTAGCGCCCCAGATACTTTGGCTCCTTAACGAAGAAAGGGGGGATCACCGAAAAGAAGAACACCAGAAATACTCCGAAATAGAGCAGTGTGATGTTACCAAAGACAGCGCCGATAAAGTAGGAGAGCACCCCGAATGTTCCGGATACTGTCTGC